>CAZCDH010000006.1:10736-42719 GCA_964497715.1 Candidatus Woesearchaeota archaeon | reverse complement strand
TTTCTTCTATTAGTTCTTGTTTTAGCGGCAAACCTTTTTCTTGCCTTAAATATAATGATAAGATTGCTAGAGATAATACTTGTCCTGTGAACGCTTTAGTTGAAGCTACACCTATTTCTGGTCCCGCATGTATATACATTCCTGACCCTACTTCTCTAGATATTGTTGATCCAACAACATTTACTACTCCAAGAGTTTTTGTCTTGTATTCTTTTGCTTCCCTTAGGGCGGCTAGAGTGTCTGCAGTCTCACCAGACTGAGAAACTGCTATTATTAGATCGTCCTCATTAATTATGGGTTTTCTATATCTGAATTCAGAAGCATAATCTACTTCTACTGGAATTTTTGCTAGACTTTCCAGGAGGTATTTTCCAATTAAAGCAGAATGCCAACTGGTTCCACATGCCAAAATTATTATTTTTTTAATCTTTTTTGTATCGAAATTTAGAGTTAGTTTAATTTCACCAGTTATTCTGCCACGAATTGTATTCTCTAGAGATCCAGGCTGCTCGAATATTTCTTTTAACATGAAATGTTTATATCCTTTTTTCTCGATATCTTCTAAAGACCATTTTATCTCATGGATTTCTTTATCTATATCTTTCCCATTAATATTCTTCACTTTGTAGCTATCTTTGGTAAGTTTAACTATCTCATCATCATTTAGGTAAATTACATTCTTTGTATGATTTAGAATTGCTGGAACATCTGAAGCTACGAAATTCTCGCCTTCTCCAATCCCTATAATTAATGGAGACCCTTTTCTTGCAGCTACTATCTCTTTGTGATCTTTATGTAAAACTGCTAGACCGTATGTTCCTTCTATTAGCCCTATTGCTTTTATTGTTGCTTCTTCTAGATCTCCAGTGTAGAACTTTGAAATTAAATGGGCTAAGATTTCTGAATCTGTTTCTGATTTTAGATTATATCCTTCTTGTTCTAATAATTCTTTAAGTGCTGTGTGATTCTCTATTATTCCGTTGTGCACTATTGATATAGAATTACTTTCATTTAGATGCGGGTGTGAATTAATCTCATTTGGTTCCCCATGAGTTGCCCAACGAGTGTGTGCGATACCTATAGTTCCTTTTGGAAAGTTTTGTTTCTCTAATTCCGAGATTCTACCTTCCTTTTTTATTGTTGTTAAAGAATCATTTAGAACAGTTAAACCTGCAGAGTCATATCCCCTATATTCTAGTTTCTTTAATCCTTCTATCAGAATAGGTGTTGCTTCTTTGCTCCCAATATAACCAATTATTCCACACATAGCTTAAATTTATAGTTTGTTTTAATATATAAATCTTGGTAAACTTTATAAACTAATTTAGTTTTCAAATTGATTATGCCGCGATCGCATAACCTGGTATTGCACCAGCCTGGAAAGCTGGGCCCTTATGGGCATCTGGGTTCAAATCCCAGTTGCGGCGTTCTTTTTTCTTAATAGGTAACCTTATAAAGGCCTTTTATGAGTGTATTGTATTAATTTAGTGAGGTAACAAACAATGAAAGGAACAGTTAAATTTTTCAATGAGATGAAGGGTTTTGGATTCATTGCTGCTGAAGACGGTAAAGAGTACTTCGTGCATCAATCAGACTTAGAAGAAGGTCTTAGATTGAGCGAAGACGATACTGTAGTTTTCGATGTAGAAGAAGGCGACAGAGGCCCAAAGGCAACAAATGTTAAAAAAGACGATTCTGCTGAATAATTTTCATAATTAAGATTTATTTATTAGATAGTTTATTTTTTTTATTTTATTTTTTCTATTTTTATTAAAACCCTATGCAAGACATATGTTTTTTCATACCCTTATATTTCCAAAGTAATTTTGCCTTAGATTTTTCTATAGAAATACTCATTCCACCATTATTCATAGATTTTGTTATCACCTTACAAAAATTCCTACTGTTTAGTTCCTCAATATAACTCGAAGCTATACCTACAATAAGATCAGGATCTTCAATAGTTCCTTCGTATATTTTTTTCTCAGTTATTACAAAACTTTTTTCCCATTCTCTTTCACCAGAATTAAAATTATAAAATTTTAAGATTATTTTTGAATTTTTCGGTAAATCTCTTATCACCGCATTTCTAGCCAAATGATCTGCAAGATTCCCATAATTAACATCTACTGTAGGAATCGGATTAACAACTCTACCTGTCTGAGGCGTAGCTCCTGGACCAAATGGAACATCTTTTCCGCTAGAGAACATGCTTAGTCCAAAGATTATCATAAAGATTGCTAACACAGCTAGGAAAATATATTTTTTCATAGACATTGTAAGAATAAATAATTTATATAAGTTTCTAATAATCTGAGTTAATTATCTTAAACTTTATAAAAAACTATTTAAATATTTTGAGAGAAAGTCAGGTTCCATAGAGATATCATTTGCAATAGGGTAACATTTAGGACATAACTGTCCAGCACCATCAACATAGAATGATCTCTCTTCAATAATAGTATCTGTTTTGTATTCTGTCTTAGTTTCACACATAACACATAGGTCGAAACCGTCTTCAGATACATATTTTTCAAGATTATTTTCGTTTACCATAGTTAAATTGTAAATGGATAAACTTAAAAAACTAACTAAAATCGATTATTCAGCTAAATTATCAGTTTCTGGGATGACTGAGGCATCTTCTCCGCCGCCAAATAATCCTTTAAAGAATTTAATAACTCCATCTACTGCTCCTGCAACTGGATTTGGAGCAACATAACCTTCTTGTCCAATTCCTGGACCTGTTCCCGAATCCTCTCCAAATTCTGCGCTAGCGTCTTCACATTTAACATCAACTATACAATCCCATCCTTGACCAGACGGACCTTCAATAACATCACCATAACAGTGTTCACAAGTTTCACACTCTGTCTCCCTTTGAGATAATTGTTCATTATTTAAACAAGGTCCTGCGTATAGGTGAACACATTCATTAGCACAGCTCTGACATAATTCTCCACCAGTCTCTCCTTCTTGACTAGCACCACAAATAACACTAGGATCTATACTATTAACACAATTTGTAATACACAATTCTTCTGCGCCTTTTTCACCATCATCTTCTGATTCTCCAATCATACCGCATTCAATTTCACATGAATCAACATTCGCCAATTCACAAGCATTATCATACTCTTCACAACCAACTATAATACATTCTTGCATACATACCTCACTTTCATCAGCAGGTTCTGGTTGAGGTGCAACACCACATTCGGCCATGCAAACACCCTCTTCCCCATTATTTTCAACGACACAAGAATATAAACATGCACTTTCTTCTGCAGTTGGACCACCGTATCCTTCTTGGGAATTTCCCATCATTTCGCCATCAAGATTTCCTACAACGTTTCCAGTTATATTATTAAATCCTATATTGAATATAAATATTAAAGATATAATCGCGACAGATGTGATAATTAATTGCCTCTTTTCCATAAGATATCTCTAGAATTAGGAATTTATATAGTTTTTTATTGAAAATAGGGCAATTGCAAGGTTTTATAAACCCCAATTTTGACAGAATTAATTAGTATTAGATGGAGAAAGAAAAAGCAGTAATTTAACTTACACACTTTTTCTAAGCAAAATTTAAAATGAAAACATTTGAACAATTAAACATAGAGAAATCAATATTAGACGTAATAAAAGAAGAAGGTTTTGATAAACCTACAGAAATTCAAGAGAAGACTATACCTCTAGCACTAGAAGGTAGAGATATTTTAGCAGGTTCAGCAACTGGATCTGGAAAAACACTTGCTTTTGGAGCAGGAATTATACAAAATACTGTAAAGGGTGGAGGAATCCAGGCTTTAATTTTGGCACCAACAAGAGAGTTGGCCCAACAGGTTAAAGATTCATTAAAGAAGTTCTCAAAAAATAAGAAATTAATAATCACTTCAGTCTATGGAGGAATGCCAATTAAAAGACAGTTTATGAGACTAAATGAAGCAGATATTGTTGTTGGAACCCCTGGAAGGATTTTAGATCATATCGATAGAAGAACTATTCGACTGAAAGGAGTTAAAACATTAGTTTTAGATGAAGCGGATAGAATGCTTGATATGGGATTCATAGATGATGTTGAAAAAATAATGGGAGCTCTTCCGAAAGATAAGCAAACTTTGTTATTTTCTGCAACAATCCATGGGATGGTTGCACATATGATTGAGAAGTTTCTGAATAATCCTGCTAGAGTAGAAGTAGAGTCTCATGTAGATCCTGCAAAATTAAAACAAGGATATTATGACGTACAAGATAATCAAAAATTTTCATTATTGGTACATTTACTGAATAATGAAAAAGCAGGTTTAGTAATGGTATTTTGTAACACTAGGCACAATACAGATTTCATTGCAAAGAATTTGAAAGGCAATGGTATTGAAGCAGAGGCAATCCATGGAGGGTTTACTCAACAGAAGAGAAACAGAGTACTAAATAAATTCCAAACAAATAAAGTTTTTACTTTAGTTTGTACTGATGTTGCAGCAAGAGGATTAGATATACAAGATATTTCACATATCTATAACTATGATGTCCCTGCAGATCCAAAAGATTACATCCATAGAATCGGAAGAACTGCAAGAGCTGGTAAAGAAGGGAAAGCGATAACAATACTTTCATCTAGAGACCATGATAATTTTAGAAGAGTTGCTCAGGCGAACAAAATTAGTGTTCCTAAACTAGATTTACCTCAATTTGGTAGAGCTAATCTGACTTGGAAGCCTAAACCTACTAAATTTAGAAAAAGGCGTAGACGTTAAAAAAAGTTAGAATAGGGGGTTAGCCCCTATTCTAAAAAAATTTCCTTCTATTCCTTCCACTACAGGAGCTAATCCTATACAAGTACAGGAATCACATTTCATTACAGATTGTTTACCACCACTTCCACTTTTGCCACCAAGTTTGTTACACTGGCTTACTATTCCTCCAGTACCACCATTTCCTTTACACCAATCTTCACATGCAATTTTTGCTTGTGCAATTCCGGCTTCATCTGCCCCTTCTAGTGTTGGTTCTGGTGCTCCGCACCCATAAAATCCACCATTTATTTCATCATTCATTGGACAGTTTTTCCATTTTAAATCATCCCAACCGTACGATGCACCTACTGATATTGTAATAATCAATAGTGCCAGTGTTGTTGGAATAACCAATTTCTTATTCATTTTTTAAGTACCTCCAAAGTTCTTAATGAAGATTATAATGTGAAAGTTTTCTTTTAAAGAAACTTTTTTCCAAATCTTTATGAATCTTTATGAAGCTTTAATTAGAATTAAAGTGTTGATTCAGTATTCTCTCTTTATCTCTATGTCATTTAAATTTTTCTCAGAAATATATTCATTTAAGTATCTCAGTGCGGTTTCTTCTACAAACTCGTCCCTTAGATAGATATGTAAATCTTTTTTTGCCCATAAACTGTAATTTTCATAAACAGATATAAGTTTTTTTTCGTAACCTTCTACACGCGGTTGAAAATCTATAGTCTGAGGTATTTCCCTTGCACCCTTTTCCCAAATATGTGATCCCCATTTAAATTCGCTTACAATCAATTCTCCTTCGTATTCTGGAGCTAATTCTGATGCTATTTCTTTTAGAACATCTTCAATTCGCCTCTTTTTTTTCCAAAACATAAAGAATTATTAGGGTTTGTGGTATAAAAAGTTAGTTATTCGGAATTTATTAGGTAATTTTGATTATTTCCTAGTCTTTTTCTTGTAATCTCTCTTTATTTTATAATCGGTTTTTATCAACTCAAAATCTGGAAGATTTTTCTTTGTAATCTCTACTTTATTCACTTCTATGACTTTCTTAAAATGTTCTTTATCTCTCTCTGCAACTAGACTTATTGCCTTACCTGCCTTACCTGCTCTTGCAGTTCTTCCTATTCTGTGGATGTAGAATCTTGGATCAAATGGTGAATCATAATTATAGATATGGGAGATTTCCTCCACATCTAAACCTCTAGCAAGCACATTTGTACCAACTACTATTGTCCTTTTACCTTCATTAAAATCTTTTATTATCTTGTTTCTCTGTTTTTGATCAACTCCACTATGGAACGAGTAAACATCTAATCCGCTTAGTTTTAGGTTTTTAGAAACAAAATCTACATTATTCTTAGTGTTACAGAAAACTATGACTAATTTTGATTCTTCTTGCTGCAATAAATAAGTTAAAAGAGATAATTTTTGTTTTGTAGTTACCTCATAATATATCTGTTCTAGTTTAGAAGTATCTACTTTTTCTTTTGCAGCTATAGATATTGGTTTATTCATATATTCTCCAGCTAACTTTTTTATCTCTTTTGATTGTGTTGCCGAGAATAATAGAGTTTGAATTTTCTTTGGCAAGTGTTTCATTATCTTTTTTATTGTTGGGAAAAATCCTAACTTTGCCATAACATCTGCCTCATCTAAAATTAAAGTAGTTATTCTTTGTAAGTAAATCGATTTTGTTTTTGTGTGTTCTAGTACCCTTCCAGGTGTTCCAACAACAATATCTGCATCTTCTAAACTTTTTACTTGCTTGCTAAATGAAACTCCTCCGTAAACTGTTGCTATATTTAATCCCTTATATTTTGAAAATGTTTTAAAGACTTCTGCAACCTGTTCTACAAGTTCTCTAGTTGGTACCAGAACTAATGCTTGCATCCCAAAATCTGGTTCAACCTTTTGGATTGTTCCGGCAGCAAAAGCAAGTGTTTTTCCAGAACCTGTCTTAGAACTAGCTATTACATCCTTTTCTTCTAGTATTGAAGGAATAGTCTTAGCTTGTATACTAGTTGGTTGTTTGAAATGAGTCTCTATCAACTTAACTAATGGTTTTTCAAGTAATAGATCTTCAAATTTAGTCTTATCCATGTAGTTTAACTTAAATTTAGTGTTTTTAAAAGTAATGAAAATTAAAATGTGTATTCTTCTAACTTTCTAACATCACCAATTGTTCTATCCCTAGTTTGTAAGTTGTACGAACTAACTGATTGTGGAGTCCCATTTTTATCTATATTTACTTCCATAAAGGTCCCATAATCAAATTGACGAATAGGTTCCAGAGTTCTAGAGTCTATTAATTCAAATCTTCCTAGGTTTCCAGGATTTAGTATCAGAGTATCTTCTCCAGTCTTTGGATTTTGGTAAACCCTCACACCTTTAACTCCGCTAGGATTGTTTCCAAGAGGTCCTGATTCATGTATATGGCCAGAAAGAACTAATTTTGGCGAGTTATCTAGGATATATTGAGTTGTTGCAGGAGTACCTACATTTTGCCCGTTAAACATATCATCACATAAACCTCTCGGTGGATTGTGGATCATACAAATATCTGCCTGTTTATTAGTTAGTAAATCATATAGTTCTTGGTGATCGAACCGTTCAATCTCTCCCAACCTTTGTAATAATTCTATATGTCCAAGGTTTGCATCTGCACCACCATAACCTACTACACTAGCATTTCCGAATCTCGTAGTTTTTTTATGTAAATTACTTTCTCCGAATACTGCTTCTGAATCTTGAGTGCCATCATAATTACCAGGAACCATAACTAAAGGTATCCCTGATTGATCTATCAGTTGTTTCATCTCTCCAAGAACCTGTCTAGAATGAGATCTTTTTGATTGTATGAATCTTTGCTCATCTCTCCCAATTAGTAACTGTTCTAGGTCTCGAGGAGTGTATGGTCTAAGCCCCATATCTCCCAATATAAGAATTCTGTCTGCTTCCTGCGCCTGAGCATAATCTACAAAAGTCTCTAATGCTTTTACATCATCATGGATGTCTGAACAAATTAGTAATTTTTCAATCATTTAGTTACCTTCTTTTGTATTTATTAGACAATTACTCTTTATAAATCTTTGTTTATTAGTCCTAATACAGTAGTAACAATATTTAGAAAAAGAATAAAAAAGGGAATTAAAAAAATAAATCTTTAATTGCCCACGCCATTAATCCAATCCATATCAATGTATATAGCCAGTAGTCTCTCCACATATTCTTTATTTTGAAACCTTTCAATATCTTTCCTACATGATCTGCCATTCCAAATACCATTAATAATCCTAGAAAAGCCATTACTGCGAAAATTTCAACTATAGTAAAAACTTGGATCAAATA
Source organism: Candidatus Woesearchaeota archaeon (assembly GCA_964497715.1). Lineage (GTDB taxonomy): Archaea > Nanobdellota > Nanobdellia > SCGC-AAA011-G17 > PNOQ01 > JABHIB01. The sequence goes on along the minus strand of CAZCDH010000006.1, from coordinate 34,605 downwards.
ATAGAAAACTATTGCTGCCAAAATAAGAGATATAAATTTTAATGGTTTTGGTTTTGAATACATATTCTTTGCAAAATTCATCCAAGCATTTGGACTTATTACTAAGTAAACCATCTTTATTACTCCTAATGCAAGAAAAACCATTGCTATAATCTCTATTGGTGTATAAATCATTAGTGCACCTCCTTAAGGATATTTTAGAATTTTAAGTATAAAAGAGTTGTTATTAAAAAAAAGAAAAAAAAGGGATTAGAAATTCTTTTCTACCCCTTCTTCCATTGCTTTTTCTGCGTTGTCTTTTGACATCATTGCGCACATTGTTGTTCCGCAATCTGGGCATTTACCTTTTGCCATAAATCCGCCTCTCGCAGTTTTGTTCATTGTTGGATCTTTCATATCCTGTCCTTTTTTCTTACATTTAACACAGTATGCTTGTACCATTTTAATTGTACCTCCACTAATTACGCTGTTCAAGAGTATAAAAACATAACGATTTAATAAAATTTTATTCTTTCAGGATTTTTTCCATTTTTATTGAATCAGAAATAGTGTCAGGACTCTCGCAGATTATCTCGCCAGATATCTTATGTTTTCTCAATGCTTTTGCTAGTTTCTTAAATTCATTAACATCAATAGGTATATGGTTCTTCTCCCCCTTGGAGCCATAATTTATTCCAGAGTAATGTATATGAAAATTTTTATGTCCGATCTCTTCGATTATTTTCCCAAAATCTATCTTTCCCTGATTTCTAGCTTTTAAGTGTGCAAAATCTATACAGAATGAAGTTTTTGTTTCCTTAGCTAATCTCAAAGTTTCTTTTAGTGAACCAAATACACTATTCTTGCCAGTTGTCTCAGAGGAGAGCTTAATATTCCAGTTATTCTTTTTAACTTCTTCTTTTAGTTCGATTATATTTTCTTTTATTATTTGATAACTCTCTTCTTTGTCTTTCTTTCCAAAATAGCCAGCATGGAAAACAATATCTTTTGCACCGAGATAGTGACCTATTTCGCATGCTCCCAAAATTCTTTTTTTACTCTTTTCTATTTTTGTTTTGTCTTCAGAATTAAGATTGATATAGTACGATCCGTGTATGCTTAGTTGGATATTCAGTTTCTTTGCTAACTTGCCAATTCTGATTGCGTCATCTTTCTTTAAATAATTCGAATAAGTGAATGATATTTCTGCAGCAGTGAAACCAAGTTTATTGTATTCTTCTAGATTGCTCTCTGCCTCCTTAACTCCGCCAATTCCCGCAGGACCTATTCTTAACATATTTAGAGTTTAGATAATAGTGTTTTTAATAATTTCTATGTTTCAAAAGATTTAAATATCTCTAAATTAAATTTCTAATTAATAGGTGATATTTATGAAACGTGAAATCTGGGATCCATTAAAAGATATGAAAGAATTTAGAAAAGAGATGAATGATATTTTTAAGATTTATTGGAAAGAGGGTATGACTTTGCCAAAAGGTGTTAAGATTAGGGAACCCTTGATCGATATAATAGATAAAAAGAAAGATTTGATTGTAATTGTTGAACTTCCTGGTGTTGATAAAAAAGATCTTAGTTTAATTATTGATCCAGACAGAGTAGAACTCAAAGCTAAGAAAATAATTGATAAGGTTAGTAAGTGTGCAAACTATTTTAGAAAAGAGAGATCGTATGGAGGATTCTATAAGGTATTTTCTTTACCAGTTTATGTTAATCCCGATAAAACTAAAGTTGATTTTAAGAAGGGTATTTTAACTATGAAACTATCTAAACTTAAAAAACAACCAAAGAAAAAAATTATTAATCTGTCAGAAAAATGAAGAAATTATTCTTCTAATCTTTTTATTTTTCTTTCTAATTCAGAAGATTCTAGATTTTCATCTATTAAATGGTTTCCTGCCTTGTATCCAGGCTTTGATTCAGGTGCCATTACATCATCATATATCTTAAATCGAATAGGTTTTCCAGTTTTTTTATCAATTATATAATGTGGTTTGTACCTGAAATAACCTAATTGGTATTTCTCCATCTTTATTTCCTAGATTTCTTTTGAAAAAATCCTAAGTAGATCATTTCTAGTATTGCTACTGTACTAAATAATAACATTACTATGAACCAACTTTTTTGTTTGTTTCTTGCAGATTTCCATAAAGCTACACCTTTCCAAGGAATTGTCCAAAGAAGTAATAGTGTCATAAACCAAGGATTTGCTATAAATTCGAATAACATTTTTTTGCCTCCAGTAAATATAGTTGTGTTTTGGAGTTTTTAAAGTTTGTTTTTTAAAATTAGTCTAATTCTAAAGCTGTTAATATAATATCTAGTTTCTTATTGATTGCTTCTAATTCTTTATTAGATCCACCAGATCTTTGAGATTTTGAATTATCTTTACTCTTAAAACAATCGTTACAGAAAATTGGTTTGCTTGAAGTTGGCTTAAATGGTACTTCGCAATCTTTTTTACATTCATCACAGACAACTTTTGTCATTTCTACTCTGTCTGATCCGCCTCTTCCAAAGTTTCCTCTATCAGATCCTCTTCTACCAGAACTTCTTCCACCATAACTTTTTCTTCCAGAACTTCTTCCGCCTGAGTTTCTTGAACGACCGGAACCCCTTCTAGACGAATCTCTATCTCGAGTGAACTCTTCAAAAGTTCTTGATTCGTTTGATTTTCTCCTTCCGTTCTTTTCTGATCTTACCATTAGGTGTTTTGAACAGAGTGACCCTTTATAAAACTATGTAATGTTAACTAAATCTCAGAATTCTCTTTATAATTCAAGATCTTACCAACTATTGTGCGTTACTATAACTTAGTGGTGAAAATATAAAGATTTATATATTAGTAATTATTAGAAGGATTATGGTACAAAAGCTAATTTCAAAATATCTCGCATATAGTGCCATAGCTTTAGCGCTATCTCCTGCAAATATTTTAGGAGAGATTAAAAAAGATACTCTCGAAGATAGACTTTCAGAGGCATTTGAAGAAGTTAACACCCAATTTGAATTAGAGATGGGAGAGGATGTACTAATTATTGATGGAGAGACTCAGAAGATGTATTTAGTAGATGAGATAGAAGATTTTAGAATTAACAATACTTACGATATTTCTACGGGTAAACCAGGTTTTGGAAATAAATCTGGCAGCAATAAAACTCCGCTAGGAATTCATAAAATAAAAGAAAAATATGGAGATAATGCACTTAAGGGATCTATTTTTAAGGCAAGGCGAAATACTGGAAAATTTGCAAATATCTATACTGAAGATCGTGATTTTCCAAAAGATTTTGTAACAAGTAGAATTATGTGGTTAGATGGATGTGAAACTGATAATAAAAATAGTCATTCCAGATTTATCTATATTCATGGAACTCCTGAAGAGGGTTTAATTGGTAATCCTGCTTCTCATGGTTGTATAAGAATGAAAAATGATGATGTCATAGAGCTATATGAGATAGTAGATCCTGGAACATATGTCAACATTATTAATTCTGAATAATAATTATATGCTGGAGCCAAATGGCAGGCTGACCCCAGCGATAAATGCACTTTTGGAGGCGTTATATTTTTGATTTTTGTGTAAATTTGATTAAACTAATCCAGTTTCTACCATCATACTAGCTAGTATAGTTCTTTTCCCATCATACTCTTGTTCAGCCAGTTCTAAGTACCACCTTTCAATATTATGTTTTATGTCCATTGTGATATTATCTTATTTTATTTCTTTATATGTGAATTGGGAGTGTGTGTCAACGTGTCAAAATGTCAAAATAGGTGAAAATTTCTGAATTAGTTAATCTTTTAAATGGATATTTTTTTGTATTTATAGGTAAAATGGATAGTGCTAAAGAATATTTGGACAATCTCCTTGAGGGATTGAATGAAAGTATAATAAAAGAAGATAGAGAATCTGCTTTTTTCTTTGTTAGAGAGTTCCCATATTCTGTAATAAAATATGTTGATAATATTTATACTGAAGACGCCTCCAAGCTTACAAAAGATTATTTATTCCTTCTTGAGCTATATTCACTTAAATTTGAAAAAGAAGAAAATGTGGCAAGATTATCTTAAAATGAAGAATTATACAAATTTAAAAAAAAATATTGAGAATTTATTAAGAGAGGTTCACGATATTGAGGATTATAATGCGTGGCTTTATTTAGAATGTGAATCTGAGACTATTGAATCTAAAAGAATTTTATTAGATGTTTGTAAAGATGAAAAATATTGTAGTGCATTGGGAATTAAGTATAACAATTTAAATGAAAAAGATTTAAATAAAATAAAAGTGTTTTCAATATATCTTTCTAACCATGATCCAGATATTGTTCTTCCGAATCTATAAATTAAGCTAGTCTATTAGGATCATCTATTTGTTCTTCTAAACCTTGAGGGCTTGCTTGAGCAGCTTGTGCTTCTGCAGCTATATCAACTCCAAGTTTCTTTAACTCTTCTGTGTGCCCCTTCATAAGTTGATCAACTATAGTTATTATTCTGTGCAATTCTTGCCTTTCCTTATATAGTGTTGATAGAGAACCTTTGTGAAATCCGATTATTTCTTCGTTTGCCATTATATTATTCACCTCCTTGATTAAGTTTTGACATTTGTTTGATTATTTTCTTGAATTTAAAAATATTACTTTGTTAGATTATCTACGATTTCTAGCCCTTTTTCTAGTTCCCCTAATTCGTCTCCTATGTTGTTTCTTAGTTCCATCTTTGTTAAATTGGCCGAGATATACAAATTTGTCCCTCCAATCATTAGGTATCCAATTAGGATTGTTTAAATCACTAACTTGGAGAAGGTTTCCATCAATTGTCCTTACAACATATTGATTTTCTAATTCTGGATGATAATAAACTACTGCCAACCTATGTCTGCCATTTTTTTCTCTTGATAAGCAAACTTTCCTTGAGTTTTTTATAGTATCTTCTATGGATTTTTTATCCCATCCCCTTTTAGATGCATATTTTCTTGAGGTGTGCATCCCATATCTAAAACTATTTTTTCTTCTTGGTAATTCTTGGTCTATTCTATATTCTAGATTTGTTGCCATGAATAACATTAAACTTTCAATTACGAATATGACTCCAAAAATTCCTTGAAATGTAGGAGTTATCGAACTTCCAATAAATGCCCCAGTAATTGTAGTCTTAGTTCCTGCCAGCAATAAAATTCCTGCAGTTAGTACTTGCACAGACAATATCCATTGAGTGATTATTTTCTTGATTTTTTTCTTTTCCTCTTCTTTTTCTTTGGTTGTTTTATTTTTTTCTTCGCCTTTCTTTTCTTCTTTGGCCTTTTTCTTATTAATAAAAATAGTAAAATGAGTATAACTATGAATAGTGCTAGAATAGTTTTGTATAGTTTAGAGTAGTCTTCTTTTGGATCCTCAATAGGGATTATTCTTTCTTTTGTTTCGAATAGATCACTACTCACTGCAACTTCATCATGATAACTTAATACACATTGATATACATAATAATCTAATTTAGCAGCCAGAGGAATTGCCATACTTCGATTCATTGCAGTTTGTTCTTCTACGGCAAGAGTTTCTTGGAAATAATCATACATAGTCCCATTCATATCTTCTAAGGTGCAATCTATTATAACATCTACAGGTTTCAAAGTCCCCATATTATACATTATGATGTCTGCCCAGATATCTTCTCCTGGATAAGAAATCTTAGATTCATTAAACAAATTAACTTTTATATCAAATAGTGCATATGGTGCAGCACCTCTAGTTTCAACTATGATTGGCTCTTCTCTTGTTGTGAATTTTATTATATCTGATTCTGTTGCTGCGCTGTGTTCATCTATTGCCCTAATCTTCCAGTAGTATGTTGTCGAATAGTCTAATCCAGAAATGGTTATTATCTCTTCTTCTTGCCCGGACAAAATTGGAATTGTAAGATTTGTTGAATTACTTAAAAATATATCATAAGTGATATTATCTCCATCTGGGTCTTCAGCAGACCAAGATAGTGCTAGATTAAGTGGTAAATTTATTGAACCATATTCTGGATTGAAGTTAGTTATGTTTGTTGGTGGACTATTTGGTCTAATCCCTGTTGTAAAATTCCAGATTAGTCCTTCTGTTTCATATTCATTATCTTTTGCAACAATCTTCCAGTAGTATGTTGTCGAATAGTCTAATTCCTGAATAATCTGATAACTTGGTTCTATTTGATTTTTTGAAATTGTGTTTAATCCAGAATCATTTATTCCTAAGTAGATATCATAAGATAATTCTCCATCATCTGAACAGGTCCATGTCAAAGTTGGAAGAAGATCAATCTCCTGGGCACCATCTTCAGGATTTGGATTTATTGGTTGTTCTGGAGGAGCATTAGGTTTTGGTTCTGTTGTAAAATGCCAAGTTTGTCCAACAGTTGTATCATATCCGTCACTTACAATAATTTGCCAATTATATGTAGTAGAATAATTTAGCAGTTCTCCAAAAGAATAATTTGATCCTGATTGAGTTGATATTAGTTCTAAACTTTCTGCTCCAAAATAAATATCATATTCCAATTCTTGTCCAGAATTTATGTCTGATCCAGTCCAGGATAATCCTGAGGAGATTAATACATTTATTTGTGAATTTGAGGGAGTTGGATTTGAAGGTTGTTCCGGAGGAGTGTTGCAAGCTGTTGCTTTTTGAATACACCTAGATAAACATCCTATAGGGGGAGTTTTACGTTTATCGGATACCCCATTAGAACTAGATGTAGATGATGTAGATTGTTCTTGGATCTCTTCTTCAAAAATTTCTTCGGAGGATTCTTCTTCAACTTCTTGAATTTCTTCTTCAACAGGTTTAGGAGTTATCTCTGGTTCTTTTTGTTTCTCTTTTGGTGTTATGTCCAATCCCATTTCTTTTGGTGCACTAAAAAGGGGCCCATCGCCAATTGGAAGATTTTGTATATCTGGAAATGCACAATTCCTTATTTGAGTTAGTTCTAACTCTGAACAACCATACTCTTCTAGTCCACATCCTATTGTTTCCCATTCTGTACACTCTCCACAGTACTGTTCCTGGGACATCCTTAAATTTGGAAAAAAGATAGTTAGAACTAATACTATCAGTACTATAAATGATATTACTACCTCTCTTTTTCCTATTTTCATTTTATTTGAAGTTGTGTTCTTTTAATTTTGCATCGAATGGCCACCTTGTGTGACCAAATTGAACTACTAAATCGATTTTAAGATTCTCTAAACCAACTGGAACATCGCACGACCCATAACATGAACCTGCCCAAATAAAAATATCTGCATCTACTTTGCTTTTTATTTCGTCCACTACTTTCGTAGCAATTGGTTTCAAACCATCTGGAAATTGTAAACAAACTCGCTTTGCTTTATTCTTCTTTATTTCTTCTATAACCCTATCTATCTCTAAGTCATATTCCACTAGATTAACTGAGAAGTTTTTACTTTTAAAGTTTACTTATTTTATTAACTTAAATAGATCTGTTAAATTTAACTCAAATGTTGAAACAGGAACTTCTAAACTGAAATTTGATAGAACTTCTGGAGAGATTTCCCCGATATATGCAACAGGCTTTCCTTTCACAATTACTCTACCTACTCTTCCAGGAATATATGAATCATGAGAGCATTCTTCTATTGAATATTCTAATCCTAGGATTGTTAAAAGATAATCTACTATTTGTTTTGCTTCAGTATAGTCTGCAGTTTTATGTGCTAGTGTAACGGCAAGTCTAGATTTTTCTTTTGGAGTAAAAACATCTCCTATCTCAAAAATTCTTTGAGGATACTCGTGTTGCCTATTATTTTTTAGAACTTCTAACAAACTAGGAGTCATCCATGCCCTTAAAACATTATAATCTTCATTTAATGCATTTTCTAACTCAACGATCTTTATTTTTGCGTTCATTAATTTTGATTGTTTTAATTTACTTGTTAGATTATAAGTATTAGTTTCTGTTAGTCTGAATCCTACTAGTATTTCTGCAATTTTATTTTTAAATACTTCTAGCTCATCTTCTTGGGCTATTGTTGCAACTTTCGGTATTTCTGGTTTAAAATTCTCATAACCATAAGCAATTGCTATATCTTCGACCAAATCTATTTGACTAAATATATCTGACCTATACACAGGAATTAAAACATGAGGTTGTTTATAATCAAATCCCATTTTTTCTAAAAGCTTTTTTACTTCCTTCTGATTTATTTCCAACCCTAGTATTCTGTTAACATATTTTAAATCTAATTTTACTTTTCTTGGAGTTAAATTAGGATAATCATTATTCCCAACTTTCACAGAGTGTATCTTTCCACCTCTGTCTGCAAGAGAGGTTACAATCATGTTTAGAGTTTGTTCAATTGTTTGAAGTTCAGTCCCAGTCACATCTATAAACAAGTTTGTTGTTTTTTCTGTAACTTTTGTATCTTCTGAGTTGATTATAGGAGGCATTGAAAGTACCTTGTTATTTGTATCTAACCAAATAGGAAACTCTGAAAATCCATCTAGAAGTTTTGAGTAGTCTTTTCCTTTAGGATGTTTTTCTAAAATCTGGGAGAGAGTTAATTCTGATCCCATTTCTAATGGTGTGAATTTGAAAGATTTTGATTTGGTTGTATAAGTCAATGGAAATTCTATTTTATCTAGATCATAAACTCCTATTGATGCTTTTTTTCTATTTCTTCCGAAAGTTGTGTGTAGTTTTTCTTGAACTTGCATTAGTGACTCAATAATTGGTTCGTTTAATTTTATCCCCTTTATTACTGCTGCAACCACATAAGGCCTTACTTTTGAAACTTTCTTATCTATTTTTAATGAATATTTTGAGGAATGTATATTATATTGTCTTAACCCAGTTTTATTTCCAATAAATGAAGATAATGCTCTCGCAAACCCTTCTGAGGAAAGCATATCTGGACGATTAGGGAAAATCTCTACCTCTACTTCTTTTGGAGTGATTCTTTCTAAATCAGTTCCAACCATAGAAATCCTATCTTTTAATTTATCGTCAGATAGGTTTTTTCCTATTTGATTTAATAAATCTTTTTTATCTAGAGTTATTGTTGGCATTTTATCTTAAAACTTTCTTCTCCCTTAATTGTTTCAAATCATTCTTGTAAAGCTCTCTAATATCTTTTATGTTATGCGCGGCTTTGATCATCCTATCTAATCCTGGGCCCCATGCTAGAACTGGCACATCCAATCCTAAAAGTGGTTTAACTACTTCTGGTCTGAATATTCCTGCAGCTATGAATTCTACCCATTTCTTATTTACTGGATCAAATACATCTCCTTCTAAACTTGGTTCTGTATATGGGAAGTGTGCAGGCCTAAATCTTACTTTATCAAATCCCATTTTATTTGCGAACTCAGTTAGATAACCTAATAGGTGTTTGAAGTTTGCACCCTTATCTATTACTATTCCTTCTGCTTGATTAAACTCAAATAAATGTGACCAATCTAGTGATTCATTCCGGTAATTTCTCCCGATTGCAAAAAACTTTGCAGGGAGATCCCCTTCCTTTAACTTCGATAGAGTTTTTACAGATAGTACTGTAGTGTGAGTCCTTAACACTAATCTTTCTGCCTCTTTTTCTGACCATTTATATTTCCAATTTTCTTCTTGCTGATTTTTTACTTTATCTTTGAATTCTTTTGGAAGCTTCCCTTTTCCCTTTACAAAGAATGTATCTTGCATCTCCCTAGCAGGATGATCTTGTGGAACGAATAGTGCATCAAAATTCCAGAATGATGAATTTATTATTGATCCAGTCATCTCTTTAAATCCCATATCTAACCAAACTTTCTTAGCATATTGTTTTGTTTCATTTAGGAAATGTCTTCTTCCAGGATAGACTTTTGGAACATTAATTTTTACATCATATCTCCTGAACTTTTTCTTCTTCCAAGAATCATTCCTTAGCATTGCTGGAGTTAGAGTGTCTACTATTCCAGAGAAATCTAATTTTTGATTTGATAACTTTGTTCCAAGAGGTGTTAATTCTATGCTCTTTTCTTTTATTATATCTGATTTTACTAATTCTTTTCTTGTTTTAAGTTCATTGAATAATTTTAATTGAGAATCTGTTAGATCACCTTTCTTTAGAATCTTTTCAGAAAGTAATTTTAGGAATACTTCTTCATTAGATTTTTTTTTCTTTGATTTCTCTCCAAGTTTTGTTAGATTTATTTTACCTTTATCTAGAGTTATTGAGGAACTTCTTCTTAGAATACCAAGAGAGACATTGAACTCTTCATTTGTTAAACCTGATTCTTTTTTTAACTCAGGGATAGAAATATCTTTCTTAATTGAGTTGACCATTCTCTTTTCTGGTAAACCATTTTTTACAACATCTTTCCCAACCTTATCTATAGATATAATTTCGTATGCCTTAGTATTAATTTTTAGAATTTTTTTATTATCTAACCATTGTAATGCACGCATTATCTCAACTTCTTTCATCTGAGGCAATGCAGATTCAAGTTCTTCAAGAGTCTTATTATCTTTTAAAGCAGGTAGAACTTTCCTCTCTAATTGGTGTAATGATTCTATGATATGTTTCATAATAAAAGAAAAAGAAAAAAGAAGTTTAAATAATTTACTATATCTCTCTATATGGGAGAGTATCAACATATTCAGATATATTGTTTTTTATATAGTTCCTCACTAAACTATTAAGATCTGACCAATTGTTTAATATTTCACTTTTTCTTATTTCTGCATTCTTGAAATATTTTGCTTGTTCCCTTTCTGACATCTTCTCAAATAAATTTTCCATACCATAATTATGATGTGGTTCGAACTCAGCAGAGATTGTATGGACTAATCTTTCCAAATAATCTGTAGTTCCTATATTCATATGATCAAAACCATCACAATAACTAGATATATCTTCTAATAATTCTCCGTGATCGTTTTTTTCTGTCAAAAAATGTAACCAACCATCTTTTGTTGGCCAAGTTGGACAATCTTCCCAGATATGTCCTTCACAATTAGTTAGAGTGTGTACTTTTGGGATCCGGTTCATATCAACAACTAAGTTCATAATTCCTTCATCCAAATCTCCTAATTTTATTACTTTTGGTAACATTTTATCTAATTCCGCGATACCCTTTTAAAAAGCTTTCTGTTTTTACCACCACCTAATAATAACAAATGGAAAGGTTTATAAACAGTATTTTTATCTTAACTCTACAATGATATTATCTGATGATTTTTTAAAAAAATTGAAAGGATCTTTCTCTTTAAATGAATATGAAGTGAAAGTTTGGACAGCTTTGCTATCAAAAGGTATAGCTACTGCTGGTGAACTATCCGACATTAGTGATGTTCCTAGATCTAGAAGTTATGATGTACTAGAGGCTCTTGAGAAGAGAGGATTCGTTATAATGAATGTAGGAAAACCTATCAAGTATATAGCTGTTGATCCTAGCGAAGTTATCTCTAGAGTTAAGAAGGAGATTAAAAATAAATCAGACTCTAAAATCAAATCTATTGAAAAACTAAACAATACAGATGTTTTTGATGAAATCAATAATTTATTCACTACAGGAATAGAACATGTTGATCCTAACCTTATTTCAGGCTCAATAAGAGGTAGAAAAAATATTTATAATCAGATTGAAGAACTTATTAATAGTGCTGAAAAAAGCATAACTATTGCGACGACAAAGGCAGGAGCATCAAGAAAGCTTGATTCCTTTGGCACAATACTTAAATCAAAGTCAAAAAAAGGAGTTAAAGTGAGATTTATGGCCCCGGAAGTTGAAGATATTGAAAATATAAGTAAAATTGCAGATGTAAAAAATGTTGAAAACCTTAATGCCAGATTTATTATGGTAGATAGTAAAGAAGTTTTATTTATGTTAACTGATGACGAAGTGCATGAAACTTCCGATAGTGGGATATGGGTTAAGAGCCCATTCTTCGTAAATGCTATGTCAAATCTTGTTGAGTCAACATGGAACAAATAAATAAATATATTGAACATATTAAATCATTAGATGGAACAGAATTAGAAGAGATTATTGAGTTTAATGTATTTGAATTTCTTGGTAGTAAAAGTGAGAATAATATTAATACTTTAATATTTTCTAGAATATATAAAGAATTATTAGGGAATCCAGGAATTTATGAAGAATTTGGGTTTGATGCTAGAACAAATTACGATCTAACAAAAGAAGAAGAAAATAGAATGTTCGTTCTTGCTTACAGGCTAGCCGAGGAAGAGACACACATCTAAAATGGAAGATCTTAGTGACAAAATTAATGAATTGAAGAAAGAACTTAGTTCATTTGATATTTCTAAAGTAGGGTTAGTTGAATATCTGAATAGAACTTACTGGATTGATCCGACATCTTATTCTGGTGAAGGAGAAATTGCTGAGTGGTTTGCATCTACAGTATATGATGGTGCAGATATTTATATTCATGATAGTGCTCCTAAAAAATTTAAAAAACCTTATATTTTACATGAAATTATTGAGTCTTCTTTAGTTAGAGAAGGACTAAGTACTCATGCAGCACACCTTGTTGCTAAACATTTTGATGGCGAATATGCTAAAGAGATCTTAAGTGATTCTAAATATGAAGAGTATGAAACTCTTAGATTTGAATTAGAAAAATAATTAGGATTTTAGAAACTTTGGTAAAAGTTTTTTTGCTTCTTCTCTCTTTTTTTGATGTTCTTTTAGATATTCTTGAGTTTTCTTAATTGTGTATTTTTTAAGATCTCCCGTAGTTAGCTCACCAGATTTATATGAATCATAAATCTCTTTTAATTTTTTTTCATCATCTTCTAAAAATAAATGAAGATATTGATAACAAACATCTACATCTGGATTTCCGCCATATTTTCTATGTTCTTCTAATGTTTCTCTTCCGCCAGAAAAAGCTTTTTTTAGTTTCTTTTCAATATCCTTCATTGAATCATCTGAATATATTGCAGAGTTAGGATTTGAAGCACTCATTTTTGAAGTTCCTTCTAAACTTGGAATGAATTTTGATAAAATATCTCCAGGTTTTTGTAATTTTAATTTATGTGCTATATCTCTTGTTAATTTTATGAAAACGTCTTGATCAACACCTATCGGAACAATTGTTGGTATCCCATACTTTAAAGTTGGATAGAGAATATGTGCGGCCTGCATTGCAGGATAGAAATTGATTCCTACATTCTTATCACCAGTGAAACCGAATGCTGATCTAACTGTGTTATTTGTTAAAGTTTTTGCACATCTCATTGAAAGATTGTAAAGTTCTTGATTCATATTCTCAAAATCAATTATTATTTCTGTTTTCTTCGGATCAAACCCTATTGCTATTATATCTAAAGCATTTTCATACGCCAGTCTTTTTGATTCCTCATAACTTAATTTTTGATTGAATAAGAACTTTTCATCGTCTGAAAATGGAATGAAAACTCTGCAATTGAATTTGTCTTGCATATCTTTTACGAACTTGAATATTTGTAAATGTGCCAAAGTTATTTTTGCACTCGGGCCCCTTCCAGAAACTATTGCAAACTCTTTTTTTAGAATTTTATCTAAATCTCTATGTGCGAAAAAAATACCTTTATCAATTAATTTTAGACCAGCTAGTTTGACCTTTAAGTTTTCATCAATTAATGATGCTCCAAACTGTTTGATTACTTTATTATAATCAATTTCTCCTTCCACTTCATAAGGCGTAAGCTTCATAGAGTTATTTTGAGAATCAGTTTATATAAAAGTTTCTAAAAAATGAGGACGGAGGGATTTGAACCCCCACCTACCGGGTTGGAGCCGGCAACACTAGCCAGGTTATGCTACGTCCCCTCATAATGATATAACTATTGACTTGTTTAAAAAACTTACTTATTTAGATAGTATTTTCTTTTTTCTTCTTCAAACCTTTCTATAGAATATCTCAGCATAGTTCTTGGCATCACATCCACATACTTATCTAAAAACCTTTCTAAAACTTTTTGATTTCTCTTTCCAACCTCTCTCAACATCCACCCACACGCTTTGTGAATCAAATCATGATTGTCTTTTAGTAACATTTTAGATATCCCATAGGTTTCCCCCAATCTATTCTGCCTAATAAAATAAAATGTTGAAACTATTGCAATTCTTTTTTCCCATAAACTTTCTGAAAGGGCAAGTTGTTGTAATTTCTTTTTTGCAATTATGTTGGGTTGATGATATAAATAATGGCCAACAATATGGGGTGCAGAAACATCAACTAGATCCCAATTATTAATATTTTTAGAGTTTTTTAAATAGAATTCATATATTTCTTTTTTTCTTTTATTATCTCCCCTTTTATACTCTTCAACTAGAATTATGATTGCTACAAACCTGTATGTATGGATTTTATCATCTAATAATATCTGTAAATCTTCTAGAGATAAGTTTTGGTATTTCTTTGCTATTTTTCTTAAAACTGGAACTGTAATTCCTAAGAAAATTGAACCCTCACCATATTCTCCTTTTCCTGTTTTGAAAAACCTAGAATGAATTTTTGATTTTTCTTCATTTGCTTCTTTTTCTAGAACAGATCGTAATTCTTGTAAACTCATTTTGATTTTAGGTGTTTTATTCTTCTCTTCTCTTCTAATGGAGTTTCATTTTTAAAACCGCATTCCTTACAAGAACTTACATAGTACATTCCATCTGCAAATTTATGTTGTCCCTCATGCAGTTTTGACCCACAGTCTGGACATATTCCTTTAAAATCTTCTTTAATCATTTTATTAATTTCCTAATATCTTTTATTGAACTGTCTGTTTTTATTTTTCCTCTTTTTATTAGACTCCCAACTCTTCCAAAATCAAATCTGGTGAATCCTTTTAAATTTGGTTTGATTACATAGTCTGCAGATTTTAGTGCACTTTTACTTAGTTCACTAGTCATTATACTAAATGAATTTGAAGTGATTGTTAAAAACTCTGGAACTTTTAATCTATGTTTTGTAAAGTATTCGATTATAGTCTTTGGTCTATTTAGTACAGCAGTAACTCCTTTTAAAAACCAAGGTATTGAATCTTTGTGTTTAGTAGTGTAATTATTTATTTCATTTATCTCTTGTTCAATTAATTTTTTTTCAATTTTCTTTAAAAACCTTTTATTCTTTTTAGTTTTAGAATTAATCATAACATTTTTTACAGGTACTGAGAGATCTGTTGCAATTACAATATCTGCACCCATATCTTTTGCTATATCAACAGGTATTGGATCAACTATTCCTCCATCAATCAGAACCCGGTTATTATATTCGAATGGAACAAAAATATTAGGCAATGATATACTGGCCCTAACTGCGCTTGCTACATCTCCTTTCTTGAATATTATTTTCTCTCCATTGTATATGTCTGTTGCAACTATTGCCAGAGGAATGTTTAAATCTTTGAATTTTTTGTTTTTCAATAAAACTCTTAGGAAGGTTTCTATCTTATCTCCAGAAAGTATTCCGCGATCAGGTAATTTGAAATCTACTAGGTTCTCCCACCTTGTTGTCATTGTGATTTCTTTCATATCCCTTATGCTCATACCTGAAGCATATAGTGCCGCCACTACTGCCCCCATACTTGTTCCAGAAAGATAATCTATTTTTATTTTATTTTTTTCTAGGCTTTCAAGCACTCCAATATGTGAGAATCCTAATGCAGTTCCACCACCCAAAGCCAACCCTACTTTTTTCATATTAACTTTTATGAGATTTATTATATAAAAAGTTATCTAAAGTTATGCAAAATTATTTAAACTAGTTTATTTAATTTTGATTTATGAAACACAATCTCAAAGTTAGTTTGATTATTATTTCATTATTCTTAGTAGCTCATTTTATAGGACTTAGTGTAACTGACAGATACCTTGTTGGTGGAGATCTGCCAATGGGAATTGAAAGGCCAGAGCTTAATGAAGAGAGTGGATACATCCCTATTTTGATTGCAATACTAATTGCTACTGCACTCGTTTTACTTTTAATTAGACTTAATGCATTTAGAGTGTGGAAAATTTGGTTCTTTGTAGCCGTATCTTATGCTTTGTTAATAAGTTTTGGAGCTTTTGTTCACCAATATCTCGCTTTGTTCCTTGCTTTAGGATTTGCTAGCTTGAAAACACTTAGACCTAATGTTATATCTCATAATTTTCCAGAATTATTTATTTATGGAGGTTTAGCAGGAATCTTTGTACCCATTTTAGGTCTTCTTTCTATGAGCTTGTTACTTATTTTTATCTCTATATATGATATGATCGCTGTTTGGAAAACTAAACATATGGTTAAGATGGCTAAATTCCAGACAGAATCTAAATTATTTGCAGGACTGTTAGTTCCTTACGGAAAAAATAAAGTTGCAGTGCTTGGAGGAGGAGATATAGGATTCCCTTTGTTATTCTCAGGAGTTATATTGAAATCATTTGGCATTATGGAAGCATACATAGTTAGTGTTTTTGCAGCCCTTGCACTACTATTATTGTTAGTATTTAGTGAAAAGAAAAAGTTTTATCCAGCTATGCCTTTTATCTCTGCTGGATGTTTCTTAGGTTTACTTGTTGTTATTATTCTTTAAGTTTGAAATCTTTGCTTCTGCAAATACAACGTAATGAACTAGGTTTTGATACACCTACCATATACACTGCTCCACATTTATCACATATTGCTTCCATTTTATTATATCTCCTATTATTATATGTTTTATTGAATCTTACTTTAAACTCTATAAATATTTTTTATTTTTTTATAATGAATTGTTTTTTTCCTTTCATACTCTGGTTTTGAAGGCTTTGGAAGATCTAGATATTCTATCCAATCTCTTTCTAATAGTTTACAACTATTTCCCTTAACTTCATAAACATGTCCAATAGTTTCTGTCACTCGTTTATTGAATATTCCTTCTTCATGATCTATTGAAACGAAATCTCCAAGGTTTAATTTCTCTATTATTTCTTTTTTATCCATTTTAGTATATCACTCCTATTAATACATATTTTACTTTGTCAAATCTTATTTTTCCAGGATCTGTAAATCTAGAATTATCTCCTTTCGTTATACAGTACCACCCTTCATCATCTTCTCCGATAAATATGATTCTATGAACAACTAGATTATCATTCCAATCTGCATCATAAGTGATTATATCTCCTATTTGGAGATGTTCTTCTGATTGTGGAATTATCTCTAGTCCGTTTGCCCCACTATCTAATAGGGGATCCATAGAATTTGTATCTGCATAACTTACTAATTTTGCGCCGGGAACTTTGATAACTATATAATCTTGATAAATGAAAATTTGGTTTGTATTAACCCAATCTTGAGGAGAAATTAGATCTTTAGTTGTGAAAATGCTCGAAGGTTCTTCAAAATCTGTGCTGTATGCACTATTAGAAAGCCAACCAAGCATAAAAATTAATCCTATTAAAATAACTGTCTTTTTCATACATAATTATACAGATTGCTAGTATATAAGGTTAACTATTTGTTGTTACTGGAAAGTGATGATTTTATACTAATCTTACAGTCTCTAGATTTTTTGGAGCTGTTGTCTCGATTTTCATCATCTTATGTAAAGAACTAGCTAGATCTAAGCATTTTGAACTCTCTCCGTGCACCATAATAACTTTTTTAGGCCTTGGTGAGACTCTTCTGAAATAATTCATTAGTTGATTTCTATCACTGTGTCCTGTAAATGCATGAATTGAATAAATATCTAGTTTAACATTAACTGGAACTTGTTTACTTCCATCTCTAAAGAGTATTTCTTTTTCTCCTTGTTGTAACCTTCTACCCAATGATCCTTCTCCTTGATAAGAAGTTAGTATTAGTGAATTTTTAGGATCGTCTGCTAAGTGTTTGAAATATTCTACAGAAGCACCACCAGTCATCATACCAGAAGTTGCCATGATTACACAAGGTCCGTGTTCATCTACAATATTCATCATCTCTTTGTGAGATCCGACTCTCTTGAATATCTTTGATAGGAATGGATTCATGTCTTTATGAAAAATATCTTTTTTTACTCTTGAATTGAAAAAATCTGGATAGGTTGTGTGAATTGCAGTAACGTCCCAAACCATACCTTGTACGAAAACAGGAATATCGTCTAGTCTTCCTTCTCTTATTGCTTTCTCAACAATAAGCATAACTTCTTGTGAACGACCTACTCCAAGAACTGGCATTAAAATCTTTCCGCCCCTACTTACTGTAGATTTTATTATCTCTAATAAATAATCTTCTGCCTCTTTCCTTGTAGAAGTGACATCGTCTCTCCCACCGTACGTAGATTCTATCATTAAAGTTTCTAATCTTGGAAATCTTGTTGATGCTGCAGGTAAAAGATTTGATACTTCATAATTCATATCACCAGTGTACATGAAATTGTGTAAACCATCTCCTATGTGAAAGTGACAGAGTGATGAACCTAAAATATGTCCAGCATTATATAGAGTTAAACGAACATCAGGAGTTATATCAGTAACTTCTTCATAATTTAGAACAATTGTGTGTTTAACCATCTGTTTTATGTCAGACGATGAATAAAGTTCTTTTTTGTTTTCTCCCTTGTGAATTGATATTAAATCTAAACATAATAATGCTGCAATATCTCTTGAGGGAGCAGTACAGTATAGTGGTCCCTTGTAACCATATTTATACAACAACGGGATTACTCCAGTGTGATCTAAATGTGCGTGAGATAGTACTACTGCATCTAATTCATTAATCTTTAATTCTGAGATATCTAAATATGGATATGCGCTATCTTCTAATGCTGCAACATTTATTCCACAATCTATTAGAATATTTGATTCCTGAGTTTGTAGAAGGTAGCATGATCTTCCAACCTGTCTTCCTCCACCTAAAAAAGTTAGCCTTACCCATTCTGTTCTCTTATTTTTTCTAGTTGGCCCATAAATTCGCTCACCAACTGAATGTAAGAATTTTTTTCTATAATCATCATTTGTGTATAATACTTGCCTAATATTCTCTATGATCTTTGATTTAATTGAAGGAACACGTTTAACAAATGGTGTCCAATTAGTTTGTTTCTTTATTTCTTTTAGAAGCTCTCCCTCTTTACCTATTGCCAAACCTGGTTTTTCTGCCTCTAGAATTACTTGGGCCCTTTGAGGGTCAAATATTATATTTACTTTTCCTGCTTCTTTAGGAATTATTTTCTTTATAATCATTTCAGTCTTTTCTGACTCTAAACAAAGTAAAGGATCTGCCCTTAATTCCACTCTCTTTTTAATTTTACTAACTATCTCTCTTATAACGCCTTTATTATTTAAGAAAAATTCACCATTTTTCGTATAAAGTACTATATTCGCTCCCTCGAATGCTACCTGAGATATATTTGCACCTGAAGGCAATAATTCATTTATCGATTCTATTATCTTTATTACCATTTTTTAAAACAAAGAATTTATTATTCTATTACTTTTTTTACTTTTTTTGTTTGGTGTTTTTTAACACCTTCTGAAGTTATAGTAATTACATCTATACCGTCACCAGTAGGCATATCTCTTTGGATTGCGGCCTTTATTGCTTTTAATGCTAATTCTGTTCCTTCAGTTACTGTGATATCTGGATTGTATAAAGTTTCTAAAACACCATATGCAAGTGGTGATCCTGATCCATTAGAACAGAAATCATCTGTGGGTGTAATTGATCCGTCCATCCCTAATTCATAGAGATGATACCCAAGTTTATCTTTTCCTCCAAGCAAGAATCCTACGATTCCTGGAACCATTGAAGGCTTTCTGATATTTTGATATAAAATATTTGCTAGTTGATTTGCAGTTTCTTTGATTAAAGGATCTCTAACAGTCCTTATTTTTTTCAATCTTATTTCTGCTTTGATTAATTTAACAATTAATTGTGCGTCAGATACCAAACCTGCCATAGTTACTGCAGCATTGTCAGATATTGTATGGATCTTTTCCATCTTTTTGTTTGAGATTAAATAACCTGCGCTTACTCTTTTGTCTGCTGCAAGAACTACTCCATCTTTACAAACTATACCAACAGTTGTAGTACCTTTCTGAATTGAATTTTCTATATTTTGTTCCATTTAATAAACCTCTTTAGAACGAGTTAGTCAATATACTCTTGAATAATTTATAAACTTTTTGGTTCTAGTTAAGTTATCTTAATTTTATCTTTTTAAGCTTTTCACTAACATTTTTTTGTTTTATTAAATAATTTAGGATATTTTCTGATTTAGTGAATCTTCTTTCTTGGATTATATAAACCCCTTTCTTTTCTTTGTGAAGTTTTTCTTTTTTGTGTTTTTTCTTAAAAGCTTCGAAGTGCAGTTTCTTATCTTTTGTTGGACCGTAGTGTTTCTTAGTTTTTGATCTCGGAGGTTCTATCTTGAACCAGAAATAAGCTTTAGTTTCCCATTTCCAACCATAGTCTGTTACCTTGAAATCATGTAGCTCTAATTGTTTTTTTATGTATTCTAGAGATTTCAGTAGTTTTGCCCCAACTATATCTTTCTTCCCCTTTAACGGAGTTATTGAGAGTATTTGATATCCTTTTAGATCTTTTAAGTCAATTTCTTTCTTTCTGAAGAAGGCGTCAGAACCATCATAGATCTTTGCTAGATTGATTAATTTGTTGTACACCTTTTTCCCCAGTGCAGCTGCAGCATTCCTATCTGGTTGGACTGGATCTATTAGTATTAGTGGTGAAACTTTTGAAGGATTAAGTTCTAATCCTATCTCTCTTTTTGATTTGTAATATTTTGCAGGATCTAGTATAGTTTTTTCATCCCACAATTTTGCAGATTTTATTAATTTGTTAAATGATTTATAATGAGAGATTAATAGTTCCAACACATATCCTGAGAATCCTTTTATGTAACTCTCTGCACCATATAGCTCGTTTGCTTTACAAAAATGTTTCAAAATCCTTATCTCATTCTGAAGTTTCTTGTTTGTATGTTTTTTTATGTATTTTACATGGAATGCTGAAACATCAGTCACATTCTTTGCTTCTTCTGGTTTTTTTATCTCTAATACTGGGACTACTTCGAAGATTGTTTTACTGATATCTATATGATAATAATCTCTTGAACCGTGAACTTTTGTGAATTTATATTTTTTTGAGAGTATGTCTTTAAGTTCTTTTGAGATATCTTTATCTTTGTAAATTTTATAATCAAATCTTGCAAAAACATCTATATCTGGATTACCAGATAGCCAAGTGTTTTTAGCATATGATCCTCCAACTACGAATTTTACACCTTTTGATTTTTTAAATGATTTAAGAAATGAATCTACTTTTTTCTTTAACTCTTTTTTTTCTTGTTTTGTTGGGGAGATTTCTTTTAAGATATCCATTTTAAAATCCTGCAAAAGTAAATAGTATTTTTGGTAATGTTGATGTTGGAATTATATTAAGCTTTGCTAATCTTTTTGGTTCTGTCTCTCCAGGAGATAGTTGAATTTGATTGTTCTCACGATAACTTATTGAAGTGATTCCATCCTTTTTTTCTGTAAAAACATCTATGTTTTCTTCTTTTTCAAACTTCTTACTTAACAAAGGAGCTTGTAAGTTTGATGGAAGAATTCCAAGAATTATTTTGTTAATATTATTAAATAAATTTATTTCGTTTATATTTAGTCCGTATTCTACTTTTAATTTTTGATCATTAATGATTTTTTCTACTTTTTCTTGATCAGTTATATTCTTTGTTGCTTCAGTTATCTTATCTTGTAAATCAAAGTAATCTTCTTGACTATCTTGAGTTTCCCCAGTTGCACAATCTTTTTCACATTTTTCTGAACCATCACAATATCCATCACCACAGATATTTACTAGTCTGCAACAATCATAATATCCTTTTGGACAGTCTAGGGCTCCACCTTTGATCAATTTATATTGTTGTATATTTCCCAATCCATTTCCCATACAGCTCCAAGTTGATCTAAAACATCCCCCAATTTTATCTGAACAGGTAGAATAACATTTTGCATTTCCACTTCCGTCATAATCATCCCAATCAAAACATAATTCATTTGCACTACAATCTGCTTGTTTACCTAAACAGTCTTCAACGCAACTTTCGCAAGTTTCTTTATCATCACAAATACCATCATTATTACAGTTAGTACATGTCGAAGTATCAATTGTACAATTATCTGTACAAGTTAAATTTCCATCAAGAAAGCCTTGTGAAACACAAGTTTCTCCACCAAAATTTGATCCATCACAATCTTCTGAATCTTGATTTAATGAACCATCTCCGCAGACAGGATCATCTCCTCCATCTCCACCTCCACCATTAGGTGTTGTACAGATACCACTACCTTGACATTCTTTTCCCGAAGGACATCCACATTCTTGACAGTCTTGAGAGAAATAACATACATCCACTTCATTTATTGGATCATATTCACTTTCACAGAACCAGGGTTTTCCATACTCTTCACTAGAAGAACACTGGCCAGGACTTGTCCCATCAGGACAAGGACAATCTCCTCCAAAGCCTGGCCCACCTCCTGCCATTCCTGTGATCAAATTATCAAAAAATCCTGCAAAATCTTCCCAAAAATCATTAATTGAATACGCATAAGCTGGTGTTGATAGCGCCAATACAAATATTATTGATAAAACAATTACTCCTCTTTTCATGCGTTTAATTTGAATTCGATAATTTATAAAGGTTATTGTAATATTTAGTTGCTGATTGTTATTCTAAAGTGCATAAATCTTTATATATTGTGTTTTTGATTAATTGGTATACACAACATATTGTGTTTTTGATTAAAATGAGGTGCCAATTTTGTTTATCTGGGAAGTCGAAAGTTATAGATAAGAGAAATAATTCTAAATTAAGCTCCATACGTAGAAGACGAGAGTGTTTGAAATGTGGAAAAAGGTATACAACCTATGAACAGATTGCTCAAGTGAATCTTAAGATAATAAAAAGAGATGGTAAGAAAGAATCTTTTGATAGAACTAAACTCTTCCTGGGACTA
Organism: Candidatus Woesearchaeota archaeon; assembly: GCA_964497715.1. Taxonomy (GTDB): domain Archaea; phylum Nanobdellota; class Nanobdellia; order SCGC-AAA011-G17; family PNOQ01; genus JABHIB01. Next base: position 11,641 of record CAZCDH010000006.1, on the reverse strand, counting down.
TCTTTGGCATGTAAAAAAAGACCCATTAGTAATAGAGATCTAGATAAGATTATCTCAGATATCGAAGCAGAATTAAGAAGTAATGATACTCCTGAGATCAATAGTAGAATATTAGGAAAAATGGCACTGAATAAATTGAGAAAACTTGATAGTGTCGCATTTCTCAGGTTTGCTTCACTGCACCACGAATTTGAAGATGTAAAATCCTTTGAAGAAGAGATTGGGAGAATAAAAAATGAAAATAGAAAGATTAGATAAAAATATTATGTTGCCGACATACGCCCATGAAAATGATGCAGGATTTGATTTAAGATCTGCAGAAGATTCTGTTTTAAAACCTGGCGAGAGAAGAACTATAAAAACTGGAATAAAATTAGCAGTTCCAGAAGATATGGTTGGTTTGATTTGGGATCGTAGTGGCCACGCACACAATAGTGGGTTACATGTTCTAGCCGGAGTAATTGATTCAGGGTATCGTGGCGAAGTAGGAGTTGTCCTTAAGAACCTTGGAGATTCTGAATTTATTGTTGAAAGAAATATGAGAATAGCTCAAATGTTAGTTCAACCAATCCATAGAGTTAAAATAGAAGAGTGTGAAAATCTTAATGAAACTGTAAGAAATAGTGAAGGTTTTGGTAGTACTGGAAATAAATAAAAAAAATAAAAGAAGCGAATTATTCTTCTTCGCTATCTTCTTCTGAATCTTCTTTTTCTTCTGAATCGTCAAATGAAGTTTCTTCTGTTGAATCTTCACTAGTTTCTTCTGTTGAATCTTCTTCTGCTACTTCTTTTTCTTCTGAATCGTCAAATGAAGTTTCTTCTGTTGAATCTTCACTAGTTTCTTCTGAATCTTCTTTTTCTTCTGAATCGTCAAATGAAGTTTCTTCTGTTGAATCTTCACTAGT
>CAZCDH010000006.1:0-10636 GCA_964497715.1 Candidatus Woesearchaeota archaeon | reverse complement strand
TCGTCAAATGAAGTTTCTTCTGTTGAATCTTCACTAGTTTCTTCTGAATCTTCTTCTGCTAATTCTTCACTAGTTTCTTCTGCAGGTTCTTCTGTTGAATCTTCTTCAGATACTTCTTCACTAGTTTCTTCTGCTACTTCTTCACTAGTTTCTTCTGCAGGTTCTTCTGTTGAATCTTCTTCTGCTAATTCTTCACTAGTTTCTTCTGCTACTTCTTCTTTTTCTTCTTTAATATCTTCATTTTGAAAATCTTCTTCCATCATAATTACCTCCAAAGGTATAATGTCCTCTCGGCCCGTTTTATATTTATAAAGATTATTATACAAAAAGATAATATATTGAAGTGCATAAGTAGAACTATTTCTTCTTTTTTATCTTCGAAACAAAGAATCCATCAGTGTCGTTATCTTGAGGCCATATTCTAATAACGTTCTTCACACTTTTATCGTATTTGTTTTTTTCAAATTCTAGAATTGGTTCACTAGATTTTACTTTAATATCTATCTTTTGAACCTTGGCATCCTGATACTCATTTATCAGATAATTAACTATCCCTTCATTCTCTTCTGGTTCCATTGTACAAGTAGAATAAACTAAAGATCCTCCAGGTTTTAAATTTTGAAATGCAGTTCTTATTAATTGTCTTTGAGTTCCTGCTAGTTTTCTTGCACCGTTTGGATTCCATTCTTGTAAAGTGTATGGAGATTTTCTTAGAGTACCAGTTCCAGAACAGGGAGCATCTAATAATATTTTGTCAAATTGTAGATCTTTGAAAAACCTTCCTTCCATGAGAGTCATAACTGTATTTGTGATTCCACATCTTTGGATATTTGAAGATAGTGATTTTAATCTATTGAATTTATAATCGTTTGCTATCAGAAGTCCTTGATTTTTCATTAGTGCAGCCATTTGTGTAGTTTTTGATCCTGGTGCTGCAGCCATATCTAAAACAAACTCTCCAGCTTTTGGTCTTAAAACAGTTGGAGGGATCATTGAAGAAGCCTCTTGAATATAAATATAACCTAACATGTATTCTTTTAAGTTTCCTACAGCTATTTTTTTTGTGTCTTTTATGAAGAATCCTTCTTTGCACCAGTTTATTGGCTCTAATTCAAAATACTTCTCCATCCTTTTTTTGATTGGAGAGATATTAGCCTTTAGTGTGTTTACTCTAAATGATTTCCTTACAGGTCTTGAACTGTATTCTTTGAACAATTCGAAATCTGTTAACTGAGAATAACGTTCTATAAACTTTTTTTTGAATTCTAACTTTCGAGTCTTCATGAATTTGTTTAAATTTCTTAGTTTTTATATCTTTTTATTGAAAGATTTAAATAGGTTATTGGATTCATGGTTATATGGATATAAGATTTAAAAGAGGTTACATAGTTTATAAGAATTCTAAATCAAATTTTGTTACTGTTACCCCGCATTCTGGACCTGCACTTGAAAATCCTACTTCTAGAGACGACAATTCTGAAACTGTTGGAAGTATCTGTTGGAAAAGATTTGGCGGAAAATTTGTTGTTTCTAACATGCCAAGGAACAGAGTTTTAGGAATTGATTTCAATAGAGATATCCCTTCATTAAATGAGGCATTGAATGCATACAATCTCTTTAACGAAAGAAGTGATGCCAACAAAATAAATGAATATAAGAAAAGGTATGGGTGGGTTGCTAGAGACGAAGGAGATTATTACGATAGATTAAGTATATATCAAAATTTCTGGGCAGATGTTGATGCTGGCGATCCAATAGTATTCTTACATCGGGCATTCCCAAGAGTTAAAGCAATACCTAGTATAATTGATATTATCACATTCCAGAACGAAGGAGTAGATAAATTAAAAGTAGAAAAGATTGTTGCAGACCTTAATAAAGAATATGCGCCTTTTATGAAAAAACTTGAAACAGATTATAAAAAGATGATTTTGTTTGAAGAAAAAAGATTAATCTATAATACAATTAAAACGTTTAAAACTTTTGATATCAATAAGCTCAGTGGAGAGATAAGAGAGGGGATAGAGAAAGATATCGACAAAATAAAAGAGTATGCAGATGATAATTTTGTTAGACAATTAATGAGAGATTTTAATCCGAATACTTTCTTAGATGCAGTTAATAGTGCTTTGAAAAACTCTCCACCTCCAATGATTACAATTGAACATGTTTTCAATGGTTCTCTTGCTTTTGGTCCAAAAAGAAAATTATTTCCAACAAAGAAAACTATCATAGAAGTAGAACCTAGTAGATTTATGAATTTTTGGTATCCAGAAGTTGTTGCAGATATTATTCAAAAATTATTAAGAAGAATCAACACTAACTGATCTATCTGTACAAAAAATTATATGATCTTCTATTTTTATTGCAGGGATTATTTCTGCTGGGGATCTTATTTCATATTCCAGATTCTGTTGAGGTTTAAGCTCAATTTCATAAGCTAAAGGAGAGTTTCCTTCCGAAAGGACCCTTATCTCCCTTATTGTAAATAGGCCCTTATTTGCTAGTTCTATATGTGTGGTATTTATGAATTTTGCAGAAAGTAGAGTGTCTTCACAGTATACTTGTTCTGCTTGAGATAGTTGTTTCTCAGAATAAGATTCAGACATATTTATTAGATATGTTGACATAAATGCTGCCATAGCTACGACTGCTCCGATTATAATTACCCATGAAATTAATGGAGATATTCCTTTTTTCATATTTTATTAATCTAATTTAGAATATATAAGTTTTATGTATGCGGGGACCGGGGTTCGAACCCGGGTCACAACGTTGGCAACGTCATATTCTAACCACTAAACTATCCTCGCATTTATGAAACTTAGTGATGGCATAATTTAAATAATTTGCGATTTATCCAGATTGTATGAGTTATTACGACCACATAGCAGAAGGATACAATGAACTGCATAAAGAAGAGCAAATTAAAAAAGTCAATCTGATAATTAGATTACTTAATATTGATAGTGAAAGAGTTCTTGATGTTGGTTGCGGCACCGCATTTTACTCAGAATTTTTTAAAGATTATACTGGAATTGATAATAGTAAAGGTATGATAGATTTGAGTAAAGCTAATGTTATTCTTGGAGATGCTGCAGATTTACCTTTTGATGACAGTAGTTTTGATTGTGTGATTAGCGTTACTGCCCTCCAGAATGTTGAAGATTATGAAAAAGCAATCTCTGAAATTAAAAGAGTTGCTAGAGATAAAATCGCTATATCTATTTTGAAAAAATCTAAGAACCTTGAAATCATTAGAGAATTATTATCTGATTTTGAAAGTTTTGAAGAAGATAAAGATATTATTTTTTATAAGTTAGTCAAACATTCCGAATAATCCACCAGGTTTTTTATCTTCTTTAGGAGTCTCATCATTTACAGGTGGTTTTTCAGGAGGTACGAAATCTCCTCTGTTTGGTGTTAAAGGTTGATCAAACTCTATTCTTTTTGATTCTGATTCAGGACTTTCAATTGCTTTAGCCCTGTATTCTTCAGCAGATTTTCTTGCTGCAACTTTTGCTTGTTGTAATCCCCTTAAAATATCTGTCTTTGAATTTTCTTCTCCGTTCTGAGGTTCTGGATTATTTACTATAGGTTTTACAGAAAATGATTTTTCTTCTTTCTTTATTTTTGCTTGATTTAAATCCCTTAATATCCTTTTCTTCAGATCAGTTATATCTTCTTTCTCTTTTTTAGTTTTTATTTTGTTAGCGCGTTTAACAAATTTATCTTTTATCTTTGTTTTTTTGAAAGATAGTTTTTTCTTTCTTCTCTTTCCAGTTTTATCAGAATTTCTTAAGGGTCCAATTTTGAATTTTAGTGTTACTACAGCTGCAACAAACAATATTAATAACATATATGTCGAAGTTGTTGAAGGCGAGCTACCAGATGAATGCACTACTTCTCCTGTTACGCCAACTAAGAAATCTTTAAACTTTGTCATAAATCCTCTAGTATCATCAATTTTAGTTTCAAAAGTTTGATTTGTATTTTCTACATAAACATTGTAATCTCCAGATCTAAGCTCTTTGTAAAGCTCTAGTGTCATTGTATCTCCAGGATTCAACCCAGTTCTTTTATATAGTGTGTCTACTTTTTCCCCATTAGAAAATATATCTATTCCAAAAAGTTCACGATATACAACATTACCGATATTAGTAACCTGGATTACTTGATTATCTAAAGTTACATCAATTCCATAAACTTCCTTAATATTGAATACTTTCTCTGATTCTAAATCGTTTGAAAACTTCGCTTTTATCTTCCAGTCTCCTGGCCTTGCAAACTCAGGCAAAGCATAACTGATTAATTCGTTTGTTGAACCTTCTTTTCTGAAAACTCTTTTTCCATTTGAATCATATATCCTTAATTCAATATCTTCCGAAACTTTGTCTCCAGCCTGATCATAGATTATCGGAGTTATTTTAATTTGTTCTGCAGGTAGGAACTCCTCACCTTCTACATTTATTTCTAATCTTGTAAGTATTGGTTCTACATAGAACTTTAATATCTCTGAATCAAAGTTTCCAAATTCATCTCTTATAGTTATCTCGAGATCATGATAGTAAGATTTTGCCATTCCAGAAACTGCTAGATTATATCTGAATTCATCACCTGAAAAACTAGTTTTGTATTCTTCTCCATCAATTATAATTTTTACTTGCCCTGAAGTTATTTCATCTCCACCGACTTTTTTTAGTGCTGTACCTTTGATTTCTAAAACTTCTCCAGGAGAGATTTGAGTTTCTTCTAATTCTAAATTAAGTATTAATCCTGACTCTACAGTTATTTCTGCAATATCATTAAATTCTTTTAGTGTATTATCGAAAGAATCCTCTATAATTAATTCTACATTGTAATTTCCATCAGGCATTGAGTTTCCTTCAGAATCAAATGTAAAACTATTTGTTGAACTAAGTTCGCCGTTTAATATTAATACAAAAGTTTTATAGAAAATATCTCCATTTTTGAAATAGATTGTTGCTATTGCTTGATCTAGCGGATTATTATCGACTAAAACGGTTCCTGTTAGTGTGAATTCTGTTCCTAATTGAACCTTCTCTTTGTTTAATTCAAAGATCCCGGTGTAATCCTCTGCAGATGCTAGAGGAAGAAGTACTAAAAGCAATAATAATATATATCTCTTTTTCATATGTATTCTATATAAACTACACATATATAAAGGTTTTCTTAGTTTCTCGAGGAAGGTAGTTTCTTAAAACAATTCATTAAGTATAGTGCTAACAGTTGAAATAGTATAGAAATACTAATTATTAGTATGCTGTAATCAGATAATAACTCTACAAAAGTTACTGGAAATATTGACGCCAAAATTCCTGCACCTAAAGTTGCTGTACACACTGGTGCACTCACACCACACACTTGGAGTGCAGATAGTCCAACTGCAGTTGCGATTATACTTAGAATTGAATGTTTGTAAGTTCTTGCTAATTTTACTCTTTCTTTAATGTTGTATGTTATGCAAGTTATAGTTAGTGAGAATACTATCATGAATAGTATTGCCGTTATATTGTGAAATCCGTGAAATACTTTATTTGGAATTAAGAAGTAAGATAATATTAATGCTAATATGAAAACAAGTTTGCAATATTTGCTTTTTAGTATTTTGAATAAATGAACCATAGTTTTTTATTTTATTTAGTTTTTATTTAAAGGTTTCTCTGGAAAGATTAATAAAGTCTAGATTCTAAAATTAGAGATATGATTAAAATAAATGCTCGTGATGAATTGGATAAAAAACTTACTTCTAAAGAAAGAAAATTACTCAGTAAAGTTTTGAGGGAAAAAAGTATCAGTGTTCGTGAGAAATTGGAAGAAGGACATAGTGCATATAAGAAAGAATTGAAGAAAACTTTACTTACTACTGTCGTCGCAGCATTTGGTTTTTTATTAGCACTCTCTTGGAGAGAGGTTTTAGGGGAATACATCGCAGTTGTTACTTCGTTGAGTCCTGTACAAGGTAGTTTGATAGAAGCAGGATTTATTACAGTTATTGCAGTATTTGGTATCTTAATTTTTACGAAAGTTTTGTCCGAATAGAAACTATTATAATAGTTATTATATTTCTAATTTTATGAAATTAAACAAAAATTTAACAGGAATCGTACTCGCTGGCGCATTAACAGCAAGTTTATGCGGATGTGAAAATGAACAGAAAGAAATAATTGATTATCCTTTTTCTCTTGATGGGAAAATCGCAGAAGTTCCGCTTCCAGGATATAAGGGTGCAATGGGATTAGCTGCTGCCGATTTTGATGGAGATGGAGACATTGATTTATTCTCTGTAAGGAATTATGGTAAAGACAGAGGTATTGTTTCCCTTTACAAAAATGATGGGAATGGAAATTATTCTTTATTCGGAAAAATCGCAGAAGTTCCGCTTCCAGGATATAAGGGTGCAATGGGATTAGCTGCTGCCGATTTTGATGGAGATGGAGACATTGATTTATTCTCTGTAAGGAATTATGGTAAAGATAAAGGTAGTGTTACAGTTTACAAAAATAATGGCCTTGGCGAATTTATTAAAGATTAATAACATTTTGAGAAATAAACTATAGATCCGATTATTCCTATTATGAATAGCATTGGTGCGATAAGTAAAGAGATTATGAAGAATGTCGCATGAAGTGCTTCAAAGAGGAATCTTAAGTTTTGAAAGGTTATAGCTAACCCATAAAATAAGTTGTGCAAAATTGTTCCTAAAAATGGTGCAACTGCCGATATTCCAGAGATCATTAAAAATATTCTTAGTTTTCCTTTCTCTTTCCTAGCCTTTATAGTTAGGATAATTCCTAGAATCAGAAAAGTTAATCCTAGTGCTGCTAAAATTAAGAAAAATTCTCTTGCTAAGTCGTATTTAGATGATATTAAGAAATATGAAATTATTAGTATGAATATCGTTATTTCTGAGTAAAACAGTTTTTTAATTGATTTCATTTTTTAGTAAAGATTATATATTTATCCCCCTTTTTATAATTATGGAACAGTATTGCATGCCAAAGGAATTAGATTTTGAAAACTTGAGGAAATGTCTAGATAATTATGATGCCGAATTTCTTAATGTAAGATTGAAAGGATCTTATGGAGGAGATTTAAAAATTTTTGAATATTTGGAGGGGAAAACTTTAGATTTTAAAAAAAATGATTCCGGATTATATCTGTCTATCGATTCTAAAGAAGTATTCCATTTTCCTTTAGAAAACTATCAGAAAGGATTTTCCCTGAAATATGATAGACCATTTCCAGATGGAAGCAGATCCATGTTCTACCCTTGTGAACCTTATGAACCATTTTTCCCAGAACCAAGTCATTCTTTTTTAAGAAATGTTTTAGACAAACACCTTTTAGAGATTTCGTTCAAAGGAAGAATTGATTTGGAATTTCATTCCTGGATGGATGAACCCAATTTTAAATATTGGACTGTCGATTGATTTTTAATTGTAATTATCCAATTGTCTGTTAATTTTATTAAATAATATTCTTTATAAACCCCAAAATCTTGTTCCTGCGCATGTATAAAGAGATAAGTCAGTATTTTCAGGATAATAAGTTGCCTAAATTTAGGATTAAACAATTTGAAGAGCTAGTTTTCAAACAGTTTGTTTCATCTTTTGACGAAATGACTACATTTCCTAAAGATTTGAGAGAACAATTAAATGAAAACTTTAAGTTATTCTCACTTTCATTAGTTGAAACTAAAAAAACTAAGGATAGTGTCAAATTTATGTTTAAAACTGAAGACAATAATTATATCGAGGCAGTATTAATGATTAATGGGAAAAGACGTACAGTATGCGTATCTTCCCAGATATTCTGTGCAATGGGATGCAAATTCTGTGCAACTGGTGCCAAACCTTTCAAAAGAAATTTAAGAGTTGAAGAGATTGTAGAACAAGTATTATTTATTTCTCAATATTTGAAAAAAAAGGATAAAAGAGTTAGTAATGTTGTTTATATGGGGATGGGAGAACCATTCATGAATTATGAGAATGTGATCGAATCTATTAAAATATTTAATGATCGTGATAAGTTTGATGTCGGTGCTAGACACATTGTGGTCTCTACCTCTGGAATTATTCCAAAGATAAAGGAATTTATGAATTTAGATTTACAAGTTAGACTTGCAGTTTCCTTACATGCAGCAGATGATAAACTAAGATCCTCGATAATGCCAATAAATAAAAAATATCATTTGAAAGATTTGATTGATGCATGTGACCAATTTACAGAAAAAACTAATAAGAAGATTAGTTATGAGTATGTGTTGATTAAGGATGTTAATGATTCTGAAGATGATGCAAGAGAATTAAGTGGATTGTTGAAAGGGAAATTAGCACATGTAAATTTGATTGTTTATAATCCTCACAAGTTCTCTGATTTTAAGCGACCTGCCCCTGAAGTTGTTATGAATTTCAAAAAAGTTTTAGATAGGAATAGAATTGAATGTTCTATTAGAAAGAGTATGGGTGATGAGATCTCTGGTGCTTGTGGTCAGTTGGCTGGAAAGAAGTGAATATTTGAGAAACCTATAATAACTTATATTCTTTTAAGAATTTAATTTTCTCACTCTTATAGATCTCTTCAGTAAAACCATCTAAGGATCTTTTCAGTTTTTCATACTCAAGAACAATTTTTGGATTAGACTGTAATTCTGAGATTAAACTGAGATAAGATTTTATTTTCTTATATCCTCTTGGGACTATATGAAGTTCGCAGATAATACCAAATTTCTTTTTACTCCTACAAAATCCCTCTCCTTCCACTATTGGACCTATCCCAAATCTTCCAAACCCTTCTTCTTGAATAAGTTTTTGGGCACTCTTAACATCATCAACTTCAACTAATAGATCAAATTCTTCTTTTCCACACATAGGTATTGCGAAAGATCCAATAAGAGTAATTTTAGAATTTGGAAGTGCTTTTTGTATTAAGTTTTTGTAAAATTCAATTAGGTTATATATTTCTTTAGATGGTTCGATTATTTTGATAACTGATTCATTGGAAATCATATTTAAAAAAATAAATTTTGTTCTATTTAAATTTTTTGAACATACACGATTAAAAAAAGTTTCACGAAGTGAAATTTGGGAAAACCTCGAGCTGAGAGGTTTTCTTTTTAATGCCTGTTATGTCTGGGTTAGCCGAAGGCGAAAACGCGTAGCGTCCCCGAGGATTTTTCCGAAGGAAAAACCGCAGAGTAATATTTTAGTGTGCGTTACTTCCACTTAGCCCAAATCATATCATCAAGATATTTCCCATTAGAGAATTTATTTTTATGAAGAGTTCCTTCATGAATATAACCTGCTTTTTCAAGAACTCTGGAAGATGCTTTATTGAATGTTCTACACATCCCAGATATTCTTTTGAGTTTCAATTCTTTGAAGCCATATTCAGTAATTTTTTTCAGAGCTTTTGTTGCTAAACCCATTCCTCTGAAATCTTTATGGATTCCATATCCAACGATTGCTGAATGTTTGTATCTGGGATGGCTGGTTAATTCAAGATTGATGAAACCTGCAAATTTTTCTTTAACAATAATTGCAAATTTTTTATTATGTTTTTTTCCTTCTTGCAATTCTTTTTTAGCTTCTTCAACAGTAGTTGGAACTGAAGAAAAATTTGCTTTTGAATCTTCATCTTGATGACATTCAAGATAACCTTGAGCATCTGTTAATCTGATAGGTCTTAAAATAAATTCTCTTGCTTTAATGATTGCCATGTATCTGATTTGGGCGTTCATCTATATAAACTTTTTTCATTAGCACACTAAAATATTATTTCATTTAAGCCCTGTTAAGTGAGGGTGAGCGAAGCGAAAGTCTGCAAGACGTCCCCAAAATTCTGAAAGAATTTTGAGTTTTAGGTGCAGTAGATTAGGGGGAAAAGAAAACTTTCGATAGTTTAATAAATCAATTCTTCTAATTAAGAATATAATGAAGATTAGAAAAGCAAAAAAAGAGGATATAGGAAGAATTGATGAAATTTATGTTGATGGTTCTATTAGCGAAGGGAAACTACAATTTCCCAAAATATCAATTAAAGAAATGCAACAAGACTTAAACAAATACAAAAAATCTAGACCGAAAGGTTTTTTGGAAGAAATGAAATCAAAAAACCACTATTGGATTGTTGCAGAAGAAAATGGGGAAATTGTAGGATTTGGACAAGCGTGGATAAAAACAAAAGAAATCGGCATGTTGGAAAAAGTATATATTGATAGAAGGTGGACAAGAAAAGGAATTGGCCTTAAACTATTGAAAGAATTAGAAAAATGGTTAATTTCAAAAAAAGTTAAATTCATTGAGGCCGGAATTTATTACAAAAATCAACCTTCTATCAAACTTAATGAAAAAGCAGGATACAAACCGATTTCTATCAAGATGAGAAAGAAAGTTAGAAAGTAGAAAGTTTTCTTTGGGTGGGCAAATAAATAAGCACCTAAAATTTCATTTAACATCGCGATTAAGAGAAGTTTTTGCGATAGCAAAAATTTGGATGGAGCCTGCAAGGCGGAATCTCTAAATCCTTGTTAAACGAGGGTGAGCGTAGCGAAAGTGTAACGTCCCTGACGACTGATAAGGAGGAGAGTAAAATTTAGGGGGCGAGTTTTCTT
>CAZCDH010000005.1:0-43553 GCA_964497715.1 Candidatus Woesearchaeota archaeon | reverse complement strand
CCATTAGATTCATGTTATTTTTATTCTTTGGATTTGTTGTTGCGTATTCTTTTTGGTACTTAGTTTTACCTGCTGAAGCTGCTCAGGCCTTATTTTCCACACAGTCTGAAACAATAAAGACTATAAATTCTGATGTTGTTGGAGATGTTGTTAATCCAATTGCTGTATTTATGCAGATCTTCTTAAATAATTTTAAGGTGCTTTTATTCTGTTTATTGTTCGCATTCTTTTATGGTGCCGGCGCGATTTTCATATTAACTTGGAATGCTTCGGTTATTGCTACAGCTATAGGTGATTTTGTTAAACTGAACTTGGGCACTGGAGTTGTTATGGCCAGTCCTGCTGGAGCCGGTAATTACATTCAAGCATTTTCTTTAGGGCTATTGAGATATAGTTTACACGGGATTCCAGAGATTGCTGCATATTTTGTTGGTGGTCTTGCAGGAGGTATAATCTCTGTTGCTATGATAAATCGAGATCTAGAAACTAATAATTTTAATAGGATTATGATGGATTCAGTTAATTTAAGTTTGATAGCTGTATTTATTCTAGTTATAGCTGCATTGATTGAGGTGTTTATTACTCCTGTATTATTTTAGTTAGATTTATAAATTTGTTAATTTGTATTTTTGTATGGTATTTGTTTCAAAATTTAAGAAGATAGTTCATAATAAATATAATATATTATTTTTTATTATATTTTTATTTGCTTTTATTATACGATTAAAATATTTTAATATGAATTCTGCTATTTGGTGGGATGAGGCAGAATATTTATCTATGGCTAAGCATTGGTCTCATAGTATTCCATTCGAAATTCATTTTGTTCGTCCCGTTTTGTTCCCATTTATTGCTTCAATATTTTTTAATATAGGTCTCGGAGAATTTTCTCTAAGAGTTTTTGAACTTTTTGCTTCTATGGCAACTATTCTATTAACTTATTTAATTGGTATCCAATTATATAATAAGAAAGTTGGTTTGATTGCCGCATTTTTATCATCTATTTCTTATTTGTATTTATTTTATACTGCTAGATTGATGACAGAACTACCAAGTTTAACTTTATGGTTACTTTCATTCTATTTGTTTTGGAGAGGATATGTTCAAAAGAAATCTAAATATAATCTATGGTTGATGGGTGTAGCAGTAGGATTGAGTATTTTAATGCGTTTTCCAACTGCAATTATTGCTGTTGTCTTTTTATTATATGTTTTGTTGAAAGAAGGATTGAAGTTCATAAAAAATAAAGATTTATGGATTTCTATTGTAATTTCTATTTTAGTTATGTTACCTTATTTTATCTGGTATTATCTTAGATTTGGAGGGATAGGTATACTTGAACCTTCGCAATATTTCGAACATTCTTTTCTTTTTATAGATTACCTTAAATTATTGCCTGCTCATTATTTATTTAGTCCAATTTTTGGGAATTTTCATGCATTCATGTTTTTCTTTATAATTGGGATTCTTGCGATATTTTCTGATCTTATTTTTGGGTACGATAGTATACGGAAGATAAAAAAACTTCGAAGGCATTTTGTAGTTTTATCCTTATTCTTGGTCCCCTACATTTATTTTTCTACTGCTTGGGGTGTTGAACCAAGATATTTTATTTATTCTCTTCCTGCAGTATTTTATATTGTTGCGATTGGTACACTTATACTCTATAATTTTTTAAAAAAATACAATAAGCAAATAGCAATATCTTTGATCTTAATTCTCTTTGTTCTTGGGTCATATCAACATCTAACACTTACAAATAACTCTATTATTTCGAAAAAAGATTCATATCTTCCAGTAAAAGAGGCTGCTTTATGGATGAAAGAAAATTCTAATGAATATGATATAATCTATACAAGTAGTCATCCTCAGGTTGCATATTATTCTGAACGAGAAACTTATAAATTCCCGGAAGATAAATTTGATCAGATGGGAATGTATCATACACCTGGAGAACTTTATTCTGAGAATGATAGGGATGATGATCAAGAATTTGTATATCAAATAAATAAATTAAAACCAAAGTTCTTCATGATTTCAAATTTTCAAAAATCTCCAGAATATGCCTATAAATTTTCAGAGAATCATAGTGAAATGGTTAAATTAGCAACACAAATCACTAAATCAGATTCTTTGGTGATAAATATTTACGAATTTGTATATAATTAATTTTTTAACCTATATTTTAAAAAATAATACATTAGCAAAAATGGTTGAATTGGTTTTAATAAGTTAGAAAATGAAAAATCACTACTTTTTCCACTAACTCTTCTTCTATGTTTTATTATTATTTCTTCGACATTTAGGTTTTGTTTTTTGGCTTGATATAAAATCTCTAGATTAAATAACCAATCTCTTTCTTTAAGACTTAAAGATTCATATACTGTTTTTTTCATTATTAAAGGGTACCCATTAATATCTTTTATTCTAAGATTAAAGAATAATTTTACTAGTACATTGTATGATTTAGAATATATTATTTTTAGAAAATTATCTGTTCTAGAAGTTCTTATTGCTTTACAGATTTCAGAATTTCCTTTGATTAATCGATTATAAACTTTATATGTGTCTTCTGAGGATACTTCACCATCTCCACAAGTAAATCCTAAATATTTTGCGTTTGATGCCTTTAAACCTTCAAGTATTCCGCCTCCAAAACCTCGATTTGGAGATAATTTCAAAATTTTTAATCTTTCATTTGATAAACTTTGTAAAATCTCTAAAGTTTTATCACTTGATCCGTTATCTACAAGAATGAGTTCATAATTTGTTGAATTTGATTCTAATACTCTGACTAATTCTTCTATTACTTCTTTTGCACAATCTTCTTCATTATAAAATGGGATAGTTAACGACAGGTCATATTTCATTTTTTATATAATCTTGATTAAATGTTTACTTTTAAGTTTATTGGATTTAATTTTACTTATTATTAAGAAGATTTAAAAATTGTTCCCCTTTAGTTAAATCATGAAAAATGTACTGTTCAAATTACTAAGAGTATTGATAGGATTTATAATCATAGCACTATTGTTTTATAAGATTGGATTTTCAGAAGTTTACGGAGTGTTATTGACTGTTCCGATATCATTTTTGATTATTCTTTTTATATTTGTTTTTTTGGATATGTTGGTTGCTGTAATTAATTTGAAAGTTTTATTGCGTCCACTTGTCAAACATCTTAAGTTCAAAGTCTTGTTTTCTTCATATATTTATAGTTGGATATTATCTTTTATAGTCCCAGGAAAGCTTGGAGAGTCTTCCTTAGTTTATTTTTTAAAAGATAAAGTTCAACCAAAGAAAACTACGACTGTTTTTTTATTAGATAAATTAATCACATTAGTTATTCTTGGTATGTTTTCAGTTATTGGGTTTTTGATATTTTTTGGTTTAATCGATTCCCTTTTGCTTTTAGTTATTCTTAGTTTATTAGTTGTACTTTTTTTCGTTATTCTTTCTTCTTGGGGAATTAGAAGTTTTATTAGAAAATTCATCTTAAGAAAATATTCTATTTTCTTTAAGGGATTTCATACTACTTTTTTTAATTATTTAAAAACAAAAAAAAGACATATTTCCTTGAATATATCTATTACAATTTTCAAACTTTTATTGAATGCAAGTATTTTTTATTTATTTTTTAATTTATTTTTTAATGAATCTATTAATTTCTTTCCTATATTTTTTATAACTTCTATAGGGATACTTACTTCAATTATCCCAATAACTTCAAATGGTGTTGGAGTTAGAGAGTTTTTTGTATTATTACTTTATGGAAAATTGAATATTGATTTAACTCTTGTACTTTCTGTTTATTCTCTTATTATCTTGGCTAATTATATTATGCTTGGGTTAATGTTAATTATTTTATCTCCTAAACTTAAAAAAAGATTTATCAAGAATAATCTTTAAATTTAGTCTTTTTTTGAAAAATTATATATTCTTGCCTTTAGTTCCTCAACATTAACAGAATATGTTCCTTTTTTCCCAACTACAATTCCTGCAGCATGGTTTGCTATAATTGCAGAATTATTTAAATCTGCCCCGGAAGCTAAAGCTAAAGCTAATGAAGCTACTACTGTATCTCCTGCTCCACTAACATCGTAAACTTCTCTAGCATAGGTTGGAATGTTGATCAAAGTATCCCCATCAATTAATAACATGCCATCTTCTCCACGTGTTATAAGGATATGTGATTCGAGATTATTTTTTAATTTAATTCCTGCCCTATTTGCTTTTATATGTCCAGACATCTCAAAACTTTCTTTTTCATTTGGAGTGAATAAAAGTGCACTAGGATATATTTGAGAATTCTTTGGTTTTGGGTCTATAATTAATTTAGATTTGTAGTTTTTTAATAGATCTATTAAGTTTTTTGTTATTGTTCCCTTTGCATAATCTGATATAACTATCATGTCTGAATTATTTGCCTCTTCTAATAATCTGTTTTCAAGGGTTTTATTAAATTGTTTATTTGAATTATCTTCATAATCTAATCTGACAAATTGCTGATTATTTCCAATCACTCTAATCTTTTGAGAAGTAATGCTTGATTCTCCGAACCAATAATCTATTTTTTTCTCATTAAGTAATTCTTTTAGTTGATTTGAATAATCATCACAACTAATAAATCCAAATAATGAGACATTTCCACTAAGTGATGAAATATTAGATGCTACATTTGCAGCCCCTCCAAGATTATTAAATTCTTTTTCTACTTCGATAACTGGAATAGGTGCTTCTGGACTTATTCTAGAAACATTTCCTACGATATATCTATCAAGCATGACGTCTCCTACAACCATAATTCTTTGTTGTGGAAATTTGTTAATAAAATTAATTAAAGTTTTCATTTCAATCATTTTGTGCTTTCAATACGTTTCCAACCATCTTTATATTCTTCTTTTTTTATTTTTGTTTGATAGAATACTGATGTCCAAGTATAAAGCCTAAGTGGGAATAATAAGAATGTCCACCAACATTCCTTGATATTTTTTGGAAATTTGAATAATTCAAATCCTCCAAAAAATTCATTCTTAAATGTTTTCATTCTTGGTACCTTATTTATATCGACATATTTGTATAGACTTTCATGACCCTTTGCAGTTCTATTTTTTTGTTCTAAAAAATCTTCAAAATTTGTTGGAAATTTAACATATACTTCAGATAAGGGGGCATATTTAACTTCAAATCCCTTGAGATAAAATAATACTGGGATGATTGTATCTTCTGCAGCACCTTTTGGAAATTTGTCAATGATTCTATTTTTGAATGCCCATAAATATCCAGAACATTCAATAAATTCATTTTTTCTTGCTTTTTTTAATCTTAGTCTATGTGCAGCATTACATAATAAATGTGACCAATATCCGAATTTATTTTTACGAGAATCTGAAGAAATTGGTTTTCCAGTAACACACCCTACTTTTTCATCTTTAAACTCATCTAATATTGGAACTATGCTATTTTCTCCAACATAAACATCTCCATCACTTAACATAATTATATCTCCCTTTACTTCTGGCAATAATAAATTAAGTGCATGGCTCTTCCCTTTTCCAGGATCTTTAAATAATCTAACTTGTTTGT
The DNA here is from genome assembly GCA_964497715.1 of Candidatus Woesearchaeota archaeon. GTDB lineage: Archaea > Nanobdellota > Nanobdellia > SCGC-AAA011-G17 > PNOQ01 > JABHIB01. Next base: position 37,967 of record CAZCDH010000005.1, on the reverse strand, counting down.
GTTTTTTAGCATAAATTTCAACAATCTCTTGAGTTTCTTTATCTGGAGCAGAAACTATTAGTTCATAATTAATACTAGTTTTTTGTTGTAAGAATGAATCTATGGCCTTTCCTATAGTGTTGGGTTCTTTGAAGGAAGTTATTATTATACTTAACATGTATAAGTGAACTATACAAAGATATTTAAATATTTGGATATCCATCAATGATAGAATGGAAATGCATTTATCAGAAGTAATAGATAGGATGACTATAGTAAAATTGAAAATAGAAAGAATTGGTGAGCCCCATCTAAAAAAAGAGTATAATGAGTATGAGAACGCTTTAAATGAGTTTGAAAAGAAAGGTATAAAGATTAAAGATAAGTGGTTTTCAGAGCTATATGAGATTAATAAGAAAATTTGGGATCTAGAATCCGATATAAGGAGAGGAAAAGAAAAAGAATTAGGATTAGAAGAAGTTGGAAGAAGGGCAATAGAAATAAGAAATATCAATCAGCAGAGAGTTTCTATAAAAAATCAAATAACTGAAGAAACAGGTAATGGATTTAAAGATATAAAAATGAATCATGCATCTGCAGAGTGATTTGTAAAATCAAGTTATACGAATATTTATAAATGATTTAATATTAAATAAAAATTGGATTTGATTTAAATGGATATAAAAAAACCTAATGTTTTAGTTGCAGGATTTCCTAGATCAGGTTCAACTTTTTTATATCATCTTTTGACTCAACATCCTGAAATTTATATTCCAAAAATAAAGGAAATAAATTATTTTAATAAAGATCATTTTTTTTTAGGAAACCCAGAAATAATAAATCCAAGATATTTCAAATCTAAAAATTGGTATTATGATTTTTTTAAAACTAATAAGGAAGTGGTTATGGATTTCTCAATATTATCTGCATTAGATATTTCAAGTGCTGCGAGAGTTAAAAAAGAACTTGGAGATATAAAAATAATTTTTATTACACGGAATAAAGATGAATTTAATAGATCTGTTTGGAGCACAATGTCAAAATGGGATGAAGTATATGAAGATTATAAGGAATATAGCAATTTTGATTATTATATCAATATTTATAGGCAGTATTTTTCAAATGTTTATGTTTTGTCTCTAGATAATTTAAATGATGGAAAAAATTCTGAATTAGAAAAACTTACTGATTTCCTTAATGTTGAAAATTATAATTTCGATTTCAATGTATCTATGCATGAAAGTAAAAATGAGAAGAGTAAGATAGGAATATTTCAGTATTCTAGGCGTAAAATTTATGTTGGTTTAGTTAAGTTATTCTATCTGTTTAGTTCTTCTACGGTGATTAGTTTAGCTAAGGCAGAAAATTCAAAAAAATAATTTTTCCCATTTATCCACTATTTTGGATATTTCAAACTGTTTAGCTCTTTTTTCTGCTCCACTTTTTAAATTTTTCTTAAATTTTTCAGATTGATTTGGTAATAAATTATTAAAAATATTTTTTAATTGATCTTCATTACCAATTTGGAATATTATCCCACTTTTATTTCTTTCAATTAATTCATTTGCTCCTTGAGTATTTGTTGCTATAATCACTTTACCTCTTGCCATAGCTTCTAAAAACACTATGCCAAATGGTTCAAATTTTGATGGTAGAACAAATATCTCTGCACTATCATATTTTTTTATTTTTTTCTCCAAATCAAATATTGGTCCTGAAAAATTTGCTTTAAATTTAAGTTTATTCTTTAGGTTAATCAATGTTTTATAATATTCTCCCTCTCTTGGTCCAACTATTTCTAATTCATACCCTTTTTTTAAGTTTGAATTATTGAAACTTTTCATAAGTAATTCTATATCTTTTCTTGGATGAATCCTTCCAAGATATAATATTTTCTTTAGTTCTATCTCTTTTTTTTGCAAAAAGAATTCCGAAGGTATTGCATTTGGGATATGGATTATTTTTTCCCTTTTACACCCCAATTTTAATAATGTCGGTATTTCCCATTTACTTATGGTAATAACTTTATCGAATTTATTTAATGGATTTATCAGATCTTTAATTGCTACAATAATTCTCGGAATTAATGGCCTATTTTTAATAAATGGTGCGTGTGTAACGAGAAAACATTTTGCCTTTATTTTTTTAGCAATTCTTAGTGCTTTTTCTGTGTGAATTTGCCGGTAATTATGTGCAATTATTATATCTGGGTTGAATTTGATTGCATCTTTTTCAAAATTCCAATTAAAGTAACTTTCTCCACCTAATTTTATATAATGGAATCTTTTTATTTTAATTCCGTGATATAATTCTTTTTTGTTTGCCTTCTCTTTACTACCTTTTGTAGCATTACTAGAAAATATTCGTACATCGTGTCCTCTTTTTTTAAATTCTATTGCTTCAATTTTGGCCCTTTGCCAAACTCCACAGATTCCTGATGAAAATGGAACTAGGATTAATATCTTTTTTTTTGATTTCATTATTAATTATATGTTATATACATATTTTTAAAAAGGTAACTATATTCATTGATTTATGAAAAAACTCAATTTTGGTTGTGGACATGACATCAAGAGAGGATGGGATAATGTAGATCTACAAAAAGATAAGAGATTAACTAATAGTTTCGATTTTAATAAACTTCCTTATCCAATAAAATCAAATACTTATGACTATATATATATATGAGAATGATTATAGAACATTTAGAGAAACCAGATTTAGTTTTGCATGAACTTCATAGAATCTGTAAAAATGGCGCTATAATTAAAATTATAACGAGCTATTATAATAATAAGGGTTCTTATAATGATATGGAACATTTACATTACTTTTCTGATGAGACTTTTAAACATTTTGTGAATGAGACGGTTAGATTAGATAAAAAGAAAAAATTTGAAATTAAATTATTGAAATTAAAACCTACTACTATAGGGAGGATTTTTCCAAAAGTTATTAGAGAAAAATTGTCCATTTTTATTGGTGGCCTTATTGGAAAGATAATAGTGGATCTAAAAGTTAAAAAATAGTATTAGTCTAATAAATATTTTATGTGATTTTTTTTCAAGGTTTCTTCTGAAAAGTTTTCAACAATAAATTCTCTACTTTTTTTTGATAATTCTTCTCTCTTTTTATTTGATAAATTAAAAAATTTATCTAAATTGTTTTGAATAGTATTTATTTCAAATGGAACTTTTATTGCAGGTTTCATTAATCTTAATGATTCTATATCTGAGACTATACAGGGCGTTCCACAGGCCATTGATTCTCTTGGCACATATGATAATCCTTCACTTCTACTTAGAAGGACACATATATCTGCAATATTGTAATATTTAATTAATTCTTTTGTTGAAATATTTGAAAGAATAATATAATTTTTTAAATTTTTTAATTCATCCCTAAATTTTGTTTCTATGTTGTTGCTAACTAAAATAAATTTCTTTTTTGGATTATTTTTTATTAATTTTAAAAGAAAATCTGACCCCTTTTGATATTCTATCCTTCCAACAGAAATTATTATATCTTTTGTTAGTTTTATGTTCAATTCTGTTCTCATTGTTTTATTATTTATTTGTTTAAAAAAATTTGTATCTGTAGGTATTGGAAGGTAAAAGATTCTATGTTTTCTTAAGAATAAATATTTCTTAATTTTATTTAAGAAATCTGGAGAACAAACCAATATTTTATCTAAAATGAGTTGGAATGTTGATAGAATTAGCATGTTTTTCTTTTTTGGATTTCCATGGTCATAAAATATATTTTTTGTTTTATTGAAAATTGTTCCAATTCCTATAGTTAATGCCATTGTCGGTCCACCTGATAAGTTAGTTAAAATATCTATCTTATTTTTCTTACAAAACTTATTTAATTCAAACATTACAAAGGGTTTTTTGGAAGAATACTCGAATTTTTTTACTCTTGTTGTTTTAAATTTTATTTTTTCATTTTTCTGACAGACTAAGAAAATTTCTACATCCTTAGGTAGCATTTTTTCATAAGATTTTAACATTCTTGCTCTTGAAAAATCATAGTAAGTTGTAACAAAACAAATTCTTTTTTTCATATATTTAGATTGAATGGTTAATTTATATACTTTTTTAAAAATTTTAAGATTAGTTATCTTTAAATAATAAGAATTATTGATAATTCTATGGATTTAGAAGGAAAAAAATTATTAATCACTGGTGCAAGTGGATTTATTGGTAGTCATTTGACTGAAGAATTAGTTAATCTTGGTTACGATGTAAGAGTATTTGTTAGGTATACTTCTGATGGTAATCTTGGAGATTTACATCATTTATCTACAGATTTATTGAAAAAAATTGAAATTGTTAGAGGGGATTTGAAAAATTATGATAGTGTTTTAAGGGCAGTTAAAGATGTTGATGTAATCTTTCATTTAGGTGCGCTTATCTCCATACCTTATTCTTATCTTGATCCTAGGGATTTTGTTGAAACAAATATAACTGGTACTCTGAATATTTTGAATGCTGCTAAGAATTTTAATACTAAAAAAATAATTATCACTTCAACTTCTGAAACATATGGTACTGCCACATATACTCCTATGGATGAAGATCATCCACTTCAAGCACAGTCTCCTTATTCTGCATCAAAGATTTCTGCAGACAAATTGGCAGAAAGTTTCTATAAATCATTTGATTTACCAGTTGCAATAATAAGGCCATTTAATACGTATGGCCCTAGGCAATCTATGAGGGCCGTTTTACCTACAATAATATATCATGCTTTGGCTAAAGATAAATTAAAACTTGGCTCATTAAGTCCTCAAAGAGATTTAACTTTTGTTAAAGATACCGTTTTAGGATTTATCAAAATAGCAGAATCTGAAAAAAGTGTTGGAGAGATAATAAATATAGGGAGTGGAAGGACAATTTCTATTGGAGAATTAGTTGGAAAAGTTAGTAAAATTTTAAATAAAGAACTTATTGTTGAAGAAGTAAAAGAAAAAATAAGACCTGAAAAAAGTGAAGTCGATATTTTGTTATGTAATAATGAAAAGGCTAAAAATTTAGTTGGATGGGAACCAATTGTTTCACTTGATGAAGGAATAACTGAAGTTATATCTTATGTTCGTGAAAATTTGGATAGATATGATTCGGAGAGGGATAATTTATAATCATGAAGGCAGTTATTTTAGTTGGTGGGAAGGGAAAAAGATTAAGGCCATATACTTATGTTTTTCCAAAACCGCTTTTACCAATTAATGGTAAACCTATCTTAGAGATTATATTGACTAAATTAAAAAATCAAGGAGTTAATGAAATAATTTTGGCAACAAATTATAAATCTACTCTTTTAGAAATATTCTTTTCAGATGGTTCTGATCTTGGAGTAGATATAACTTATTCTAAGGAAGAAAATTCTCTTGGAACTGTTGGACCATTAAAGTTGATAGAAGATAAACTTGATGGAGATTTTATTGTCATGAATGGAGATGTTTTAACTGATCTCGATATTAAGAAATTAATAGAATATCATAAAAAAAATTCTTCAGATATAACTGTTGTAACAAAAAATATGGATATTCCTCTCGATTATGGCATGGTTAAAACTGATGGTGATAAAGTTATTGGTTGGAGAGAAAAACCTTCCTTAAGTTCTGAGATAAGTACTGGGATTTATATCTTAAATAGTTCTATTCTAAAACATATTCCTCAGGATAAAAAGTATGATATGCCCGATTTAATTAAAAAAGTTATTGAATTAAATGGCAATGTTTTAAAATTTTCTTATGATGGGAAATGGATAGATATAGGACGTATTGAAGATTATAAAAAAGTTCAAAATGAAGAGTTGAAACAATTTGAGGAATAATAATGAAGAAGATATTAATTACTGGTTCTGAAGGATTTGTTGGCAATCGATTAGTTGAAAAACTTGGAAATAAATATAATTTAGAATTATTTGATAAAAATTTCAATAAAGATATAATAAATCCTAAAATTTTTGAGAACTTAAATGCAGATTTTGTTATTCATTTAGCTGCTATAACTAAATCTAATGATCTTTCTAATATGTTTAATGTAAATGTTAATGGTACTTTAAATGTTTTAGAATTCTGTAAAACTAGTGGTGCTAAACTGATTTTTGCATCTTCTTCTGCAGTATATGGAGATATTGATTCTCCAATAAAAGAAAATTCAAATTTAAAACCTTCCTCATATTATGCTATGACAAAAAAGTTGGGTGAAGAAATGTGTAGGTTTTATTATGATAAATTTTCTGTCGATTCTACTATTTTGAGAATTTTCAATCCTTATGGTCCTAATCAAACCGATGGTTTTTTGATTTCTGATATTCTTTCTCAGTTAGATAAATCTGAGATAGATCTGGGCAATCCGCGTCCAAAAAGGGATTATATTTACATAGATGATTTAGTAGATGCTATTGATAAAAGTTTAGATTTAAAAGATTTTAATATTATAAATATTGGTACTGGAATTAGTTATAGTGTAAAGGAATTAGCTAATCAGATTACAGATAAAAAAATTAATTTCAATGATAATTCTTTAGTAAAAAGTGATATCTATGCAGATATTTCAAAAGCAAAGAAATTATTATCATGGGTACCAAAAGTTTCATTAAAAGAAGGGATAAAATATTTAAAATGATTTATATAACTGGAGATGTTCATTCTAAAAATCTGCTTAGTTGGGAACATGAAGGTTATGGTTCGAATGCAAAAACTTCGATAAAATATCTAGAAATTTTGAAAAAATATGGACTTTCGAGTACTCTTTTTGTAAATGGCGTTTGTTTGGATGAAGAAAATGTAGATATAAAAAAATTATTAGATTATGATGTTGAATTTGGCGGACATACTTATGATAATTTTGGAAATAATAAATTAAATATATTTAAAAGTTATATTAATCGGAAATTTTTCAATTGTGTCTATGGTCCGGAATTTTATCAGAAAAAAGATATAAAGAAAACTAGACAATCTTTTGAGAGATTCGGATTAAAGATGAATTCTTGGAGGACTCATGCTTTTGGATCTAATAATAAAACTTTTGAGATTTTACAACAAAATGGAGTAAAATATGTTTCCGATTTATTAGGATGTACAAAACCTTTTTATGAAAAAGGAATAATCCACATACCGATTAATATACCTGTTGACCAAAGTACAATGGCATTTGGCCCAGTATTAAATCCAGAGAATAGAAGTCCATTTGCAGGATGTACAAAGGGCAGAATTAATCCTGAAGAGTGGTTAAAGGTAGTATTAGATAGGGTCCATAATAATGAAAAAAATGGAATCCCTAGTGTATTATTATTACATCCTGCAACTATGGCATATATAGATAATTTTAGATTGTTTGAAAAATTAATCAAATCTTTATCTAATTATGAGTCTGCCAAGATTTCAGAATTTAAGTTGGATTAGATGATATTGTTTTGCAAAAAGAAACTTATTTAAACTTTATTTTATATCTGGTTTGATTGTAAGATGATATTAAATTTTAAAAATCCAATCAGAAGATTTATTCGAGGACTAGTATTGAAGTGGAGATTAGAAGTAAGATATATCATTGAAAAGAAGATATTTCCTAAAATAAAACATAAAAGAGTTTTATTAGTTGGAGTAGAATATTATACTGAGAACTATCCAAATCTGTTGAAGACAAGTGATTTGTGTACTTTAGATATTAATCCTTCTGTTGCTAAGTTTGGTGCCAAAAATCATATAGTTGGAGATGTATCTGAAGTTGATAAATTTTTCCCAGAAGAATCTTTTGATGTGGTTTTATTACTTGGCATTTTTGGATATGGTTTAAATGATATGAAAGGTGCTGAAAAAACATTAGAAAATTGTTCAAAAATTCTAAAGAAAAATGGGTTATTAATTCTTAATTGGAGCGACATAGTTGGCAAAAATCCTATTAAACCAAGAAGTTTGAAGAATTTCTCATTATTTTCTCCAATTTCATTTAATGGTTACTCTTCCGCATATAGGACTCGACAAAATCATATTTTTGAATTTCTTATAAAGAAATAGAAAGTAATAAATATATAATAATTATCTTATAGTTTATGAAATTTACAAAGTACTCAGATAGTATTCCCAAATTAAAAAAAATAAAACAAGTTTTGTCTGACTTAAATTATAAAAATTTAGAATTGTGGCCAAGTATGGCTCCCTCCTCCTATTTTTTTATTCATAATAAAACTATGGGTACAAATTTATTCCAAATTTTAAGAATATTTAAATTTGTTTTTTTCAAGGAGAAATTCAAAGTTATTGGTGATAAAAAAAATAAGATATTAGTTTCTTTTTTGATAGATAGGAAAGATCATCATGATTTTTGGGAATCTTGTTTATCTAAGTTTAATAAAACTGATTTAATAATTTTGGATGCATTTCAAACTGGAAGGAGAGATATCTTGAGCATATTAAAGAGATTTTCTTTATCCTTTCCAAATTTTTTTAAAATATGTAGAATTAACCAACATTTTAAAAAAAATAAGTTGGTAGTAGGATCTAAATTAGATCATATTTATTTTATAACTCAGATTTATTATCAATTTAAAAAGATAGATTATCTCTCAAAAATAGTTGATAAATATTCTCCAAATTCTTATGTTGCATATAGTAGTTATAGAAATAATGATGAAACTATTATAACACAACTTGTTAAATCCACAAATAAGACAACATTTACTTTACAAAATTATATTGTGCCTGAATTCAAGAGATTTGATTATGAAACCATAACTTATGAAAATATGATTTCAGATTATTTTCTTTTGTGGGGGAAATCTAGTTATAATACTTTAAAAAAACATTTGGAAACAAATAAACTTCTTATTTGTGGTAATCCTTTGTATGGTGGAATTGTTAAAAGGTCTGTTAAAAGATTTGCTCCAAAAATTTGTACAATTTTTTTGAGTCATCCAAATTTTGAAGAAAGTAATTTGAGAATCATGGATATTATTAGTGAATTTTCTAAAGATTATCCACATATTAACTTTCAATTTAATGCTCATCCAGATAATAATGAAAGAGACATTGCCAAACTTCTTAATGATAAAAATCTTACATATAAATTCAATAAGGATTATACAAAAGAAGAATTATTGAATGAATCAGATTTTGTGGTTGTGTATAATAGTACTATTTTAGTTGAAGCTCTTGCATATGCTTTACCAATTTTTAGATATAGGGGAGATGATATGAAGGATATGTCGGTTTTTTCAAGTAATTTTGTGAATTATTCTGAGTTAAAAGATTCTTTTGAGTCTTTATTTGATTCTACAAATTATTCTAGATTATTAAAACTACATGAGGAGGATTATGGAGATTGTTTTTTTCAATCTTCTAATAAGGATATTTCTGAGATATATAAAAAGAGTATTCAGAATAGAAAGTAATCACATATCTGAGAATCCATCTAATCTATTTTTAAATCCTTTTGGATATTTTTCTGATAATGCTTCCCATAAGGATTCTGCCAATTTAAAATCTTCTGGCCAATCTATATCTAGGTTTTCTATACTGTTGCATTCAAAATAATAAGGGGTTTTCCCAATTCTATCATTTAGTTGTTTCATTAGAGCTGAATTAATCAGAAATATTCCAGAATTTAATTCATATAATGGTTCAATATCTTGAGTTCTAGGCCATTTCGAATCGTTTCTATTATAATTTATTGGTTCATTGTTTTTATTCCAAATAAATGAATTTAATTTTTGAACCGATATTAAACTGTCATGATCTTTCAAATTTTTAAGATAAATATTTATTGCATTACTATAAGTTTGTTCATCAATAAATGGGGAAGTTACATGAGTCCATAAAATATGTTCATTTTCTCCAGATATTTCTGCAATATATTTGATTAATTCATCTGTATTCTTGTAACTTTCTCTAGGTCTTATTTCTTGATTTATGAATATCTTTGGACTATCTATTTTTTGACATATATCCATTACTATTGGGTCATCAGTTGTTACAATAATTTTATCTAGTTCAGGAACTCTAAGTAATTGGTTCAATTTAATTCTTAAAAGAGATTGCCCTCCAAATTTCCTTATGTTTTTTTGTTTGACTCTTTGCGATCCTGCTCTACATGGTAATACTGCAACTATTGGGATTCTATTCCCAGTTTCCAATTTTTCAATATTTGTACTTTCATATTTTTTTATTGCAGTTTCTAATATTTCTAAATCAAATCCTACAGACTTTTCACTGTCGACAAAATTTAATATAGAATCAATTTGACCAATTGAATATCCTCTTTTTTTCAAAGTTAATGAATAATTTGGATGACAAGATTTAAATCCTGTTAATAAATAAGGCATGTGATATCCCCAGTTTAGTTTATTTTTTACTTCAACTAAATCCGTTTCTATAAATTCGAATATTGGAATTGGATTGTATTTTATTTTTTTAAATTTATTTAAAAATGGCAAAATCATTTCAAGTGGAAGATTTCCTGCTCCTCTTCCCATACCATTAACTGTTCCGTCAATGTAAGTTGCTCCAGATTCTATTGCTGCAAGAGTATTCGGGAATGACATCTGGAGATTATTATGTGGGTGAAAACCTATTTCCTTATTTGTTTCTTTTAAACTATTTATTAAGTCTCTAACATCTTCTGTTAAAAGGGAACCAAAACTATCTGCGATATAAACTACATCTATTGGGGAATCTTTTATTTTTTTTATTGCTATATTTAATTCTTCCTTTGTGTAATGTGATATTCCCATCATGTTAAATGTTGTCATATAACCCTTTTGGTTTAATTTTTTTGATAAATCAATTGCTTCATCTATTTGAGTTTTGTAAAAAGCGATTCTTATAAGATCTATTTTACTGTTTTCTTTTTCTGAAAAATCTTTTTCATTTATTTTTCCAATATCTACCATTATGGCTAGTTTTATCTTGTTACCATCTTCTAGGATTTCTTCAATTAAAGATTCTGGAGTAAATCTCCAAATTCCGCATTCTTTCATTAAATTAGGACTTGTTCTATATCCTAGTTCTATAAATTCAATACCTGAATCCTTTACTGAATTATAATATGATTTTACAAATTTTTTACTAAATTTCCATTTGTTTAAATGTCCACCATCTCTTATTGAGCAGTCAAGAACTTTTACATTTTCGAATTTATTTTTTTCCATTTTTAGTAATTAAAATTATTGAATCCATCTCTATTAATATAGTCTATGTTCATTTTTTCAGCAACTTTTTTATCTATTTCTCTTTGATCTCCAATAAATAATACTTGTTTTTTATCTATTGGATACTTGTACAATATTTTCTCACATCCTTTCTTTGAAGGCTTTGGTTTAATTGCATTATCTATACCAACTATATACTTAAAAAACTTTCCTAATTTGAATAATTTTAGGAAGGTTTCTATTGTAATGCTCAAGTTGTTGCTACATATTGTTAAGGTTATGTTCCTTTTGTTAAGATCATTTATTAATTGAATTACATCTTCATTAATATCTGATTTATTTATTCCCTTTTCTTCGAATTGTTTTCTTATTCTTAGAACTTCTTTTAATCTGTTCTTTCCAAATTTTTTACTTACTATATATTCTATTTGATCCAATCTCAAATCTTCTTCAATTATAAAGTTGTAATTTTTTTTTAAGAATTCTTTCGCAGTTTTTCTACTTTTGATCCAATCTATATCTAATTTTCCTATTACTCCATCAAAATCAAATATAACTAATCCTTTATTCTTTTTTATTATGATGTTCTCTATTATTTCTTTATTGTCCATCTCTCTGATTTAAAGGGTTATTTGGCTTATAAAAGATTCTATAGATTGTATGATCTTATTTATTCCTACTTCATCTATCAAGGGACAGATGCCTACCCAAAATGTGTCATTCATTATTTTCTCAGTATTATCTAAATTCCCAACAATTCTAAATTCTGGATTATTTTTTATAAAGTATGGTTGTTTAATTATGTTTCCTCCAAATAATAATCTGGTGTCTATACCTTCTGAGTTCAAGTGTTTTAACAGATCTGCTCTTTTAAATTTATTATTCTCTTTTATAGTTAATAAAAATCCAAACCAAGAAGGTTCAGAATTTTTAGTTTGTTTAGGTAAATAAAAATATTCTTCGAGTTTTTCTAAACCTTCATAGAGCATTTTAAAATTTTCTTTTCTTTTCTCAATAAAATCATTTAATTTATCTAGTTGTGCTAATCCTATTGCAACATTAAGATCCGTGTTTTTTAAATTATATCCTAATTCAGAATAAATATATTTGTGATCATATCCTTCAGGTAGCTCGCCTAGTTTCCAACTATATCTTGATTTGCAAGTATTGTCTATTCCAGGTTTACACCAACAATCTCTCCCCCAATCCCTAATAGATTTAACTATCTTCATTAATAATGGGTTATTAGTTACTACTGCCCCTCCTTCTGCCATGGTTATGTGATGTGCTGGATAAAAACTAAATGTTGCAAGGTCTCCAAAAGTTCCTACCGCCTTTTTGTTGTACTTGGAACCCAATGCATCACAGGAATCTTCAATTAGCCAGAGTTTATTTTTTTCACAAATTTTCTTAACTTCATCTATATTAAACGGGTTTCCTAATGTGTGAGCTAGCATAATTGCTTTTGTTTTTGAGGAGATTGCATTTTTTAATTGTTCAATATTGATGTTATAAGTTTCTATATCAACATCACAGAATACTGGAATGCATCCACATTCAACTATTGGATTGATAGTTGTTGGGAATCCTGCTGCTACTGTTATTACTTCGTCTCCTTTGACTAATCTACGTTCTTTCAATCTTGGGGAAGTTAATGATTTTAATGCTAGGAGATTTGCAGAAGATCCTGAATTAACAATTGCAACATATTTTATATCAAGAAATTTTCCAAGTTTATCTTCAAACTCTGAAGTCACTTTTCCTTCTGTCCATACTCCGTCTAAAAGTGCATCTACTACAGAAACTAATTCCTTTTCATCATATTTTTTACCAGAAACCGGTATATTTTTTCGTTTAATATCTAAATGTGATTCATAATATTCTTTAAGATTTTCATTGATTTCCTTTTTAATTTCTTCTTTAGTTCTCATTATATTCCTCAATTTTCTTTTTTATTTTATTAAATATGGAGTTTGCATCCAATCCTAAAGATTTACGTAGGTATTTATTATCTCCAATAGTTTTGATAGATGGGTTGTTTATTGCCATATGTTCAATTACATTTTTGTATTTATTTTCTTTATTTAAAGCAAATAAACTATCTCCTAGTCCTCCAATTTTATTATGTTCTTCTATTATGAAAATAAACTTATGTTTTTTGAATATATCATTAAAAAATAATTCATCAATAGGTTTTAAGGTAGGTACAGATATTATAGATGGATTTATTTGTTCATCTTCTAATAATTTTTGTGATAGTTTTACTTCCTCTATTATGTTTCCGTTTACAATGATCGCAATATCTTTTCCTTTTTTGATATAATGAGATTTTCCAATAATTATTTCTTGATTCTCATTATTAAAAATAGTTTCATTATTTTTGCCAAGTCTTAGATATGAGGGTGCATCGTATTTGCAACATTCGGAAACTAATTTTTTAACTTCATGTGGATCAGATGGAGTTAAAACTGTCATATCTGATAAGCTTTTCATAAGAGCAATATCTTCAATAGCATGATGGCTAAATCCTGCAGAACCATACGAAACTCCTGAACCTACTCCTACTATCACTACATCTAAACTAGGATAACAAATATCATTTTTTATTTGTTCTATACATCTTGCTGTCACAAATGGGATTATGGAGTATACAAAAACTTTTTTCCCATTCAATGCTAAACCTGCAGCAACAGACATCATGTTTTGTTCTGCTATTCCCATATTAAAGAATCTATCTGGGAATTTTTTTCTAAAATTATCGAAAACAGAGAATCCCAGATCTCCAACAAGTACAACTATGTTTTTGTTTTCTTCTGCTTGTTTTTCTAATTCTTTTATGAATGCGGTCCTCATTTTAATTCCTCCAATGCATTTTCTAATTCTTCTAGGTTCGGGCTTTTATAATGCCATTCTAGTTTATTTTCCATGAAAGAGACTCCCTTTCCTTTAGTAGTATGTGCAAAAACTATGGATGCTTTACTATTGTTTGAATTAGAAATCTTTTCAAAAGTTTTTTGTAAATCTGAAAAATTATGACCGTTAATTTCATAGAAATTCAAATCTAGATTTTTTAATAAATTTATTAATCTATTTTCCGGTAATATCTTATCGCAAAAATCATAACCTTGTAATTTATTAGCATCTATGAAAATAACTAAGTTTTTTAGATTATTATTTGCTATGAATATTAATGCTTCCCAGATTGAACCTTCATTACATTCTCCGTCACCGATTAAACAATAGACTTTATTATCTAATTTATCTAATTTATTTGCTAGGGCAATCCCTGTTGCAATTGAGAGTCCATGTCCTAGTGAGCCTGTTGAAATTTCAACTCCTTCAACATTATGGTCTAGGTGTCCAATAAGTTTTCCACCGTTTTTACAATAAGTTTCAAGTTGAGATTTATTGATTATTTCCTTATCTGAAAGGATAGAGTATAGTGCAAGTGAAGCGTGGCCCTTGCTTAATATAAATTTATCTCTATCTTTGTTTTTATAATTTGATTTATTAAAATCCATCTTTTCATAAAAAAGATAAGTTAAAATTTCAATTATTGAAAGCATACTGCCTATATGGGAAGATTTTGCAGAAGATACTACTCTGAGAATATCTCTCCTTAATTCTTTTGCTTTATTTTCAAGAAAATTAAGATCCATCTTTATAGGCTCCCTTATTATCTTTGAACCATTCTAACATCAATCCTATAGATTTTTCTATTGAATATTGAGGTTTCCAATTAAATGCTTTAAATGTTTTATTCATATCTGCAATCCAATAATTATTATCAAATGATCTCTCTTTAACTATATTATATTCTGGAGTAATTGTTTTTTCGCTTGATTTTATTACTATGTCTGCAATTTCTTTTACCGAATATTGTTTACCTGTACCAATATTAAAAACCTCTCCCTTGTATTTTTTGGCAAACTCTGTTGAATATATTAAAAGATTAATTACATCTTTAATAAAAATAAAATCCCTTGATGAATCTGGAGAAGCTAGTTTTGGGGATTTATCTTCAATAACAGATAAAAATAATGAGGGGAATAATCTAGATTTTGATTCATAATATCCAAATGGAGAAAATAATCTAAAAGTTATTATTGGCATATTGTTGATTTTGCCATATTTACTTGCATAAGATGTTGAAACAACTTTTGATAATCCATACGAATTAGTTGGATTTAATTCTGCAGATTCTATCATTGGTTCATTCTTAATGCCATATTCAGAAGAACTACTTAAATTGATAAATGCTTTAAGTTCTTTATAATTACAATTATTTATTAGGTTGATTGTTGAAATAATGTTTGTTTGGATTATCTTATCAAAATCTTCTTCGTTTGGAAATCCTCCATATGTTGCACAATGGTAAACTGTATTTGGTAAGATTTCTTCTATTATTTTTTTGACTTGATCATTAATAGTAATGTCACAATAGATAATTTTAACTTTTGTAATTATATCTTTAATTCTCCAGATATTTGAAGATTTTCTTAAAATTATATTGACTTCGTTATTTTTATCTAAAATTAACTCTTTAACCAGATTTGATCCAATAAATCCTGTTGCGCCCGTAATTAAAATTTTATTTTTTTTCATATTCTTCAATTTGTTCATAACATAATTCATAAGAATTTGTTCCATTAAATTCCTTATACCATTCCACTACCATAGAAATTGTTTTATTAAAACTCAATTTAGGTTTCCAGTTTAATAGAAAATTTGCTTTTGAAATATCCAAACTTAGTGATCTTGCTTCGTGTTTCGAACTTTCCAATGGTTGAAGCTCTAGTTCTCCTTCTCCCCATATATCAACTAATATTTCTGCTATATCTTTAACAGGTTTTATTGATTTCATATTTGGTCCAAAATTCCATGCACTATCATATTTTTCCTCAGTAAATATTTTTTCTGCTAATATCATATATCCATTAAGTGGTTCTAGTACGTGTTGCCAAGGCCTAGTTGATTGAGGATTCCTTATAACTATTTTTTTGTTGGCCTTCAAAGATTTTATGCAATCAGGTATTAACCTGTCTTCTGACATATCTCCTCCTCCAATAACATTTCCTGCTCTTGCCGTTGCAACAAATTTTGATTGTTTTTTTAAAAATGAATTTCTATATGATTTAACAAGAAGTTCAATACATCCTTTTGTACAACTATACGGATCATGTCCTCCTAATTCATCTGATTCTCTATATCCCCAAACCCATTCTTTATTTTCATAGCATTTATCTGATGAGATTACCACAGAAGCTTTGACAGAATTTGATAATCTAATGCATTCTAATACATTTGTAGTTCCTATGATATTTGTATTAATAGTTTCTAGAGGTTCATCATAAGACTTTCTTACTATTGGTTGAGCTGCCAAATGTAAAACAATCTCCGGAGAATATTTATCAAAAATTGATTTCAAATTATTAAAATCGCAGATATCTCCCCTACAATCATTTATTTTTTTATGAATATTTGTTGAATTGAAGAATTCATCATTTGGATATTTTTTTAGAGAGTAACCTATAACTTTTGCTCCAAGTTTATTTAACCATATAGTTAGCCAAGTTCCCTTGAAACCTGTGTGTCCTGTAACAAGTACTATTTTATTTTTCCAAAAATTTAGTTTTTCCACACTTTCCATTTAGCTATACCTTCTCTCCACATGTTATTTAAATCTTGATAGTCCTTATATGTGTCCATTGAATAAAACTCTCCATGGTGTTCATACATTGCAAGTTTCTTTTTACTTGCTAATACTGGAAATACATCTTTAACAAGCATAGCAGATATCTTGTTTGGTATGTATTTAAAAATTTCCTTTTCACACACTATGAAACCTATATTTATCCATTCATCAATTCTTGATTTTTCTTCAAAACTTTCGACTAATCCATTTTTACCTGGTTCGACTAATCCATATTGAGAATTTGGTTGAAATGTGCTCATTGTAGCAATTACTCCATTTTCTTTAACTTGTTTTTCATGAAATTTTATCAATTCATCAATATTGATGTTTGCAAGGCCGTCCCCATATGTAATTATAAATCTTTTTGATTTTATATCTTTTTTAAGTAACTTTAGTCTTGTAGCGGTTCCAGAGCTAAATCCTGTATTTTTAAATAGTATTTTCCAATCTTCTAAACTTTGTGGTAATTTAATTTTTTTGAAATTTAATTCAAATGATCTTCTTAATCTATAATCTAAAAACCATCTTTTTATCAAGTCTCCTTTATATCCTAGTCCTAGTAAAAATCTATTATGGCCATAATGTCCAAATATTTTCATGATGTGCCATAAAATTGGGAAACTTCCAATCTCTACTAAGGGTTTTGGAACCTCCTTTGTTTTTTCACTTAACCTAGTTCCTCTTCCGCCACAAAATATCACAATATCCATAAATTTTGGTTATATTGTTCCTTTTTAAATCTGTTTATTTTACCTTAATTTTAGTAAATTTTATAAGTTGTGGATTATATCCTTTTGAGATGGAAGGATTTTCAGAACAAGATATAAATTTGGTTGCATCAAAGAGAAAAAAAGATTTGATTAAATATCTAAAGTTGAAAATGGATTATATTTATTATATTCTATTAGGTTTTGTGATATTTTTTGGTTCATATATTAGGTTAGCAAATCTTCCTTTACTTAAAGATATTACTACTGGAAAATATCTTCCTTTAGCTTTAGATCCTTTTGTATTTTTAAGATATGGTCAACAAATTCTTGAATATGGCAATTTAATGATTAGAGATGTTCTAAGATATGTTCCCGAAGGTTATGAAACTGCTGGTGAACTTATTTTAGTATCTAAAGTTAATGTAATCCTCTATAAATTTGTTCATTTATTTTCAGATTCAATTAGTTTTGAATTTATTCACGTCATTTATCCAGTAATCTTTTTTGCATTGTCTATGTTTATATTTTTTCTTTTAATTAGGAGATTGTTTGATTTGAAAGTTGCAGTATTGGCTACAGCATTCCTTTCATTCATCCCAACTTTTTTGTATAGGACTATGGCAGGTTTTTCTGATAAAGAATCTCTTGCAGTATTTTTTATGTTTTTAGCGTTTTATTTCTTTGTTGTTTCTTGGCAAACGAAAAGAATTAGTTCAGTTATTTTATTTAGTTCATTATCTGGATTATCAACAGGATTGATGGGACTGACATGGGGTGGATATACTTTTATAATGGTTATATTTGGATTATTTGGACTTATTGAATGGTTTTTTGGAAAAGTCAAAAAGAAAGATGTACTTTCTTATACTGTATGGTTATTTGTTTCTTTGTTTATCTTAAGTTTATTTACTATTAGGTATGGTGGATTGTTTGGCCTTTTAAATTCATTCACAATAGGTTTGGCAGTTTTTGCATTCCTTTTAATGTTTGTAGATTTATTGTTATTTAAAACAAAATTAAAAAGATTTAGTAAATCTATTTCTGAAAAAGTTCCATCTTTGGTTATTACATTTGTTTCGACTATTATTTTAATCTTTATTTTGTCTTCTATATTCTTCAGTCCTTCTGTGATTTTGGAACAATTAAGTGAGATCCTTAGAACGATGTTGGACCCTATTGGTGGAAGTAGGCATTCCTTGACTGTTGCAGAAAATAATTCTCCTTATGTTATTCAGTGGATTTCTCAGTTTGGATTATTATTCTTTTGGATGTTTATCCTTGGATCAATTTTATTATTTTATAATATGCTAAAATCGATTAAGGCAAAAAGGATTCAGTTAACTTTTGCCTATATAATCTTCATAATTCCTTTTATTTTTAGTAAATATTCTTCAAATTCAATATTAAATGGAGATAGTTTTTTATCTAATTTATTATACCTTGGTTCTTTGGCTTATTTTGTTGGACTTATATTTTTTCTTTATTTGAAAATTTATAATAAAGATAAACTGCTTGTCCATAATATCTCTAAAATTGATAAAAGGCATATTTTTGTTTTTGCCTGGTTTTTAATCATGCTTGTATCTGCTAGGGGGGCCGTTAGGAATCTTTTTATTTTTAGTCCAATTATATCTGTACTTGGAGCGTATTTTATTTGTGATGTATTTGATAGATCTATGAAAATAAAAAGTGAATTGTATAGATATTCTATGATTTTAGCAATAGTTTTACTTTTGATTTTTCCTGTCAGTGGGAGTTTGTTAAGTTTTGCTCAGACTAGTCATAATACTGCTAAATATACTGGTCCTAGTTATAATGCTCAATGGCAATATGGTATGGATTGGGTTAGGGAAAATACTGATGAAAATGCAGTTTTTGCACATTGGTGGGATTATGGGTATTGGGTGCAAACTGGTGCTAATCGGGCAACTATTTTAGATGGAGGTAATGCTCTCGGTTATTGGAATTATCTTTTAGGAAGGCATGTATTAACTGCAAAAACTGAGAATGAGGCTCTTGAATTTTTGAAAGTTCATAATGCGACACATCTTTTAATTATTAGTGATGAGATTGGAAAATATCCTGCATATTCCAGTATTGGTTCTGATGAAAATTATGATAGATATAGTTGGATCAATACTTTTATTATGAGTAATTCTCAAACTCAAAAAACTAGGAATGGAACTAATTATGTTTACACTGGCACATATGCCTTGGATGAAGATCTTGTTTATGATGGAAATGTATACCCTAGGAAAAATGCAGCTATCGTTGGATTTATTCTCCCTATAGATTCTGATGATGAGAGTATGAATATCAAAAAACCTTCGGCAGTAATTTATTATAAGGGAAAACAGACAACTATTCCGTTGAATTGTATTAATTTAAATGGTCAGTTTGCTAGATTTGAAGGAGATGGTCTTGGAGGCTGTTTCAAAGTTATTCCGGCTATAAATGGAAATAAACAAAATGCTCTTGGTGCTGGGCTTTATTTATCTGAAAGGGGAATGTCTGCGCTTTGGACAGATCTATTTTTGTTTGATAAACAGACTGATAATTTTGAATTAGTTTATGAGGATTCTGAAGGCATGCCTCTGGCACTATATAATGGTAGGTTAATAGGTCCTATGAAAATCTGGGAGATTAAATATCCTGAAGGAATTGAGTTTAAGGAAGAGTACTTAAGCATTGATTATCCTGATAGTGTCAAATTGCCCCAAAAAGGATATTATTAAAATGGAGAATATTTTAAGTCTAATTGGTCTTGGAATAATATGTTTCTTTTTTACTTATATTTTGATATTTTGGTGGATTAAGAGTGCAAGGAAGATGAAATTTGTTGGTAAGGATATGAATAAATTTAATCGACCTGCTGTTGCAGAAAGTGGAGGGTTACCAGTTGTTCTTGGAATATCTTTTGCGCTACTACTTTATATTTTTGTTAAAGTTTTTTATTTAAAAAATACTGAACATGTTATTGAAAGTTTTGCCATCTTAACTTCTATTTTACTTGCATGTTTGCTTGGATTTATTGATGATATTTTGGGCTGGAAAATTGGATTGAGAATATGGCAAAAAGTAATATTTACTTTTCCAGTAGCTATTCCATTAATGGTTGTTGATGCAGGACATTCTATTGCAAGCATTCCATTTTTTGGACAGGTTGAATTTGGCCTTTTATACCCTTTGGTAATAATCCCTATTGCAATCATTGGTGCAGCCAATGGATTTAATATGCTTGCAGGATATAATGGTCTTGAAGTAGGTCTTGGTCTTGTAATCCTTGGTACTTTGAGCATTGTTGCAGCTATAACTGATAATTTGTGGTTGGCTTTTATTGGTGCGCTGATTTGTGTTATCCTATTTGCATTTTTACTCTTTAATTGGTATCCTGCAAAAATATTTCCTGGAGATTCCTTCACTCATTCTGTTGGAGCATTAATAGCAATTTTCGCAATTCTCGGAGATATGGAAAAGGTTGCAGTATTTTTATTTTTCCCATATTTTATTGATGCTTTTTTACAGATTAAAGGTCTTGTTGTTGATAGATCTGGTTTAGTCGAGGCATTTGGTAAACCGAATGAAACTAATAGTTTGGTTACTCCTAGAAGAAAGAGCTACAAAGTTAGTCACATTATTATAAAACTATTAAATAAATTTAAGGGAAGTGCTTATGAAAAAGGTGTGGTGTGGAGCTTTATTTTATTTGAATTATTCTTGGCAGTGGTTGCAATTATTCTTGTTTTAGTTTAATCCCTTTTATTAAAAATAGTGTTACAAAGTATATTATTGTTGCTAGTATAATTTCTAGTATTGATAGTGGAAATATTAATCTGAAATATCCATTAAACCATACTAAAAATCCAACCATGACTGCTGTGGCAATCATTGGTTTTAAAATTGAATTGAATTGAATTTTTATTCCGAGTTTTTTTCTAGCTAATATCCCTAATGAAATCGCATTAAAATAGCTTGAGATTACTGTTGCTATTGCTGCTCCAAGAATTCCATAAGCTAGGATCATAGAGTAATTCAGAGTTATATTAATTATGGTTGCAATAATTATAATTATTGCTGGCCATTTTAATTGTTCTTTTGCTGCAAATATATTTGAGAAAAACGATCCTGTCGCTTGCACAATAACTAGTAGAGATAGCGGAATTAGTACTATTGCTGCTGGCAAATATTCTATCCCATAAATAATTTCTATAAATTGTTTTGATATAAATATAAGTCCAAATGCTGCAGGGATTGATACCATTGCAGAATAATGGAATGTTTTTTGAAACATCGTCTTTAATTTTTTTTCATCTAGTTGTGTAAATACTGGTAATAAAACTCCTGTGACGCTTAATAGTGCTGCTACTGAAAATACAATAGCCTGTGCTGCCTTATAGAACCCTACCTCTATTGATGGTAATAGTGCACCAATCATTACTATATCTACATATCCAAAAAATATTCCAGAAAGTGAGATTACTATCAAATATAAGAAATATCTTAGAACTCTTTTTTTATTTATTTTTTCCATTCCTTCTTCAATGAAAAAATGACATTTTTTATAGAAAAATATGAATAGTATAATTGTTGCCATAATTGTTGCTATTATTAATCCTGTTAGTGCTCCAAATACAGAATACCCCAAGATTAGTAGTGTTGAAACTATTATTAATTTTAATGTTTGAAATATTGATTGAGTAATTGTTACATATTTTAATTTTTGAATTGCATAAAAAGAAGCTCTAAAAAATTCGAATAGGGATTGAAATATTATATATATTGCTATGATTTTTAGTAGGGGAGTTAATTCTGGTTTATGGAATACTGATTCTGCTAAAACTTTTGATAGTGAAAATATAGATATTGAAATTATCACACTTAATAAAATTTTAAATTTTAAGAGGAATGAAAAGTAACTCCTTGCTATGCTTTTTTGATTTTTTCCTAATGCTGATGAGACAAAATATATTAATGTAGCGTTAACTCCTGCATCAGCCAATCCAATTGCTATTATCCCTATAGTCAGTGCTAGTGAATAAAGTCCAAAAAGTTCTGGTTGAAGTAGTCTTGCTATTATTATTGTAAATAAGAATGCTCCAAATTTTAGGATTATTGTATTTGTTAGATTGTATCCTATATTTTTTAGAACTTTTTGTTTCAATTCTCCCATGATTACCATTTGATTGGAAATATATATAAACCTAACTAATATTTTTCTTTTAGTGCAGGGATCGCATAATCCGGTATTGCACCGGTCTCGAACAAACTTTTACGAAAAGTGTTAGAGAGAACCGGGCCTTTATAGGTATCTGGGTTCAAATCCCAGTCCCTGCGTTTTTATTTCCTCTTTTTAAGAATTAATTTTTGATTAAGTAGTATTTTATTAAGTGCGTAAAGTACACCAACTAAAATTCCTAGCATAATATATAATAATAAATTAGTTTGTTCCATAAGGTTAAATTTATTTTAGAAATATATAAGGCTTTTTATTCTTCGTTCAGAACTTCCATCATTGCTGCGAATGCTGGCCTTGTTAAGAATACACCTATTGTTATTCCTACAATAATAATCAAAGCGAAACCTCTTATTAGGCCTGCTCCTGCTCTGAATAGTGGAAGCATTGCAACTAGTGTTGTTATGTATGCTGCCATGATAATAAAGAAAGCTCTTTTTACTCTTTCCTTCCACTTATAGAAGTATTCTGTGTGCTTAGAGATAACCTCATCAATTATAACTATCTGGTCATCTACTCCTGTACCTATTGCTGCAATAATTCCTGCTATTGCTGCTAGGTCTAAATTCTGTTTTGATATTGCTGCAAAACCTAAGATAATAATTAGTTCTGAGATTAGTGTAACAAATACTGGTATTGAAATTTTTAATTTTTTAAATCTGATAAATATTACTGATGTTACTGCGAGGATTGCAAATAGTCCTGCAAGTAGTGCGTTATTAACAAATTCATTTCCTAGTGCCGGAGATATTGTATCTAGTTTTACTATCTCTAATTTGAATGGGAATGATCCTGTTATTAGTATTGTTTGAAGCTTGTTCATGCTGTCTAGTGAGTTCATGATTGCTTCTTGTTCTGTCTCTCCTGATCCTGGACCTGAGATTACTATCTTTGTTGCAGCCACACCTTTCAAGTCTGAAGCTATGTTTAGTGAGTCAACAAGTTGATCATCTAAGTATAGTTCTATTGGTTCTGAAAGATATTGCCCTCCAGATTCTGAAGTATTAATTTCTAATCCACCTGTTGCTGCTGCGAAACTATCTGCAGATTTTTGAGTTAGTTGAATTTGGAATTCGAATTTACATGATGTTCCTTCTGAGTTTGGTGCGCAGTCTCTTATTCCTGCACAGGTTCCATCATTCCTACATACAAAAGTTATGTCTTCTGAACCTCCACCAAATACAGTTTCGTTTGCTATTCTTGCTTCGAAAACTCCTTGTGATGCGATTAGTTCTTTAACCTCTTGTTCTGTTGCTCCTGCTAGTTCTACTAGGAGGTATTTATTTCCTAGAAGATCATCGCTTTTCTTTATCTTAACATCTGAAAGGCCGTAAGTGTTTAGCCTGTAAGTCATAACTTGGATTAGCTCATCTCTTTCTTGATCTGTAACTTCTACTTCTGGTTTTAGAATTACTCTAGTTCCACCCTGAAGTTCTAATCCCTTTCTTAGATTTGAGGTTGGAACCTCTTGAACTACTAGTCCGATTGATTCTGTTTTTAGTAAAGTGTATTCTGATCTGTCTGTTGTTATTTTTATTGTTTCATCTATTTGAATCTGAGTTATTTTGTTTGTGTAATCTTCTAAGTCTTTAATTGTCTGATCGTTTATCTCTAATATTCTCTCATAGTTTGTTGGAGATGTATCTGAAGTTGGTGGTACAAATCCTGCGAAGGATGCCTGGCTATCTTCTTGTATACCTTTTATTATCACTCCGTGTGTATTGAATTGCGGATTGATTGCTACAATACTGATTATTACAAAGAAGAGTAAAATTAATACTCTAGTTTTTTTGAATATTTTACTTATTGCCATTTTTGTTTGTGTACCAAGTTAGTATAGGTGCGTTCATACACCATGTTGCTATCATGTCTATCATTAGTGCTATAATTATTATTCCGAACATTTGTTTTAGTATCGGAGAGTTTGTTATTAGGAACGCTGTAGTTAGAGCTGTTAGTGTTGTTAGAGTCATTGTTATTCCTGTTTTGAAAGCTCCGTATGTTCTATCGAATGAAGTTCCTAGTTTTCTTTTTAGGACCCTAGTTGTTAGTAAGATGTCTGTATCGATTGAGTAACCGATAACCATTAAGAATGCTGCTATTCCTGCAGCTGAAAGTTTGATTCCCAAAAGACTTACAATTGCTAGTGTAACTCCCAAATCTAAGATTGCAGATAGTACTACAGCTAGAGAAGGAATTAGTTTTCTGAAAATTATGAATACTACTGTTGCCATTAGTAAGAATGCAAAAACTATTGCTATCAACATTTCTTTATAGAATGATTCGCCTAGAGCAGAACCTATTTCTTGAACAGAGTATATCTCTCTTGTTAGTTCTAGGTTTAGTGTTTCTTCCAAGAAAGGTTTCAGTTCTTCATTGGTTAGTTCTGTCGCTTCAATTATTATTCCTGTTTTTTCTTTGTCTGTGAAACTTGCTAACTCTCTTAGTGAAATATCAGAGTTTGGAAAATTAGCGATTAGTGCTGTTTCTAAAGATTCTTTATTTATATCTTCTGTAGAATAGATAGTTGCAGAGATTCCTCCCTGTAGTGTTACGTCTCTATCAACAAAAGATCCTGTTGAAATTTGTTGAACTGTTAGAGTTGTTATTGCAAATATAATAAGTAATAGTGGAATGATTAGCAACTTCTTATAATTATTATTATAAAATTTTTCAATTCTTGTTTTTGTCATCCCTCTTTTGTTTTTAGTTGGATTTAAAAGGTTTTTTGTTTGGCCGCTTTGGCCTGTATAAAAGATAAGATTTATATATCACAAATTTAAATAGTTCTTTAGAGGTGCAATGCTAAAAATAATTTCAGTTTTGGTAGTATTTTTATTCTGTATTAGTTTTGTTAGTGCGGACGATGATTTGGAGATTAATTTAAGCAAATCTAATTACGGTCTTGGTTCAAATTTTTTAGGTAATCTTTATTTTTGGAGCGATTCTTTGGTTGCTGGAGATGAAGAGTTCTCTGCAGATATTTCTTCGTGTGGAAGTTATAGTGAGAAAAAAATCGGATTGTATGAACTCTTATTTAATTCGAGTTTAACAAACGAACCAAAGTATAGTTATGAAAAAGGAAGTGGGAGTACAAGTGTGAGTTTTGATTCTAGTGATTATTTAGTTGGGTTGTATATGTCTACGAGTGGACCTGTTACAGATTTTAGGTTTAGTGTTTCCGGCTCTGGTGGGCCTTTCGAAGTTGATGTTGGTGATAATGGTATTGATTGGCAGTATGTCGGTGATTTTGTTGGGTGGTCTTCTCCATTCTATCCCGATGATGAGTGTGCTGCTTTTGATATTGAAGATGGTGTTCTTGAGGTTAATCCTCGTCTTTTTGCTAGAGAGTATATTGAGATTGAACATTCTGGTTTGCTTGGTGAGCTGAATCTCAGAGTTAATCTTATAGTTAAGAAGATTGAGCCTGAGGGTGCTGGTGAGCTGAGTGTTAGAGTTGATAACCAAGAGTGTATTATTGATGGATATATTGGTTCTAGTTGGCAGAGTGTTTCTTGCGATGTTAGTGTGAGTGCTAGTATGAATCCTATGAATCTTGAAGTTAGAGTTAGTGCAGATAATGATAATTTTAGATTGCCTCAGTATCCTGGAACTTCTGGATATGATTATTATTTTGTAACATTACAGAGTGCTCAGTATGGTGATGAGTTGGGTGCTTCAAAAGTTGTCAATGATAGTGTTTTGAAAAACGCTGTTAGTAGTTATAGGACTTCTAACTGTGCTGGAGAGAGTTGGTGTCTAGTTCCTGTGAGATTGTATTTAGGAAGTAGTGGTTCTGCTAATTTGAATTCTTTAGATTTGTTTTATGGTTCTACAGAGGATCATTATTTCTATGATGTTAGTGAAACAATAAATGAGTTTAATTTGAGCAGGTTGGCGATTCCTTTAGATAAATTTAGTTCTTTGGTTACTCCCTCTAGAGTTGATGACAACTGTAGATTGATGATCGAATTTTCTGGTGAAGAGGCTAGTAGTTATTTTAATGTGAGTGCTTTGCCTGTCGCCGTAATTGATTCTATTATTTATGTTCCTGTGAATCTTGCTGTTGAATTTTCTGGTAGAGATTCAACATCTAGTAATTTAACAATATCAGATTATAGTTGGGATTTTGGTGATGATAGTTCTGCTAAGGGTGCAGTTGTTTCTCACATTTATACTAGTGTTGGAACCTATGAAGTTGTTTTGAATGTTACAGATAGTGAAGGTCAGGTTGGTAGTAGTGTTAAAAGTATTAGTGTTGTTTCTGCTGAGGATCATTTGGAAATTGAATTGCCTTCTGCTGTTAGTGATGTTGAGTATGCGATTAGTTCTCTTTCTGGTTTGAGTGGAGAATTGAATGAGAGTTATTATTTACTTGAGTATCCTAGTGTTCTAGAGGCTTCAAATATCTCACTTAGTAATTTAGTTGCTAACTTTAGTTCGATTAGATATTCTAATATTAGCGTGGCTTTGAAAGCTCAGAGATATGGTGATATGATTACAGAGTTGCATGAGATAAAACAAAGGACACCTAAATCAATTTCTATTGGAGATAGATTAAATGTAGAGAATATTAAGCTGAATAGCGTTAGTGATATTTTTGATTATGGTGGAGTTTCGATTCCTTCTGATGAGATTAATTATTATTTTAATGATCTGTATGATTTCAATCAGCAAAATGTTGATATTGATATGAGTTCTAAAATTCTTGAGATTGATTTTCTTGAGGGCAGTTCTGATTTAGCGATTATTACAAAAAATGTTAGTGTTAGTGGAGGAAGTAGTAAAGTTCTTGTTGAGGATTTGAGAGCTTATGATTCTTCTAAAATAATTAGTTTGAGTTATGGATTTGGCGGAAATGGTTCTGTGCTTTACGGAGATATGGTAGGATCTATAATGAGTATTAGTTATGCAATTGAGGATGTCTCTGGGTTGAGTGTTATTAATAGTGTGGTGTTTTCTCAGTTAGATTATTATGTTCCTCCGATGGTTTGGAATGAGAGTTGTGTTTCTGGTAATTGTAGTTTCAAATGGTGTGGAGATAATTTATGTACAAGAGGTTATGAGAATGCTACAAGTTGTTCTGAGGATTGCACTTCTGGCGCTCCTGTTTGGATATATGTTTTACTTGTTTTGGTTTTTGCTGGAGGATTAGTTTATTTGAATATTGATAGGTTCAAAAATATTAGGATTCCTAATAAGAAATTTGGCGGAGACTCTGTAGATATTTTGAAGCTGAAGAATTATGTTTCTCTTGTTAGAAGGCAGGGATATTCTGATGCTGAAATAAGAAATGCTCTTGTGAAAAAAGGCTGGACTAAAGAACAACTTGATTCTGTTCTTGTTAAATAATTAGAAAGCTTTAAATAAATCGGTTCTTAGTTTAGTTCTGAGGTGGTAAACTTAAAATTAGTTTTGATTGGTATGATTTTTGTAGTTCTTTCTAGTTTTGCTAGCGCTGAACTTAGTGGAGATTGTTATATTGCTACTAGTTGTTCGAGTGATACTGCAATTTTTTCTGTTTCATCATCGTTTAATGCTCATGCTGCACAGAGTGCGTCAATTTCTGGTTATCTTAGAGTGTGTTGTCCGGGTACAGATCTGAGTTATGTTACTAGTTGTAGTGGAGTTTCTAGAGTTCTTTTACTAAATAAAAGTTCGAATTCTCATGTCGAGAGTAATAGGGTTGGAGCTTATGATAATCCTGTTTGTTTGAGTACTAATCCAGATTATATTTGTAATTATAAAACTGGTTGTAATGCCGATGAACACTGTGTTGTTTCTATATCTAAAGATGAAAGTGAGTGGTTAGACTATCAGGATGTTGTTGAAGGTGAGTCTCCTGTAGGGTGGATGAATCCTGAAGAGGATTGGAATGAATCTGATCCTCAAGAGTTACCAACCTATGAATATTATGTATTTGGCCCTTCGTATCAACCTATTTTTTTGAAAGCTAATATTGATGGAATTTTTGAAGAGATTGTTGTTGATGAGAGTGATTGTCTCGGAGAAGGTAATATTCCGGATGTTGGAGAGTATGATTATGTTGAGGTTAGAGATCATTATTATGATTGGAGTCCTAATTATTGTAGATTGAAATTAGAGTATGGTAATTCTAGAGTTATTGCTGATGAGTGTGCACCTGCTCAATGGTTTGATAGTGGATTTTATTCTGATGTTTATCTTAGGTGCACTTCTTCTGGAATAGATAATCCTATACTTTTTAGTTATGTTAATGGGTGGGAAGGAAGCCCCTCGCAACCTCCGATGTGTTGTAGTTATAAAGTTTCTACAGATCCTGGAACTAATGGATTATTGACTAATGCTCATGTTAGCGAGTGTAGTGGTTCTGGTAGTTTCCCTACCAAAGTTTGTTGTGGTATTCCTGCTGCAGGTTCTTGTAATCTTGTAAGTGTTCAAATTAGTTCTGATGGAGATGTTAATGAAGGAAATGTTGTCCAGATAGATGGAGTTATTAGTGGAGATTGTAGTTCTGCTAATCGTGTTGTTTTGAGAGGAGAGGATGGTACAGGTAATTGTACAATAAATCTCGAGGGTGGTAAAATGAGAGGGATTGATGATTATGTTTCTATCGGTGCTGTAGATACCGTATTTAGTGCTACTTGGGTTTCTCCTACAATCCATGAAGATTGTTTTGAAAAAGTGATTGATGTTTTGGATGGTGCCGAATTAAGAGATATGACTGGCAGTACAATTGATGGAGGAGATAGTATTAGTGGTTCATTTAAGTTTGTTAGTGCTATTGCTCCTCCTGTTGATATTTGTGGAGATGGAACTCTTAATGTTCCTAATGGTGCTGATGTTGATGAAGTCTGCGAGTTTCTAAATCCTTTTAGTTTTGATCCTGCAACTGATCCACATAATTGTTCAGATTCTGTTGGAGGTCAACCTCTGATAGAGTGTTCTTATAATGTGCCTGGAGAGGAAGATTGTGGAAGGTGTATTTATGAGTCTGCAGCATTTAGTTCTCCTGGAACTGAGGTATTGGTGTTTTATGATGATTGTATAGACACTCCTCCTCTTGGTGATGGTTTTGGTGAAAAAGATAAGATTACTATTGTAGGAAATTCAAGTCTCTCTCGTACAGATCCACTTTGGCAGATAAGTAGGAATGTGTCCAAAGTAGCTTGTCAAGTTTTGTCAGAAAATGTCCCGTTCTTTGATTGGATTAATTTTAGTTTTGTTCTTATTTTGATTGGCGGTTATTACACAGTGGTTTTCAAAAAGAAAAGATTTTTAAATTGAAATCCTTTGTTGAGTTTCTATGCGCTGGTGGTCTAATGGCTATGATCCCGGCCTTCCAAGCCGGTGATCCGGGTTCGAGCCCCGGCCGGCGCATTCTTAGTTTTTTATAGAAAAGTATTTATAGGTATTTCAATAGTTTTGGGATATATGAAAAAGAGGATATTATCGTTTGTGTTAGTGTTTCTTATAATTAGTATGTCTATTGGATATTCTTCCGATGCATTGTTTAGTAAGGTTGATGTTCCTAGAGTTGGTGTCTCTGATGAGGATTTTTCTGAAACTGGTGTGACTCGTTATGTTTATGGTGCAGGTTTAGTTGCAAGTATTAAATCTGGTGAGATTAGTTATTATCATTCTGATAGGATGAAGAGTGCTCGTTTAATTAGTGGTTCTTATGGTGGTGTTGAAGGAGAATTCAAGTCTCTACCTTTTGGACAGGAAGTTAAAAATTCTGGAGTTAGATATGCTTTTGCAACTAATAAAGAATTGGATGAATCTGATTTGTATTATTTTAATGCTAGATATTATGACCCTAATTTAGGAAGGTTTAGTTCTGTTGATCCTGTTCAGTCTGAACCAGCTTATCAATATGTTTGGAATAATCCTCTTAGTTTTGTTGATCCTAGTGGCGCTATAAATGTTAAAATAAATATGGGATATAGTCCTTCTATGATAACTGGAGATCCAGAGGCTAGAATAGGCATTACTATTATGGGGTCGAGGCCTAAAAATTTTGAAGAACAAAGAGAGGAATCTATTGGTAGAGTTAGGGTAGAAAACTATAGGAATCAGGAAAGATTTCAAGAAGAATTATTCTTTAGTTGCAAAAGCACATCTTCATTTAGCAATGAACCTTTTAAGCTGTTTTTTTTAGATGTTCCTTCTTCTGATAGTCTTAATGAATATGATCCTCTGATGAATCTGTATAAATTCTCTATTTATGGAGCTACTTATTATTCAAAAACTCCTATTGAGCAATCTTATACTCTTTTACAATTAGTTAGTGGAGATCATCCAGATGAATTGATTCCTTCTGTTGTTCCTCCTGGAGTTGAACCTTTGCCTGGTCAAAGATTAGTTAGTACACTTGAGATGAGATCTTTAGGATATAATTCTGAGAGTGGTAAGGTTGAACAAATGCCTGGTCAGAGCTCCTGGTCATTTTCTAAAGAGGACGCTTTTGTTCCTTCTAATACTCCAGGTTTAAGAGATGCTTTGGAACGTCGAAGGCAAGAGATTCAAGCTGCAGAAGATCTTAGAAATGCATTAGATAAGGTTAGTAAACTTCAAGAGTTTTCTGATAAATAGTTTTTCATAATTATTTTTTTATAGAAAAGTATTTATATGAGTGTGCTAACTTTGTAGTATATGAAAAAGAGGGTTGTATCGTTGGTTTTAGTGTTCGTTATAATTGGTATGCCTATAGGTTTTTCTTCTAGTGAGTTGCTTAGTGGTGTGAAAATTCCTAGAGTTGATACTGATATTTCCTCAGATGATCGGTCTGAAGAAGGTATTACTCGTTATGTTCGAGGACATGGTGGAAAAATAATTGCTTCAGTTAAGGGATCTTCTATTAATTATTATCATTCTGATAGGATTCAGAGTAATCGTATTGTTACTGATTCTAGTGGAAGTATTGATAAGGAATTTAAAGCGTTGCCTTTTGGACAGAAAATTATAAATGAAGGTGTTAGATTTAGTTTTGCAACAGAAAAAGAATTAGATGAGTCTGATTTGTATTATTTTAATGCTCGTTATTATGATCCGAGTGTAGGAAGATTTAGTTCTGTTGATCCTGTTTCATCTGAACCTGCTTATCAATATGTTGAAAATAATCCATTGTATTATGTTGATCCTAGCGGGAGAGCAACAGATTATAATACCTTGATTGGTGCTAGCCCATTTGGTTTTAATCCTCATGCTCTTGATAGGTGGAGAAGTGAACAACAGAGAGATAAAGGCCATCAACAGATTAAATCCTCTATGCAAGTTGGAAGTGTTATCTCTAGAGTTGGCAAGGGGGCTATGGCAGTTTATAAGGCTCTTGGTGGTGAGGATCAAGGACACCAAGTTGGTATGAGTATTTTTAATTATGATGACGCTTATGGAAATACCCAAAGCGGTACGCTGATAACTTATGTTCCTAAAGGTAGTAGGATTGGTTTCGGAATAATGGTGATAGAGGGTGAAGCTCAAGCTAGTGTTGTAGGATTTGGACAGTTTGAATATCTTCCTGGTCCTGATGGAGAGTATGGTACTGCAGATGATGCTTATTCTGGTGTTGAAGGTAGTGAATTATTTGGTGCTGCTCCTCCTAAAGATAGTTTTGGTGTTCATACAAAGTTTACTGTTTTGGAATTTGACGAAAATAAATTAAGTTTTGATGCTTTAATTGGATGCATGGCAACCTCTTGCGTCGTTAATACTGAGTTCTCACAAACTCCTGGAGGAAATACTGAAGTTGCATTTAATCCATATGGTGGAATTCAGGCATCGTATCAAATTAATGATTATATGAAGGCTGAAGCTGGAGTTTTATTTATACGTGATGCTGAAGATGGAGATTGGCATGAGGCATTTGGTGGGGGTATGGAAATTGAGTTTGGAGATGATTGATTATTGAAATAGAATTTAGTGTTAATAAAAAGTATTTGTTTATGATTATCTTAGTAGTGGGTTTGCTTGGTTATTTTGTTTATGGTGTTAATCCTGGACATGATGCAGACCATGTTTGGATAGAAGACATGAACGGGGTACATAAAACTCTCCAAACGGCTATTGAAGATTATACTCTCGGTGGAGAACCTGTAGCTGGAGAGGTTTCTTTTGATTCGTGTAGTATTCATAATGTTCCTCTTGCTGCTAGTGCAGATTCTGATCTTCTTGCTTGGAATGGTGTCGGTGGTCTTGATGAACTGAGTGTTTGTAGAGATAATAATAAAGTTCTTGTAGGGATATCTGTTCGTGCTGTTGATGATGATGGTAATGGTGCTTATTGCGATGGTACTATGTCTCCTCCTCCTGCTGGAGATTGTGGAGAGGTTTATGTATATTCGGTAAAATGTTGTAGAGTTAATCTGATTTAGGAAGATGAAAATAAAAATAAATATTGAAAAAAAGTATTTGATGAGTTTTGTAGTGTTTGTTTCTCTAATCAGTGTGCTTTTTGTATATGTTCAGGCACAGGTTCCTGTAGGTGATGTGGGTCATGAAGGTGATGGCGTTTGGGTAGAGATTGGAGGTACTGATAAATATTTACAAGATGCTATTGATGCTGGTGATTTTGGTAACAGTGTTTCTCAGAGTGTAGTTCTTAGTAGCTGTGGTTCATGGGATGTACTTGAATGGCACACTACTTTTTTTGGTTACCCTTCTTCAACTGGAGGGAATGTGTGGAACTCTTGTGGAGCTGATAGGGTAATATCTGCAGTTAAATCTTGGAGAATGGATTCTTCAAATCCTTATTTTTGTAATTCGATATCACCTAGTAATTGTGGGGAGGTGTTTTTGATAGAGATTGATTGTTGTGATCTGTCTTTGACATAATAGAATATGGAAACTAAAATAAATATTGAGAAAATGCATTTGATTGTATTAGCTGTTGCTATTAGTCTTGTTATGGGAGGTATTCTTTTTAGTTCGTATGCTGCTCCTATAGGTTTTGTGGTAGGTCATGGGGCTGATGAAATAATTGTTAGTATAGAGGGTAGTGATATGAGTTTAGCAGATGCTATTTCTTCTGGAGCAATTATTCAAAGTTCTATTAGTGGAGATTTTAGTTATGGTGCTTGTCATAATGTAACTGTTGATCTTATTAGAGATAGTATTGTTGATGTGTTTTGTGAAGATGGCGAAGTGATTTCTAGTTTAGAAACTCAAACAACTGCGCTTGGTGGTTACGGTGATACTGGAGAGTACCATATCCCAAAAATAGAGTGTTGCGAATTAATTTTTTCTTAGAAATATATTAAACGAGCCGACAGGGATTTGAACCCTGGATCTCAAGCTTAGGAGGCTTGCGCATTATCCAAGCTATGCTACCGGCTCATTAGTTTTGTTTTTATTTTGTGTTATTTATAAAGGTTTATTTTCTTAGAAAGATTTATATATATATATTATAATTAGTTATTATGAAAAAGGGTGTGATGATTATATTTGTATTAGTTCTGTTTAGCTTTGCTGTTTTTGGCGCAGTTGAAATTCCTAAAGTTGGAGATGATTCTTCCTTGAAAGAATTAGATGAATCTGTTGTTAGGGGAGATAGGGAACTTTCTGGGGGTACAACTATATATTATTATGCAGGCTCTAGATTGTTAGCTACAGATAATGATATTGATGGAAGAAAATATTATCATCAAGATAGGCTTAGAAGTAATCGTGTGATAACTGATTCTAGTGGTAGTAAGATAGGAGAGTATAAATCTC
The DNA here is from genome assembly GCA_964497715.1 of Candidatus Woesearchaeota archaeon. Taxonomy (GTDB): domain Archaea; phylum Nanobdellota; class Nanobdellia; order SCGC-AAA011-G17; family PNOQ01; genus JABHIB01. Next base: position 3,502 of record CAZCDH010000005.1, on the reverse strand, counting down.
TCCCTTATGGTCAGAAAATAGTTGATACAACTGGCGGACGTTTTACATTCACAGGTCAGGAATTGGATGAATCAGGTTTACATGATTTCAAAGCTAGACAGTATGATTCTGATAGTGGAAGATTCCTTTCTACTGATCCTATAATGGATGATCATGCTTATGCATATGTTAGTAATAATCCTATGAACTTAATTGATCCTAGTGGACTGGCTGGAGAGAGAGGAGAAGGGGAATCTCCTCCTGATTTTGCTGATGCTCATGTTAATACTTTCACGCTTAATGTTAACTATGGTGCTGCCTCTAATGATTATACTAGTCCAGTTGGCAACAGTTTTCCTGGAGATACAACTTTTACTGCGTCCACTAATTTTGAACGGCAACTAGCAGAATGGATTATGGGTAATATTAGAACTGAAGTAACTGTTGGTGCTGGCGCAAGCGGTTATAGAAAAACTTCTTCTTTTTATGATCCTAGTGGGGATGTAAATGTCTATGGAACTGAATTTAGTGGAGGACTTAGTGTAACGGTACTACAGAGGTTTGGAGGTACTATTGATACTTCAAATGGTGAATATATAAGTGTGAGTATTAGCGGACTTGAAGGTACTCGTGGTGATGAATATTTCGAATATACTGATGGAACTCCTTCAAACGGTAATCCTGTTACTAGTTTCCAAGGATTATCAGGAATTAGTCTTAGTGGAACCCTTGGTATTGGGAAAGGAGTTTTTGCTAATGTTGAAGCATATAGAAGATGGACTGATAATGGGAGGACTGACACATATAGTGTTGAATTTTCTAGAGCTCTTGTAGGGGGAGTAAGTGGTAATATTGGTTTTGATAGTAGTTCTACTACTCCTTTACAAGGTAATTCTGGAAGTGCAAATAGGTTCAGTGCCGGTTTAAGAAAGGGTCCGGTTTCAGTTAATGGTTTTTATCAAAGGTCATATGATCATAATGGTAATCTTCAAAATGGTGGAGGATCTTGGGGACTGGGTAGTAGTATCAGATTTTAATTAAGATTTTTTTGTGTTGTTTATAAAGGTTTATTTTCTTAAAAAAAGAAATGTTTAAATATCAGTAATAACTTTGTATCTTTAAATGAAGGTGAAATTTATTAATTTTGATTCTATAAGTTTTACTAAATGGGGAATTATTTTAAAATGAAACTAGAGAAGATATTTATTGGTTTGTTGGCTTTTTTATTTATTGTTGGCGCAGTTAGTGCTACAATCGAAGTTCAGTCTCCTGAGGCTGCATCGTTCAGCCAAGTAGAAGGTGCTGAACCGGGTGCTGACGGAGGAGTTGGTTTTAGCATACCGATAGGTACGGTTTCTGGTAGAAATGGTTTCGATTTCCCTATTAATCTGAACTATGGTGCTGGAATTAAATTGAATCAAGAGGCTTCTTGGGTAGGTCTTGGTTTCAGTTTAGGTTTTGGTGCAGTTTCTCGTTCTCCTGTAGGTGTTCCTGACGATTATCCTCGTGGTTGGTTAAATGGTGGACAGGATGATTTTGGTGATCAAGATTACTATTCTATTTCTTTCCCTGGTGGTGGTGGAAAGATAATTTTTGATGATAGTAAAGTTCCTCATCTTGCAAGTTGGCAAAATATGAGGATTGAAGTTTTCGATGCTAATGGTAATGAATTACAAGATAATAGTTTTAATGGTGCAATTGATAAGTGGATTGTAACTACAATGGATGGTACTCGTTATGTGTTTAGAGAGAAATCTTATTCCAAGTCTCGTACTGGTGCTCAGTCTATAAGTGGACGATTAACTTATACTGCCGAGCAGTACGACTATGGGTGGGATATGGATGAATCTCTTTGGAATGATTATACCTCTTCATGGTATTTGACTGAAATTTTAAGCGCAGATTATTCAGATATTAGTAGTGATGGTGTCGATAATTCAGATAGAGGTAATTGGGTAAAAATTAATTATAATAATGAGGGAGATTATGAATATATCTATCCTAATCCTAGGGTAGTTGAAGTGACCGAGGCTTTTGATGCTGGTAATCCTCATCTTTCTGCGTTAAGAAATTTCGAATATTCTGGAATCTCTATTTCTGAAGATTTTCGTACTGCGAGTCTTAGTTATATTTGGAGAGAGAGTAATGTCCAAATGATTTATGTTTCTAGTGTTGAAACTCCATTAATGACTGCAAACTTTAATTATGATACTATTACTAGAAAAGATGGTGAAGATCATAGTGGAATAAATGTAAGTTGGGATGGGGATGTTCCTAACTCTTATTCTGATGTTGAGGCTGAGGGTAAAAAGTTAGCCAAATTAAATAGTATTACTTTTGAAAATAATAATAACATTGAAGTTTCTAGTGTAGGTTTTAATTATGCTATAAATACTGAAGAGCTTGCTAGAGGTTCTGAAGGTATTGATTCAGATGGTAGGTTGACTTTGAATAGTGTGAGTTATTATGGTAATGATGGAGAAAAATTGCCAGATGTAGAATTTGAGTATTATGGTGATAATAATCTGTTTCATAGATATGCATGGGATTGGAGAGGAAATTATAATGGTGTTCCTGATTGTGATTCGGAGATAACTGAAGATTGTAACAATAATTATGCTTTCCACTGTATGTTTAAGGTAAATTATGATTGTAGTTGGCAGATAGTGGATTATGGATGGGATCAAATTCGTCCATATCTTATTTTAGATGAAAATCACTCTGCTAGTGAAGATATTATCTCTTGGTCTATAAAGAGGGTTGATTATTCTACTGGAGGGAGTATAGATTATGTATATGAACTTGGAGATTATTTGTGGGAACAAGATACTCCCTTAGATTCCTCTGTTGATGCAGGAATGAGGATTAAGAGTAAAACTGTTAGGGATGGGTTTGATGAGAGTATAGAACATACTATTACTACAAATTATTCTTATGGTGACGGTGTAGCTACTCAAGATTTGAGCATAGATAATAAATATAAACAAGATTGGGCAAGATATGGTGCACATTTGGGACATAATGTCCTTTATGAGTTTGTTTCTAAAGATTTTCCTGGAACCTATGGAAAAAGTATTACTCGTTACTATACTAATAAGGATTATCCTAATCCTATAGTTACTTGTAATAGGCTTCAAGATTTTGGACATAATGAATATGTTATTCCAATCGTTAGAAAGATGTATCTGAGTAGAGCTTCTAGTGGTGCCGGAACTCCATATTCTAGTTATTCTTATGCAGGTACTGGTGCAGAAGTTAAAAGAGAGATTAGTAATTATAATTTTAGTGAAAAAATCGATTTTGAATTTAGTGAAGGAAATGATGCTGATGCTGATTATAATTGTACACATAGGGTAGGTTCTGTCGATGGAAGTTGTCGTGCAATTGATTGTAATTCTAATTATGATTTGAAAGTTTTTTGGAATACTTTAAGGGATTCTTCCACCACTTTAGATGGTGTTACAAATAGGGTAGAGAATACTTATGATTCTGAAACTGGATTGCCTTGGAGTACTATAACTAC
>CAZCDH010000004.1:0-43791 GCA_964497715.1 Candidatus Woesearchaeota archaeon | reverse complement strand
CTGTTAATCAAATAACATAATAATTTCTAATTCTGAAAAGATTTATAAAATAATAAAACAAATTAAAAGATAGATGATACAATTCATAATATTAATAATCTTACTGGTTTGGCTAATTGGTGCAACCTATTCGGATATAAAAACTAAAGAAGTTCCGGATTGGTTAAGTTTTAGTTTGATAATAATTGCCTTAATTAGTTATGCTATATTATCATTAATAAGAAATGATTTTGGGATATTACTAACAAGCTTAAAGGGATTTGGAGTATTTTTCATTTTGGGTAATTTTCTATACTACACAAAACAATGGGGAGGAGGAGATGCGAAAATATTAATGGGTATCGGAGCAGCATTGCCAGAATACCCTTCACAATTACTAAATTATTTCAATCCAAATTTAGATACACCTTTTTTAGTAACTATCTTTATCAATATCATAATAATTGGAGCAATTTATAGCATACTCATGGGAACTAGATTGATTTTAAAAAATCGAACAGAATTCTCAAAAAAATTCTCAAAGAAAATTAAAAGAAAGAAAATTAAAGGAATTGGAAATTCTATATGGTTATTATCTATAGCCTTTTTGATAATCTATATAACGAGCGATTCATATTCCATAAAAGCAATATCAATTTTATTAGTCATAATGCCACTAGTTTTTTTCTATATGTGGTTATCAATTTCAATAGTAGAAAAAATAACTATGTATAAAAAAATTAAAGTTAGTCAATTACGAGAGGGAGACTGGATAACAAAAAAAATAAAAATCAATAATAAATTAATCTACACTCCAAACATAAATGGAGTTACAAACAAAGAAATTAAAAAAATACGAAAATACGAAAATAAAATTAAGAAATTAACAATAAAAGATGGTATACCTTTCTTACCTGCAATACTTATTGCGATAATATTTAGTATAATCTTTGGAAATTTATTGGCTTACTTAATTTAACCAATTGCTCTTCTAACATCAATTATTTCAGCAGAAGCAACTTCTTCAAACTCTGAAATTGATTCAGACAATACATCAGGTGATCCGATGGCTTCATCCATTACAAAAATTATATTTAATGCAATCAATCCAAAAGCAACAGGCTCAGTACTAACTTTAACTTCTGCACCAACATCATCCGTAAACTCTTCAATTTTTTGTTTTGCTTTGATTTCCAAATTATTCAGATCTACTTCAGGATTTTCTGGCATAATTTTTACAGTAACAATAACCGCAGCCATTTTAATTTGGACCCTCAAACTCACAAGAAGGACAAGTGTATTTTATTACATTCATCCTACAATCGCTACATCTGATTATTTCTGATTTCCCACAATTTGGGCAAACAAATTTAACAGAACCTATAAAATTCATTATTTTTCTTTTGCATGAAATGCAAGCTAAATCTTTCTTTACCATTTTACAAAACTTGAGCATCGAAGGCCTTTATAAACTTTTTCAATTTAAAAATTATAAACTAAGACTAAGAGATTATTCATCTCTCAGCCCTTTATCTGTAACAAAAAACATACTTTCGCCATCAGGCAAACAAGGACTATCCACTAACTTTGCAACTCTTGATCCCTTTTTGCCCCTTCTAAGATAAACTCTGGTTGTTGAGGCATGTGCAACAATATTTCCACCAATCGCAACAGTAGGATCGCCAAAAAAAGTATCAGGTTTTGACATAACTTGATTAGTTATATACACTGCAATATTATTATTCTGTGCTAATTTAAGCAAAACATGCATATGTTTATTCAACTTTTGTTGACGATCAGATAATGTGCCTCTCCCAATAAATTCACTTCTAAAATGACTCATTAATGAATCAACAATAACCAATTTAACATTAAGACCATCTTTTTTTATCAAATCCTCTACTTTTTCAGCTAATAACATCTGGTGATCGCTATTGAATGCCCTCACAGCCCTAAGATTTTTTAATGAGGTACTTACATCTAAATCATTTAATTCTGCAATCTGTTTAACTCTTTCTGGCCTCAATGTACCTTCTGTATCAATCCAAACAACTACAGGATCTTTTTCACCTTCTATCTCTTGTACAGAACAAACTAACTGATGTGCCAAAGCAGTCTTTCCAGAACCATAAGCACCATAACACTCAGTAATTGCACCAGTTTCAATTCCTCCTCCAAGCAGTTCATTAAAATTTTTACTTCCAGTACTTATTCTCTGAACAGTATCTCTCTTTTTTAATAATTCTTCGCCAGATTCAAATCCGATATCCAAATTTTTACGTGCAACTTGAATTATTCTTTTTGCAACATTATCTCCAATACCAGCACCTTCCATTAATTCAGAAGGATTTGTAACAGCAATACTCATAAGATCATCATATCCCACTTCTTTCAATTTTTCTGCAGTTGCACTTCCGACACCCGGTAAATCTTCTATAGACATTTCATCAGATTTATTTTTTTTAACTGATTTCTTTACTTTAATTTCTTCAGTAACTTCAGAACCCTCATCATGCATAACCTCTCTCATAATCCATCACCACTTTTGTTATCTAATAACAGTTCTTCTTGAGCCTTCTCTAAAACTAAAATAGCCCTAACAATGTCATTACGTCTAAAACTTATTTGTTGATCTCTCCATACATCACCATCTTTCCAACTACGTTTCAAACTAAGTGTCTTAAATTCTACATTTTTTCCATCTAATTCTTTTTCATTATTCCAAATAGAACATTCTATAGAACCAGATTTATATTTTTTTATCGGTTTATTCATTAAAATCGCCTCCTTGCTATTCGCTTCTTATTTCATAAGGAACTAATCAGATGAATCAATTAATACTTATAAGTAATTCCATGGTCCATGACAATATGGCAAAAAGATTATATCAGTAAGATAGTTATCAAAAAAAGCAAACCAAATATGATAATTCTCTCCATAAATCCTCCGACTCGAATAATTCCGCGAATTCTCATACTTAACAAAGGGTGAAATAATTTAACCCCTTCACTAGATAAACAATCTGCAAATAAATGGGTCAGATAACCTAACAAAATAGCAATACCTATAATCTTTTGTCCAAACCAAGAAAACAAGAAAAATAAAAAGAATGCGGGATAAACTGTATGCAAAAATCCTCTATGTCCAAAAAATAATTTGATAATCCAAGAAAAGGGCCTTGTCCTCTTACCTAACCATCCCCTAGAGATATCTAAATCTGGAAAAAGGGTGGCAATACATAAAACGCATAAAAATAATAATTTATTTTCAATATTAAAAACTTGAAAAACTGATAATGCAACAAGAACTCCAAATAAAAGATGGGTCTTATACAGCATCTTCCATACTCTTCATAATAGAAGAAGGGTCAGCTTCTTCTATCGAGTTAATCATAAATTCCAATCTATCAAAATTTGAATTCTTTGAAGCCCTTCCCTTCATTATAAATTGTTTACCCAAATTACCTTTCAAAAGTACATCAAGTTCTTCAGGTTTATATCCTCCTAACTCTTCACCACTTCTTCCTATGAATTTTTCTGCAACATCTGCAAAACAAACTGCACGAATACTTGAAGTACCATCATCAAAAAAGATATTAACTACTGGAACTTTCTTAGATGAAACATTTCCATGAGTATTACAAACAAAATCTGTTCCTTGAACCATAACTTTTCTACCACATTTTTCACAGGCATTATAAAATCTAGGTTCGAACATTTGAACAACAGTACCTTGAACTTCGGCACGATCTCCATCTTTTAATTCAACTATGTTCATTTTTGAAAAACCTAGTCTACTAACTTCGGCTTTTACTTCCTCAATAGATTCACCTTCGGGATTAATTGTAACTTGGCCCCTTGAACCTAAATGAATCTCAATAAACCCATTATTATCTTTAGAATATGCATCATGAATTTTAAGGATATCTCCACTCTTAACTTTTTCATCAAGCTCAGAAATAGTTTTATCGTCCCATACAACAAATCTTAACGTACCAGTCTCATCTCCAACCGTACAAACTCCAAGCCTTCCTTGCCTTTTTGCAGTTTTAAACTCACGAACTTCGAAATCAGAAACAACCTTTCCCAAGATATTTAACCCATTAACTCCTTTTGGAACATCTGATATTTTGAAATCTTTAGGGGCATTATTCTCAAATAATTTAATACCATATTGATTAGCAATAATGTGTGCTGCGCCCTCTTTACTTATTAAATCTGAAAGCTCGTCTATCTTAACATTGATTTTTGACTCAACTTCTTCTTTTGTGACACCTTTGTCTGAAACTATTTTTTCTACTATTTCATCATAATTTAATCTTAACATGGGAATGTATCTCCTTGTAAGGGGTTGAACTCATCAAAGTTAACAGCTGCTTTAATTTTAACTTCTTTTTTCCCCTTTTCAGTATTTATTATCTGAGGAATTGATTCGAACATAAAAAGGTTGCCCTTATTTTCCCACCAAAAATTAGCATTTGATTCCCAACAAATTTCATTATTACGACATTCATCAACAATAAATTTTACTTCATCAACAAATTCAAGAAAATTATCAATATCATACTGTACAGAAAACTTAACATTTGGCTTAATTGAATAAGTGCCCATATTAATGCTATCATTTTTTAAGATAATGATATCAATACTATTTCTAGAGATTCCAATAACTTCAAAGGAACTATTAAGATCATTTATTTCATAATCATAATATAAACTATCAGAATTTTTATGAAGCTCTGACCAAAGGAATACTCCAAATTCAGATTTAAATGAAGAATATGTAGGATAACATTCAGAATAATCTTCTCCGTAATTTAAACCTCTTGCCCATAGAGTATATCCTTCCTCAGATTTCAAAGGATTATAAGAAAATCCTCCAAGTTCAAAAAATTTAGATAAATGATCTTTTCCAGCATACTGTCTATCTAAATAAAACAATTTATTCTCACCATGTTCATAAGATTCAATTAAAGCCAATTGAGACTCTCCTAAAGATTTAACTAACAAATTATCTTGAACCTCAGAAAATAAAAACAAAGCAACACCTATGCTTAAAATGGTATAAATGAACACATATAAAGTGAATAATCCTTTTTTACCTACCATTCAGAACACACACCTTCATCAAAATAAATAGAATCGCTAGCATAAAGAACGACATAAAAATCCCCATAAATTATTTGATGATTTGATTCCCAATTTAAACATAAATTTAAATTATTTTCCTTGCAATACATATTTGATGAGAAAACTTTATTTGAATCGAGAGGATTCTCATTCAGATTATTTGTTAAAAATATAGAATATCCTCTAATATAATTTTTTCCATTAATAACATGGCAATATTCTATATTATTCAAGATCTCAGTAGTCGCACTACTGATAATCTCTTTTATAGTACCTGAATCATCAACAAAATAAATCTCAATTAAATCCGAAATTGTGGTTTTTTCTTCAAATCCATCTTCATCTATATCTACAGAAATAGGAGTTCTCAGATAATTTAATAACTGTAAATTATCTTCAGAGTTTCCAAGCTCTCCTTCTAATCTTATCAATTCACTTGTACTACCATCCTTAATACTTGACACAGTCATAATCATAGAAAAGGCGAGTAAAAGGACTCCTACAAAAAGTATATTTACTAATCTGAGCATTAGAGTAGTCGCACTTTTATTCATCTCTTGCCACCACCCTTATATTAAGATAACCTGGATAAAACTCAGAATTATTTTCATATAACACATATAACTTTTTTGAGGAACAAATGTATTTAGAGGATTCAAGATTGCACAACAAACCCTGAACAAATATCTCAGGATTAATTTCGACACTATCTAAACTATACATATCGACATCATATAATTCCACACCATAACCAAATCCTCCAGAACCATAAGATAAACATCTAGAAATCTTATCCTCATTAAAATTATCCAAATCAATTATTCCAGGATATAATCTAATTTCATCAGAATAACTCAAACAATCGGGAGAATATAATAATCCATTAACTATCAGGTGCGATTCAAGCCCACTTAGTTCCACACCCCTATCCATATAAAAAGTTGAAACAAATATTAAAACACCAAATACAAAGAGTATAAGAAAAACATAAATTATAATATTAAGTTGTTCATCTGTTAAAAATACAAATCCATTCTTATTCATCGTTATATCCTCCACCTACTACTAAACGCGTTAGAGTTTTATTAAAAATTAAATAATCGTAATCACCCTTACCAGAATAATCTACAAAAATGTATTTATCGTCAGCACACTGTGATCTTGAACTTGAAAGGATCGGAGTATCTTTCAGATTTACTTCGACCAAACAACTCTCACCAAGACCAATATCAAATCTATCTTCTCCTTGTTTAATAATATATTTAAAAGAAACATCTCCGGGACTAATAAATAAAGTTTGTTCAACTAATGAAATATCCTTTGCAAGATACGATTGATCAAATGAAGTCCCATCTGTAACCTTTGCTAAAACGAAAAAAAGAGTTAAAAATACAATAGTTGTAATTACAAGATAACCTGGCCAAAGATATATTCTCTCCTCTTCCATACAAAAAAATTAGATTTTCAAGTATATAAAGATTTTTGAAAAATTATTGATTTGCACCTTTAATAATTAAAGAACTACCTTGTTTTTCAAGATAAAGAAGAACACTTGTTTTTGTTTCTGCAAGAATCACACCTGCACCATTTTCAATTTGAAAAAAATCAATATTATCTAAAGTAGTATATACTAGTGGAAAGAGACATGCACGATTATCTGAACTTGATTTACACACCACTAAACAAGCAATATTAAAACACTCTTCTGGCCTCTCATAAATCACCCCTGATTGAGTACCTTTCTCAAAACCAACAAGATAATTTCCATCAACTAAATAAAATATAGAACTAGAATTTTGATTAATTTGATCCATACCCCCAATTACCTCTTTAAGATTATCCATAGATTGTTCCGTTAGGTGCCAATTATCTGAAAAAAACATACTCCAAACCATAGAACTTACAGTAAATGCAAGAAACACCCCTCCAATACCTATAACCAATCCAAAAATTAATTTAAAACTTACTTCCATTATATTGCACCTGTAGCATTTATCTCTGTAAACCCCAAAATACCTTTCATAAAATCTCCAAAAGCGCTAGCAAAAGAATTGAATTGATCTCCAAAAATAAATAAAACAACTATTAATACCACTATCGCAATTATAAAAACTACAATACTCTCTATAGTAAGTCCCATTTAGTTCACCATATAAAATAAAGGTCTAACATCCGCCAGCATCACTAATCTTTTGACAAGTTATGCCGAGTTGACTACAAGTTTTTTCAATATCAACCTTTCCATCATTATCTGTATCTAACCCAAATTTATTTTCACAATAATTAGTTTTATACTCTTCAATAGTTGGAAGCATAGTATAACTATTACAAAAACCTTCACACTCTAAGATTGCCTGAGTTTCATCAATAGGTTGTGCACCAAATACTCCAGTAATTCTATCAACTAAGCCAGTCATACCTCCTGTAAAAAATGCTGCAACAATTACTAAAACTAAAATTGCCAAAATCGTGATTATGATTGTATTCATAGAAAGACCTTGACCTTTTTTATTACTTTTACTCAAATTAATCACCTTGATACAAATTATTCAATTTACTATTTAAACTTTTTGGTTAATTTCCCAATACCATCTTTTTCAAAATATCTTTTCAATAAAGGAGAATAATGTAGTAATCTAATTAAAATAGGGAATGCAAACACATAATCATCAATCTTATCTTTAATCGATTCACCAGTTAATTTAGTTTTTAATATTTTATTATTTTTTATTATAGGTGCCATTTTAAATTATATGTGGAGTTTTATCCTCTTTCAAAATTTGTGAACTGCTAACTCCTATTAAATTTGCATTATTATTAAGGATATTCATTTTATCAACATATTCAGAATAAGGGATGCTAAATTTATGATAATTATTTAACCATATATTGAAGATATCGTTAGTAGAATCAACATTAGAAAAACTATCAATAGATTCAATTAAATATAAATAACCAAAAGAGATAGATAATTCATTATTATTAACCAAAACAGCTGCCAAACTAGAATCATCAAAATTTACTCCACCATAACCATAAAGATTCATTAAATTTTCTCCTTCAGAACTTCTTAATACAGTATATGCACTTTTAGATCCTTTTATTTCCAACATACTTATCCCGTTTCCCTTACCTTCGACATATATTTCAGAATTAGAATTATATAATATCTCTCTATTGACAAAATTTTCACCAGTATAAGACTCAATATAAATTATTCCTTCCATAACTTTCTCCGCACCATTAACAAAATTAGAATTTAAAGATGCGAGAGAAATTAAAGAATCCAAGGAATTTGAATCTAACCCACTATCATAATTATTCACTGCCTCTGGAAATGATTCGAATTTTTCATTTTTTTCAGAACATACCAAACTTAAATCTCCTTTTTCCCTAGAGACTGCAATAGACATAACACAAATTTTATCATTACTTAATTTATAAAAGATTAAAGAAGGATCAAAAACACCTTCATAATTATTCAAAGTAAGACTATTAGGGCCATAAATTAAACTGATTTTATCACCTATTTCAACAAAAGAAGAATCTCCTTCCAATAATGCACAAGGGATGAAAGCTATTGTTTCTTCGGCTAAATCTATCCTAGAACTTTTAAGTGAGATCTTAGTAGATAGTCCTTCTTGCTCCATCCTTATGTGATATCCTGAAGGGAAAGAAACTTCTTCATCCATACAAACACAACCACTATCTTCATCAATTAAACAATCATTAACTTGAACAATCATATCGCTAAAAATCTCTTTGGAATCTCTTTGATTTTTTATCTCTTCTTGACTTACAAACATATCCCAACCATATTGATGAGAAAGATCTAGAATAGTATTACTTCCCCACCATCCTACAACGCCTACTACTACAATCACAAAAAAAGCGACTATAATATTTTTAATAGATAATTCCATGCTCATTAACTGCCACCAAACCTAAAAATCATTTTAAAATCTCCAAAAATAGAGGAGATCTTTTCTTTATGTTCGAGCGTAACTAAGATTAATATAGTTAATAAAAGTATAGCCAACAGAAATTTTCCAATTTGTTCCCATGCCAACTCTCCTCGTTTCATTGATTGCACGCCCCGATAACTTCTTCACCGCTACCAAAATATAATCCGCTAACAAATCCAGTATTTGTACTAGCTTTGGTAAGTGCAGTAGCACCAACTCCTCCAATCACTGCGCCCCAACCTCCTCCAATTTTTGATCCAGTCCAAGCACCTCCAACAAAAGTCGAGGCCAATCTACTAATATCACTAAAACCTCCATCCCAGAATTCAAATCTTTTATCTGCAAAAAACACAACATAAAAAGGTTCTGAAGTAAGATAATTATTACTAAATGCTTGAGAATCTATTTTGCTAGATTGATCATCATACATATACTCAAAAAAAGATTTGCCACTATGTAATTGTAAAGGTGTTGTGCCAAGATAATTCACTAAATCCTTGATCTCTGGAATGTCTTCCTGAACTCTCTCACTAAAATCTATCCTAGAACAAATAAAACAATAATTATCTCCATTCCCCCAATCAAAATCGCTCAAAAAATCTTTCTTGCCTTCAGCAAACTGATACCAGCAATCATATAATTCTCCAGATATAACTTCCTTTATTTCAGATTCATCAGAAGAACTTAATTCAATCATATCAGTAGTACAGGAAAGCTCCTGGAGAGTAGTCTTACCCATTATTTTAGCTTGAGTTCTAAGAAGTACACTATCTCTGCATGCTTCTCTTCCAACACCATGTTCAGACCAAGGAGCAAGCTCAAAGAAAAACCAATAAAAGAAAATGCCAATAACTAACAATAAAGCAAGTAGGCCTACCACAGTCATAGCCATTTCAGCCCTTTTATCTGCCAAAAACTCTCACCCCTTTAGTTATAGCCACATATAATACAAATAGCGTAGCTAACACAAAAAGCAATTTGAAAACATATTCCAAAAACTTACTTGAGTCACCCATTTTATTTTAAATGCATTTTCTAAATTTATAAATCTTTTTAAAACTGTGGAAGGATAGAGGATGCCAAACCATTGAATAATAATATGACAATCAAAGAGATTATCAGATAAAGTGCAGTACTCCTAATTAGATTCTGTCCAATCAAATATTGTTCATTTAATTTATCTGAACCATTCTCAATCCCACTAGATAATACAGTTAGAATATAAATTATTTGAATAACATAAATACCTACAACCAGTTGAAAAAAATAACCCGGAATAGTATCAGTTTTACTAAATAACTCAGACATAGTGGCCGCTCCTGTGGGAAAACTCTCACTACCTCCTGCCTGCATTTGTTCAGGATTCATTTCTGAAAGTTTTGAAATAACGCTAACTATCATACTAGAGATACCTACAACTATCCCTGCAATTATAGGAGTTAAGAATTTAATTTGACCCTTCATACTAGAGATTATATCTGCTAAAAGATCTTTCAATCTTTCATTTATATGTTTAATTTTATTAACGTAATTTGATATGCTAATCAAAGCCTGTGAAACTACTGCAGGGCCTTTTTTTGAACTCTCAACTAAAACTTCCATAGAACTTTCAATTAAAGGAGTCCTATAATTTAGAATCGCACCATTATTTTCATCAAAAATTGCACCTTCAATACCCTTACCTCCACGTGTCAAATTTAAATGAATTCTCCCAAAGAAATCTCCAGTAGGAGTACCTACCATATTCTCTGCAACATCTCTAAATGCAGACTCTGTAGGAATACCATCTCCAATCCTTGTACCTAACTGAAACAAACTTGTAGAAAATTCACTCTCTAATTTTTTAATTTCTTTTCTGATCTTCATAGCAGATTTTGTTTTAGCACTATAATGCATACCTACCCCTAATGCAATACCAAGTGGGAAAAATAAACTCAACAGAGTTGCACCCAGACCATAAGGTCCATAACATACCCCCGTACCATAACATTCAAAATCTAAAAATTTATCACCCAAAAATGCCACATCATAAGCTGGATTAATTAGATGTAATAAAAAAGGAGATAAACTAATTAAAATAAATATAGCCATTAAAAAAAATCCAAATGAAGAAACTTTCTTTTTGGCCCTTATATTAATAATACTCTCTCCATAACCTGTTGGCCTTTTACTTAAAATATTAACTCCCATATTATAAACTAAAATTGGCAAAAATAAATTATATACAAAAGCAAGATGCCACCACCTTACCATCCCTCCAAGAAAAGTTCCAACAAGTGGAAACATAACAAGACCTAAAATTGGTAAAATTACTCCAAGCATGTGCAACATAGTTATAGGATTCTTAAGTTCATGTGCATAATGCAACATTTTATCATAAGTTCCATCAAGAATAACTTTCAACCCCTTATCTAATAGCTCTACCCTTCTGCCTTCATCAGGTTCATATAAACTACTTTCAACAAGATGAAATGAATTTACAAACTCTAAATTTGAATCTCTCCACCTAATAAGATAATTTTCAAGAGATTCTTTCATAGTTGAGAACTTGCCAGTTTCAACATCCCAAAAAACTTTTCTCAAATCTAAAGAAAGAGGAGGAGTTATGTGTTCTGCAGCAAACTTAAGAGCATTTTCAAGATTTGAAGTATGTCTCATATAAATAACAATATATAAAATACACAAAACCATTTGATTACTTGCCTGAAGTCTCCATTTATCTGCAAAACGCATAGGGATATTTGTTAAGAATTTCAGAGAAACTAATGCCAATAAGATAAATAAAAATGAAATAAGTAATACTGAAGTATCATTAAAAACAAAAAATCCTATAACTCCTATTAAAACTGCTACCAAAAGAAAAATACTTGCTACAAACATTGAGAAACTTGCAGCACTGCTAGGAGTAATATTCAAATGTGCAAATTCTATACTTTTCTCTAATTTTTCTTGATCTTTCTTAGAAGGATTTACTTTTATAACACTCTCTGCAATAGCGCACCATTTTTCATAAAAAGAAACTTTATTTGCAACATATTCTTTTTTGAATTGATCATACTCTTTAGAAAACTCAGAACTAGGTTCAAAATTTTCAACCTCTTCATTGATTACCTTACTATCAAGTTTAGATTTATACTTATTTAGTATATCCTGAATTTCTTTATCAGATACAGGCATTCATTCACCCCTCAATTTTTATCTCTTTTTTTAGCCACTCATTCCATTGAAAATAGATTTTGTCGCTATCTAACTTTCCAACTTTTCTTAAAACTCTGTCGGAAATTTTATGAAATTGATCATTTGAATCAATAACAAACTCTGCTTCTAACAAACTAGGTCTTCCTATTTTATTTGAATAATCAACCAACCTTTGTTTTATTTTTGCCCTAAGTTCAATATTATTCCAAACAGCATCCCAGTCGCCTACCCACTCTCTAACTGTACTAGCTATTCCTTTTATAACTTCAGAATCTCCATTTATTAAATTATCTGTAGGTTCGAGCTGATCGGTTTCAACATTATATTTCATTAAATCTACAAATGCACCTTCTTTCAGAGGATCTTCTTCCCAATCTTTTCTAATCTCAGTTATACTAAGAACTCTTTTAATCTTATGTAGGCCATCTGGAGATTTTATAGGGTTAGCAACAATAATTAAATCTGTTGCCTTAAAACTTGTACGAGGAACACCAAGATCATTAACAACCCTATCAAAAACAGAATATGGGCTTCCTCCATGAATAGTTCCTGCAACAACATTTGCCAATGCGCCAACTCTCATAGCTTCATATAATGCAAGTGCCTCCTTACTTCTAACCTCTCCGATTATTAAACTACTATCCCCCAATCTTAAACTAGTTCTGATTCCTTCTTCAGCAGACATTTCAGAACCTCCCTCAGATAAAGCTGCCCTAACTTTAAGAGGTTGGATATTATAACCTAAATTTCTCATAGATCTTACAGGTAACTCTAATGTATCTTCAATTGTAATAATTCTATACTTTCTCATTATTTCTACCAAACAAGAACCTAACAGTGAAGTTTTTCCACTACTTCTTGTTCCTGCAATTAACATAGTCCTACCTCCATCAATTGCAAAACTTAGTAATGCTGCACCAAGAGAATTAATCATCTTATTATTAATAAATAATGGAAGAGTCCAAGGGTGTTCTCTATGTCTCCTAAATGCATAACCATAACCTAAGGGGTTTAAAGGTTTAGAAATAATTGCAACTCTTGCTTGACCGCCTGGAACAAATAACTGAGTATCTAAAACAGGATTAGCTTCATCTAACGGCCTACCACTAATCATTCGGAATTTAGTAGCCCAACTCTCTCCATCTTCCCTACTAGGGATTATATTAGTAACACACTCACCATGATCTTGATGTACAATATAAATTGGAGTTTCCCCGATAGGACCATTGATTACAACATCTTGAATTTTACTATCCATTAATAGAACTTCAATCAATCCAAATCCAACAGTATATCTAACCAAAATCTTTGCTAACTCTTCAACTTCATTATACTCTAGATCATAACCTTTATGTTCAACTAAATCCAATAATAAATCTCTTCCAACATTATAGAATGTTTGTCTCATTTTATCTGGATCAACAAACTCCTCGCTACGAGGTTTATGTTCTGCCAATACAGATCTAGCAAGATCTAATAATTCGGTCTTATCATTAGACAAATTAAACTCAGGAGGATTTAAATGATAAAGTAATTTTATATCTTTTGGAGTTTCAAAAATAACAACATTACTCTCTTTATCTAGCCCATAAGCATCAACCTCAACACCGTCCAAAGGAATATCTGACATCAAACGAGTAAACATAAAATTAGGAGAAATTAGGGGCCTAAATACCGATTTGTATAATCTTCTATCACCAATTTCATGACCATCAACATAAGTTTTGATTGCCGAAATTAATTTAGTCTTATTTAATAAATCAAATATATCTGTTAAGATTCCAAGATAAATTGTTTCATCTCTAGCCAACTCTTTAAAACGAATTTTAGATAATCTAAGTTTTTGTTCTCTTATTAATCGTTTTAATTCAACATATGCACCAATAGGGTCACTCTTTATAAGATTAGTTACAACATATTGCAAATCCGAAAATCTTGAACCATATGCTTGAATATATTCTAAAGTTAAACCCCTATTAGCAAAACTCAAAACTTTTTTTTGCTTTACCAGATATACATAGAGATTTGCAACCTCTCTTAAGATAGAAGTATGTTCGGAGCTATATTGATAATTCTTTTCGGCAGAAAGAATTATTCTATCTACGCTAGGAACTCCTATAATCTTGTTTATGACATTTAACATACAGAGGTTACTATCTTCAATAGACGGAGGATAAGAGGTCCCAATACAATTTATTTTCATTACATCGACCCGACCTTCTTGAATAATCTCATACTCACCCGGTTCAATTTTTTTCTTATATACACCCATATTACCACTCAACGAAAATAACATAACTTTTATTACTAATCAAACCTATAAATTCTTAAATTAAAATAGTTTTCGCTTCAATAGAAAATGGATCAACCACAAAATCAACCACAACAACCCCAAAATCCATATAATACACTTATGGAACTAACCAATAGGTTAAGGATTTTAGAGGGACGTTATAGTTCGACAAGAGAAAGAATGTTTGTGATGAATCAAAATATGATAGACCATTATAAACGAACAAATGTCGAATTAAAAACATTGAATGAAGATATGAGAGATATGAAGCAAGATATATTTACTATAAAAGAAACAGTTAGACACTTAGTACAAGAAATGGAAAATTTTGTGCGAAAAGAGCAATTAAAAGTTTTAGAAAAATATATTAACATGTGGGACCCATTTAACTTTGTAACACAAGAAGAAGTTGAAGAAATTATTGAAAAAAAGAGGATAAAGAATGTTGAACCAAAAAGAAAACGTAAAAAAAGTTCCAGTAAATGAAGTTGCAGAAATGAAAAAATCTGGATTAACAAACGAACAAATAATAGGAAAACTAAAAGACAAAGCTTATACTCATGAACAAATTTCTGGGGCAATAGATCAAACAAACATTAAGCAAGAAGCAATTTCTACAAGTCTTGGTGCAGGATTACCACCTCAGACTCCTATAGGTCCTCCTGAAACAAAGGGAATCCCTTTAGGATTATCAAGTGCACCAAGTCCAACACCTTCGACACAAGAGACACCTATGCAACTTCCTCAAGAAAATTCAATGCCTCCCACACAACAAATGATGGCGCCTCAATCTCAACCAATAGAGAGGGCCAGTTATGAGATGGTAGAAGAAATAGCAGAATCTGTTGTAAAAGAAAAATGGGAAGAACTATTGCAAAACATTGGAGATATACATAAGTGGAAAGAAAAAACAAACACTGATGTTCATTCTATAAAACAAGAAGTGTTGAGAACTCAACAAAGATTCGACAACCTTCAGACTGCAGTAATGGGAAAGGTAAACGAATATGGAGAAGGTATAAAAGATGTTGGGGCAGAAATGCAAGCGATAGAAAAAGTATTAGAAAAAATTATCGCGCCTATGACAAAGAACATCAAAGAACTTTCAAAAATAACTGAAGAACTAAAAAAGAAAAAATAACTCTTAAACGTTCTCTGAGATATTTTTTATTAGTAAAGATGCAATTAATAGTATGAAGAATGCCCCAACAACTCTTGGGTGAAAAATTGTTCTAAATACATTACTAGTCCCTTCTACAGCATAAGGTGTAAAAACAGGACCAAATACTTTAGTTATACTAACAATTAAAGCAATTATCATAACAATGAAAACAGTAGTTTGTCCACCAACTTTTGGCCATACATCTTTCGCATCAACACCAAAAAACATAAACAAGGTAAATAATAATAATAAAAAGAACATTAAAAATATGTACCACGGTAAAACTGCCAAAATTAATTCTGTAGAACTACCAGAAAACATGGACATTACAGCAATACATAAACTAACAAGAAAATTAAATCTACTACTATCTCCAAGAAGTTTAGTCTTTTCAAGAATAGCATATAAGAAAACAAATATTAAGACAAATACGAATAACGGTAAAAAATTATTTAATATAGATATATCTGGTGCCATTTTCTATAATAAAACTATTTTCTTTTCTTTATAATATTATCTAAATCAGAAAAATTAAATTTAAGAAATATTATGATCCTGATGAAGAACTTCTTCTAACATAATAGATTAGTCCTACTACAATTGCTAGACCTGTAAACGCAACATAAGTATCAGTACCTATATAAAACCAGTTAGAGAATCCAAACATACTACCGTATTGATAAGGTACTAATGACCACATCGCTGCAAGTATTGCAATAATCGCAGCAGCAGTAATTGGAAGGTTTTTATGAGATCCACTTAATAATCCTACTGCAAGCATACATATAAGTGCAAGGACCATTACAAGACCCATTTTAGAAACATAATTATTAATTATACTAACTATTTCAGTATTTGCTATAACTATCAAAGAGAGTACCATTGAAAAAACCATATTCATATCAGTTTTAGGATATTTAACTTCAACATTAGCAGGAGGAGGAGTAGGATTCAGTTGCATCTCACTCTTTTTAACTCCAAGTATAAATGTTTTCTCAAGAACAGAAAAAATGATGATGAAAATTAATAAGAAAGGTAAAAGATATTCAAACATCCCAGAACTTTGTAGTTGATAA
The DNA here is from genome assembly GCA_964497715.1 of Candidatus Woesearchaeota archaeon. Classification (GTDB taxonomy): domain Archaea; phylum Nanobdellota; class Nanobdellia; order SCGC-AAA011-G17; family PNOQ01; genus JABHIB01. The sequence continues at coordinate 26,989 of CAZCDH010000004.1, read as the reverse complement.
TAGATTTGATGAAAATTAACCATTTAGCCCCCACCATCTCCAGGACTAGCGGAATCTCTTACAACAAGATAGATAGTTCCAACAACTATTACTAAGAATACAAGAGGTGCTACAATTGATGTTCCTATTGCCCCACCTATCCATGAAAAGAATCTATCGAGCATACTAACCCCATCAATACCAATAGCACTAGCAAAAATAAAAACTGTTCCTAAAAACATTAAGAATAAAACAAACATAAACCATTTTTTAGATTTTTCATGCAAATCAAACTCTCCAGTTTTTAAAAACATACCTACCAGTAATAAAAATGAAATTGAAACAACTCCCAAAAGAACTATATTCGGTAAAGCTTCATTAATAACACTAACAACTTGATTTGTTGCCACAGTTATCAAAGCCATGACAAGAGCAACAATTGCATTTAGATTTTTCTTTGTTCCAGCATTACCTTCTTTTCCAAGGATCATAGTTTTTTCTAAAACTGCAAAAACAATTGCAAAAACAAGTAAGAACGGAAGTACTACATCAAACATTCCGAAGTCCTTAAGGAATTCAATCGATTGTTGTAAAGTTGATACCATTAGATAGATAAAGAAATTAAAAGTATTTAAACGTTATGGTTTTTCTATACTTCTTCAAGCTGACTTTCTTCTTCGTGGACAGGTACTGCAGCCTTACTAATTATAACTATATCCCCTATTGCCTTAACTAACTGATGAGGTATGATTACTCCCTTAGCTCCACCAAGTATTTTTGAAAGGTATGACCTCTTAGTTGCTTTAACCCTCCATCCAAAAATTTTATTAGTTGTCAAAATAGATTCTTCAATATCTCCGAAATAGTCTCCTGAATCGGTATAGACTTCCATATCATAAATATCATTTATTTGTTTAGTTTTTAACATATTAACCCCTCCTTCTAGAGTATCAAACAGAAGTCTTTTAAACTTTATATATCTTTCTACTATATGTTGAAAATTGAAAACTTATTTTTAATAGGGTCTTCACATATTGCAAAAGAAAGTGTAAACGATGTAAAAACTGCATTTTCAGAAATAGAACCCGATATAATTGCACTCGAACTAGACCAAATAAGATTATATCTAATTCTCAATCCCAAAAAAAGAAAAAAATCATTAAAAGACATAAGAAGCATAGGACTGACAGGATATATCTTCAATATAATTGGTGCAGTAGCTGAAAAAAAGATGGGGAAACTAGTAGGAATGGAACCTGGTGCCGAAATGAAAGAGGCACTCAAACTAGCAAAGAAAAATAATACTAAAATAAGTTTGATAGATCAGGATATAAGAATAACCCTAAAAAGATTATCAGAAGAACTAACGATTAAAGAAAAAATGAGATTTGCAATAGATATATTAGGTGCAGGTTTGTTCAAAAAACAAATAAAAGAAATAGATCTAACAAAAGTGCCAGATAAAAAATTCATTAAAAAATTAATAATGATTGTAAAAAAGAGATATCCTTCAATATATAAGGTACTCATTAAAGAAAGGGACAAAATATTGGCAAAAAATTTAAATACATTAATTAATAGTTATCCGGATAAGAAGATATTAGCAATAGTAGGTGCAGGTCATGAAGACAGCATAATAAAATATATAAAAAATGCCAAAAAATAAATTTTTCAAAAAAACTGAAATAAAACACATTTTTATATCGACTTTAATAATTGGATTCATATTTTCTTATAATAATTTTACAATAGTAAATTGGCTAAGGCTAACTATACTTGCAGCATTAACCCTTATTATCGGAGAATCAGTAAGAAAGATTATAGCAAGAAGAAAAGGTTGTGAAACAGAATATCAACTATGGCAAATTAAAAAATATGGAATTACAAAAAGTGCAAAATTTCCGATAAAAATCTTCAACAAAAAGATAAAATCGATTTACATAGGAATAATCTTGCCCTTAATTACAGTATTTTTATCAATAGGTTACATAAAATTAATGATAACTGGAACTTCGCAAGCAAAAGAAGTAATTCTAAAAAGAGTTAGTAAAAAATATGCAAGAATCACAGAATTTGAAACTGCAATAATTGCATTAGCAGGACCAATGACATATATCTTACTAGCATTAATATTTAAATCACTTTCACTTCCAGGATTTGAACCATTTATAGAAATGAATTATCTCCTTGCACTTTACTCAATGATACCTCTATCAAAATTAGATGGTGCAAAAATCTTTTTTGGATCACTCCCATTATATGTATTTTCTGCAATCTTTATTATAGTTTCAACAATATTAATGAATTCGCCAGATATAAACTTGATAAGTATAATCTTTTTGGGGTTATTAACTTCAATAACATTATTTATAGGCTATTTATACAAAACAAATTCTTAATTTTGTCATACACGGCACAATAATTTATAAAGAAATAATAAATATCAAATTTATGAATCGACATTCTATAAAAAATTTTGAACCGAGACTATATCAAGAAACAATATTGGAAAGTTGTTCAAATAAAAACACCCTAGTAGCATTACCTACAGGAATGGGAAAAACTAAAACTGCAATTTTAGTAGCAATAAATAGATTAAATACTCACAAAGGATCAAATATATTATTCTTAACTCCTACAAAACCTTTGGCAAATCAAATTTATGAAGAATTTAAAGAGTGTACAAATATTGAAGATATATTTTTATTTACAGGGGCAATTGCTCCACAAAAAAGAGAAGAAATCTCAAAAAAAGCAAAGATTGTCATAAGTACCCCTCAAACTATAGAAAATGATGTAATAAATAATACATTTAATTTTAAGAATACTTCATTATTAGTAATTGATGAAGCACATAGGGCAGTGCAAAATTATTCATATACTTGGTTAGCAAAAAGATACATAAGAGAATCAAAAGATGCAAGAATTATAGGATTAACTGCTTCTCCAGGATCAGATTTAGAAAAAATTAAGGAAGTATGTAAAAATCTATACATAAAAGAAATAGAAGTAAGAACAGAAAAAGATCCTGATGTAAAAAAATATATCCAAGAAGTAGATACTGAATGGATAAAAGTTAACCTACCTGAAAATTTTAAAGAAATAAAACTATTTTTAGAAAATGCATACACTCAAAGACTAGAAGAATTGAAAAAATTTGGATATATTAGAACAACAACAAAATTATCAAAAAAAGAATTGTTGAAAGTGATGTCTTCACTACAAGGAGAAATAGCAAGAGGCCAGAGAGATTTTGAAGTATTCAAATCAATAAGTTGTTCAGCAGAAGCAATAAAAATCGGACATGCAATTGAATTAATAGAAACTCAAGGTGCAGAATCCCTATACACTTATCTAAAATCAATATTTGATGGAACTGGAAAGAATAAAACAAAATCTGCAAAAAACCTTACTAAAGATTTGAATATAAAATCAGCTTTTATACTCTCCAAGAAGATGTGTGATTCTAAAATAGAACACCCAAAAGAAATAGAATTGAAAAATATAATAAAAAAAGAATTAAAAGATAATCCTGAAACTAGAATCATAATTTTTAATCAATATCGAGATTCTGCAAAAAAGATTGAAGGAGAATTAAAAAAAATAGATGGAATAAATCCTAAATTATTTGTTGGTCAATTAAAGAAAAAAGGTACTGGACTAACACAAAAAGAACAAGTTCAAATAATAAAAGACTTTGAAGACAGCATATATAACTGTTTAATTTCGACATCTATAGGTGAAGAAGGTTTAGACATTCCAAAAGTAGAATTGGTAATATTTTATGAACCTGTTCCTTCTGCAATAAGGAGCATCCAACGTAGGGGACGTACTGCAAGATTAGAAAAAGGTAAGGTCAAAGTATTAATAACAAAAAATACAAGAGATGAAGTATATCATTGGGCCTCAGTACATAAAGAAAAAAGGATGTATGCTGCATTAAAAGAATTAAGAGGAAATTTAAACCTTACAGAACAACAAAAACTAGAACCCTATACAAAAAAAGAAGATATTAAGATTTATGCAGATTCTCGTGAACAAGGATCAAGTATTCTCAAAGAATTATCAGAATTAGGATTAGATCTCACTGTAAAATCTCTTAAAAGTGCAGATTTTATAGTTTCAAATAGGGTAGGGATAGAAAGAAAAACTTCTGAAGATTTTGTTAATTCGATAATAGATAAAAGATTATTATTACAATTAAAAGATTTAAAAGAAAATTTTGAAAGACCTATTCTAATAATTGAAGGGAATGAAGATATATATTCAATAAGGAACATCCATCCAAATGCAATAAGAGGCATGCTAGCAACAATAGCAGTATCTTATAGGATACCTATAATACACACACAAAATTTTAAAGAAACTGCAGAATTAATAAGAACGATAGCAAAAAGAGAGCAACAGACTAGCAACACATCATTTGGGACTAGAATTGAGAAAAAACCAGTAATGACAAAAGAACAACAAGAATTTATTATAGAATCATTGCCAGGAATTGGCCCTACACTAGCAAAATCAATTCTTAAAAAATTTAAAACTGTTAAAAAAATAATAAATTCATCTAAAGAAGAATTAGAATCTGTAGAGAAATTAGGACCAAAAAAAGCAAAAAACATACGAGAAATTTTAGATGAAATCTACGAAAATTAAGAAACTGAAGGAATAGTAATATCTCCTCCCGGACCAGGTACAGAAGAAACACCTTTCACAACATAATCGTACAAACTAATTAGATTATTATTTTCATCATATAATTCAAGAGAAATATTCTCTCCAAAGGTCCCAGGATTTTTAATAATATAAATTTGTTCAAAATCTGAAACTTGTAATACTCCTTTTTCTTTTGTTTCTGTGAATAATTTAGTAGAACTTCCAACTTTTGTTCTACTTTCTCCTATACTACCATTAACAACAAGTTTCAATAAATCACTTTCATCAACAAAACTATTTTTTCCATCAGAAAAACCTGTGCTTTCTTCGACATTATCAATCGTACAATTTTTGCCATCACAACTAATGTCTATAATCAAAACAGATTCAGGCACAGTCAAATTATCTTCCAATGCAGGATTAGTACTACCCAATATAAATTGCTCCAAGATATATTCGTCAAATGCCCCATAGGTTTTTCCCCCTCTAACCCAATAATCTCTCATGATTCCTTCTTCTACAGACCTAGAATATTGGAAATTTGTACACCCTTGTATACAACTAGTACCATTAACTTCATCGAACTTAGGACAAATTTCAATTTCAGAATCACAGTTAGGTGCATCCCACCAAATTTTTAAACCTTCTTCAGCATATTCTTCCGCAAAATTTCCAAACGCATGACCTGCTTCATGTGCTATAACTAATTTATCATCTGCAGTATTTATTGCTGAAACTTTTTGATAATAACTAGATCTTAGCCAGTATGCTAGAGTCTCTTCCCCTTCAATATCTGTCAAAACAACAAAATAATCATGAGGACAAATAGAAGAGGCACGGATAACCTTTCCAGTATTACAAAGTATATAACCTTCATCCCATTCACAACCATAATCACTAAAATTTTCTATTCTGAAAAAATTAAACCTATCAGAATATTTAGTATATGGCTCTACAGACATTAATGCATCAGACCAAACATAAGTATCACTAATAAATTCATCAACAGAATCATAATTTGCACCAAGGAAAACAATATCTATGGAGTTGTCAGGATCACCATTATCATTAACAACAACACATCCAGGCATAGGTTCTGTTGGTGCACGAACAAGACTACCTTTGTCCCAAAACATAAAAAAAGCTAAAGAGATTATACAAATAACTAAAATAACAAATAACCCTATGTAAGATTTATGTTTAAACATGACTCTCAACATAATTTTATAGATATATAAATTTATTTGTTAAATTCCCCAATAATGGCATAAATCGGACCATCTTTAGTTAATTTGCTTTCCAGTAATTTGAATTGTTTGATCTCAAATTTGGAAGGTTTGATAGTCACATTTTTCAAAGAATCCAGAAACTCTTTTTCTTTTTTAATAAGTTTTACCCTGCCGAGAGTTATATGTGGTGAAAACTTTTGATCACTATTAAAAATATCTAATAACTCTTCATCAATTTTTTGTTGTAATTTTATAACTTTGTCCTTGGGAGAAATACCATGCCATAAAATTTTTGAATTATTAAAAGTTTCAAGATCAGATAAACTTACACTAAACTGTTCGAACTTAATAGAATTTAATCGGACTTTAATCTTTTCGAGATCTTCACTATCAACTTCTCCGAGAAATTTTAAACTTAAATGTAAGTTTTTCTTACTGACCCATTTAATTTTAGCAAGATTTGGACTAAAACTTTTTTGTAAGGCATATAATTCATTTTTTATTTCTTGAGGTAACTCTGCAGCAACAAATAATCTCATTTTTTAAATTGGTCCCTGTATTTACTCTCTCCAAACAAAACCCAATAAAGTGCGAATAATCCTATAATAGATAAAAGGAACAATAATCCATCACTCATTCTAACCTACCATCCCTAAATGAGCACTACTATCATCCATCTGAACTAATTTATCCACTGCCAGTAAAAAGTCTTCTTGTTTTACATATTTTCTCTTTTCTCGAATAGCAAAATAGCCTGCTTCTGTACAAAGAGCCCGTATTTCTGCACCAGAAAAGCCATCTAATAGTTTATCCAGATCCTCATAATATACTTTTTTTAATTTCATATTTTTAGAATGAATCTTGAAAATTTCTAATCTTCCAAATTTATTAGGCAATGGGACTTCAATTAATCTATCAAATCTTCCAGGTCTTAAAATTGCAGGATCTAAAATATCAAACCTATTTGTTGCACCTATAATTTTAACATTTCCAAGATTATCGAATCCATCTATTTCTGCCAATAATTGCATAAGGGTTCTCTGAACTTCTCTTTCTCCAGACATCCCACTATCTAATCTTTCTGAAGCAATTGCATCAATTTCATCAATAAAAATAATAGAAGGACTTCTTTCCTTAGCTAACTTAAACATATCTCTAACTAACTTAGCACCATCTCCTATAAATTTCTGAACCAATTCAGATCCTACAACTTCGATAAAACTGGAATTGGTACTAGAGGCTATAGCTTTTGCAAGAAGAGTTTTACCAGTACCACTAGAACCATGTAACAAAACTCCTTTTGGTGGAATTATTCCAATATCCTTGAATAATTTCGGATTTTTAAGAGGAAGTTCGACAACTTCTTGTATTTCCCTAATCTGTTCATTCAATCCTCCAATTTTGTTCCACAAAACATTTGGATTTTCAATCTTAATAAAATTTTCAACAGCAAAATGTTTAGAACTACCGACTTTTTCAACTATATTCAAAGTTTTTTGTTCTGCTAATACACTATCACCAGGCTTAAGATTTCCCCTTACACTACTAAACACATTTACTAAAAATTGATTCCCATTAGATAATCTAATTACTGCCTTCTCACCCATAATATTTACAACATCACAAAGTAATAATGGAGGATTTCTAAATTTATTTAATTCTGACCTTAAATGAATAACAGTTTCACGCAACTTACGATTATCGTCAGTCAGAGAACTATCTAACACCTTCTTTTTTTTAGAAAATTTCATTAAATATGTGAAAGTAAAATACTTTATAAATTTTTATCTTCTACCAGAAGTATATGGAAGAAAAAACTTTACTTAAACTATCAATAATTTGTACAATTGTGGGAATTTTCCTAATAATGTTTATATCAGAAAGAGTAGATATTTCCGAATCTAATATTTCAGAGATTTCAAAAAAAGACATAGACAAAAAAATAAAAGTTAAAGGAGAAGTCTATTCTGTAACAAATACACCAGGACTATTAATTTTAGGATTAAAAGATACTACAGGGAATATTACAATAATTGCATTTAAGGAAGAAGATATAGAATTAAAAAAGGGGAATATCATAGAAGTTTATGGAAATATAATGGAATATAAAAATAAATTGGAGATCGAAGCAGAACTCATAAAATTATTCTGAACTTAAGTATTAAAAAATACCTAAGAACTTTTTATTCTCTGCTTTTTTTCTCAACTCAGATTCATTCAATAGTTTCTGCTCAAGAACACCAATACTATCCCTTAGACTTGACACAGTAGAATCTAATCCTTCAATAGTCGCCTCATATTCTTTTAATTTTGTAGAATATTCTGTTGAACTTTCTTCGAAATCTTGTTTAAGTGCACTATAATCTTCATTACAGTCTTCTAATTCAGTTTGCCCAGTAGTATACGCATCCATTAATTCTAAATAATCTGAATACGGTTCAACATTATCAGATTTAGCGCCAGCAATAAGAGGTAAAGCTATCCCTCCAGCTATAATGTAAGGTATAATTGTTTTTGTTATTGTTTTAAATTTCATTTATATTTCTCCCAAACCCTATTTAATATAAGGTTAAATCACTACTAAATAGTAATTAGGAAGTATATAAGGATTATCATTTAACATATTATAGTCCAATTATCTTTTTATTTCCTTAGATATTCTCAAATTATATGTTAATAGAAATAATAATAGCAATTATGATAGGTATTTTTGCAGGAATATTCACAGGCCTCATTCCAGGAATACACATAAACTTAGTAGCATTGTTAATTTTGAGTTCTTCCCCTTCATTACTATTATTTACTTCACCATTGATGATATCAATTTTTATCATCTCTATGTCAATCACACACACTTTTCTTGACACCATACCTTCAGTATTTTTAGGAGCACCAGAATCAAGCACAGTACTATCTGTACTACCTGGGCACAAATTATTGCTCCAAGGGAAAGGTTATGAGGCTGTAATGTTAACCTTGATTGGAAGTTTTTTAGCATTAATTTTGGCAATAATCTTAGCACCAATAATTTCAATGATTATTATAACAATATATGCAACCTTAAAAAAATGGATGGCATTAATTCTAATAACTTCCTCAGCTTTCTTAATTCTGAAAGAAAGAAAATCTAAGATGTGGGCACTAATAATGTTTTTAACATCTGGTGTGTTAGGAATAACCACATTGAATTTTGCAAATTTAACAAACCCTTTGTTTCCTTTATTATCTGGATTATTTGGAACAAGCACATTAATAATAAGTCTATCTGAAAAAGCAAAAATACCAATTCAAAAAATAACCTTTCCAAATATTAATAAAAAAGAATTATCAAAAGTGATGAGTTGTTCACTCATTGCAGGAGGATTGTGTTCTTTTCTTCCAGGATTAGGCCCTGCTCAAGCAGCAATAATAGGATCATCATTTTACAAAAAAATAACAGATAGAGGATTTTTGATATTAGTTGGAAGTTTAAATACACTGAATATGGTATTAAGTTTTTTAGCACTCTACATAATAGACAAAGCAAGAAATGGTGCAGTAATAACAATTTCGAAAATAATGGAGAAGATCACAATAAATGAACTAATAATCTTTTTTGGAGTCTCGTTAGTTGTAGGTAGCATTGCAACATTACTAACGATCAAGATAGCAAAAATATTTGCCAATATTATGTCAAAAATTAATTATCAAAAATTAATAATTTCGGTCATCTCATTAATCATATTAATGGTATTCTTTATATCTAGTCAATTTACAGGATTATTAATATTATTAATTTCTACATTTACTGGAATGTTACCAGTAAAATTAGGAATAGGAAGAAATCATTTGATGGGATGTTTATTATTGCCAGTAATATTATATTTCATACTATGATTTAATTTTCAAACCATGTACTGAGACCTTCTTGTTTTTCTGGATCTCTTCCAAAAACACTATCTATTCTATTCTTCGTTAGATTTAATGTCTGTTTTAAATAATCTGGCAAATTATATTTTTCTGCTAATCCTAAAGAAGGTGCCAAATACTTCTTAACAGAACCTTCTGAAATTGTGAAAATTATTTTACCTCCACATTTAGAACATTTTCCAACCAAAGGAGGTCTCCTATATTTCTCATTACATCCAACACACCTAAATTTTTGCATAGAGAACTTTCTAAGATTACCTTTTATGTCTCTAATGAAATGTTTTTCTATTACTAATCCTGCAACATCTGATGCCTTAACTGCCCTTATCTTCTCAGCCAAAAACATTTGACCAAGAACCTTATCTTGCATTGTTGGTAAAGATTTGTAAGCACTGAAAACTACACCTTTATTTATTGATGAAGTATCATGAGTAAACCAATATTTTTCAAACTGTTTTTCAGTTTCAAGGTTGTCTGCAAGTTGTTCCATTTTTATTTCATGAGGCATTTTATAATTCATACAAGCTTCATAAAACTCAAGAGGATATTCAGAAACCATATCCATATCAAAAACCATATCATCTACTTCGGTTGGAATTAATTTTGAAGTTAAGACTAGAGGGGCATCTTGAGTAGAACCTCTTCTTTGAGGTAAATAATGTTTAGAAAAATTAATTAGGCCATCCATTAACAGCATTACTCCATTCTCATCTCCGTCACAATCTCTTCTTTGAGCACTGTGCCATAAAGGGTGTGCATAACATCCAAGAGTATTAGAAAACCCAATTATTCTACCAACAATCCCGGCAGATGTATGAGGTGCAAGACTTATAATTAAATGGCCAACTAGGTCCTCCTTAGATTTTAAATTATAAAATTTATCACAATCATAAAACTTTTCTAATAAATCATCTATAAAATTTGCAATCCTAAAAAATACGGTATCTGCACTCTCTTCAGAAGAAACATCACAAGCAGGAAGAATTACATCTTGAGGTTTTATCTCGACAAGCTGTTCATGATCATTCAATTGCTCACCATAAATATCAAATTCATAACCAATCTCCTTTAATTTTTCAATACTAGTACCTATCTCAGAAGGTCTGAAATGAGTAATTGGAAGTTCGGTCATATCATACCTTATAGTCCCATCTTTATTCACAAATAAATTGTGAATAGATCTCAAGATACCTTTAGTTAGATTCTCGGGAATACAAGAATTAGTCAATAATTCCTTGACTCCCTTTACTAAAGAAGGCATTGAATTTAAAGATAATTTTTTCCTAACCTCATTATAATATTCATGTATATTTATTTTCTTTTTTTGATAAGCTTTTAGAGGAATCTCATGCGATTTACAAAACTCAGAATCATAAAGTTTGTCACACTGCCAACAATAATACTTTTTTTCAGTTTTTGAACCACACTTATGACAATTTAAATATATAGATTCAGAATTACAAGCAGTACAAAAGAATGATGGAAATTTAGATTTGATAGATCCAATTTCTATGGCAGATTCAAAACTTTTTAATCTGCCGCCTTCTTCACCGACAGGAAATAATACATGAGGACTCTCTGTTAATTTACGCATTTTTGCTTTTTCTGGCCTACCCATTCTAGCACCTATAATCGTGCCAGTTTTATCTCTTAATTTTATACTAATTACTTTATTTAATATTTCAAGAATGTTTTTTGTTCCTGAAACTTTTTCAATAAGTTTTTTCAAACTAGTTTCGTCATCTTCAAGACCCAAACTAACTAAAAAAGAAACTGCCCAGTCTCCTTCAATAACTATATGTTCTTTTGTCACATATTTGTGAGGTACACCCAAAATCTCTAATATCTCCTTGGCATTAAATTCATTTTCAACATTAAATACTGGAAATATTATTTTTCTATCTGCCCTATTAATTACAGATTTTGTTAACCAATCTAACAAATATAAAAATTGCTTTTGATCTAAATCATTCCAATGAAATGTATATTTTGGATGAAGAGGAATATTCAATTTTTTAGATAATTTTATTGCATCAGATATATCAATTTTAGATTTTATAGGATCGTTGAATAATCTTTTTATGAGTGGAATATCTACGCCTGACAATTCAGAGATTTTTTCAGGAATACTTTCTTTCTTTCGTAGTTCTTTCACCCACCATTCTTCGCAATATCCTGGAGGAACTAAAGGATGAGCCCTATTAAAAAAATCACCATAACTAATTAGGATATCTCCAAGAAAAAGGATTTTGTCTATATCTTTTTTAAATTTGTCAAAATCTTCAAGAGTTTCTAAAAAAAGAACCTCTCCACTTTTAAGTTTAACAATAGGACCTTCAATACTATCACAAGACCCCAAAGCAGTCCCTTTTCCTGGACGTTCCATCTTTAATTGGGTTCCAACACCTATAAAATCATCTAAAACCTTCATAGTTACAGGATGTATAGCTGCAGAACTTAATCCAGTATTTCTCCCACGACCATATCTCAGTCTAAATCCACCATACTGTCCAGGATAAGTTAAAACTGGCCTTCCTGCAGCAAGATCTTTAATAAAAGTATAATCTGCAGAAATGATAGAATCACTCTTACTTTCTGCCTGTTTACCAGATTTAATCTTTTTTTGTAATTTAACAAATTCATGAATAAATTCCCAATCATCCATCTCAAAATCCTTACCCCATCTAGAAAGTTGTGCAGAAACTTTTGCAGCTTTTTGAGCTAAACACTCGCCCATAACTAAACAAAACCCTCCCCTAATCCTATTTGTTTCTATTCTAGACAGATCTTTATAATTTGAAACTTCCATTTCTTCAGTTGGATCACCATCTATCTGTATAGGTATTTTACTTGCAAAAAATTCAGTTTCTTCGGCAGAAGGAAAATATTGGAGATTGGTTACCCTTTCATGATAATCTCTTAACTCTGTAGATGCCCTTTTAATTTCATTTGCACTAGGATCATAAGCAGAATACCCCAATTTTTTTCGAATATAATCTGCAAGCAAAACACATACAGAAGCTGCAGTACCTCCTGCACTTCTAACAGGTCCAGAAAAATGTAAACAGAAATACTCCTTTGAATCATTTTTTCTTTTATTCAAAGTTAATTCTGTAAACCCTTCTACAGGACTAGCAACAACACCTACAGTAACATAAGCAAAACCTATCCTTATTCCAGTTTCAATAGCTTTAATTTTACTTTCAAATTTACAAAATTTTTCTTCGGCAACTTCTAATGAAATAGAAAAAGCAACTCTCCAATCAAGTTTACCATACTCTTTTTCGAGCTCAAGAATCCTTTTGGGAATACCTTTATTTATTATCTCAGGAGCTAGAATACTAACTAATTTTTCAACTCTCTCAGCCATATTCTTAGCAACAGGAATTTCGACTATAGAAGTAGGATCATATCCTCTTTCTTTTGCTTTTTCGGCAAGACCATATGCATGATGGAGATATTTATCAATATATTCAAAATATTGATTCATACTCTCACTTTTTGCAAGTTCATTCTCCAAAATTCATCACCTTTATTTCTCTTGTTTTCAAATTAACTAGTTGAACTTTAGAAGGTTCTGGTTTATGACCTACTTTTTCTTGAAAAGGAGTTTTAGATTGCCAACAACTACCACAGATGTTAGTAACTTTGCCATATTGATTGATAGCAGGCTTATGAACATGCCCTGCTAGAAAAAAATCTGGAACTTTGGTTATAGTTAAAAAATCATCATCAGGATCAGGGATAAATAAAGTTGAACCATGAGAAGGTGCCAAATGTCTTTTTTGTAGAAGATATTTCATAACAAGATCTGGACGATCATATCCTCCATTATTCCTTATAATTCCGACATTATTAATATAATAATCAAAACTATAACCATGATACAATAATACATCAAAACCTTCGAAACCTGGAGAAGAATGGATATTAACAAAAGAAGGATTAGTAACAGACAAAACATTAGGTAAATTTAATATATTTTTTATATAATCTTTATCTAATATAGGTTGAGGTTCAGCAATCCTAACTGCATCGTGGTTTCCAGGACAAATAATAATTTTAATATCCTTTCTTATCATACTTATTAATTCTCCAAATTTATCATATTGTTTGAATATATCTTTTATATTTAATTCGTCATCTTGATTTGGATATATTCCAACACCATCTACAAGATCACCAACAACAAATAAATACTTTACTTTCAAAGCAACATTTTTTTGTTCAGAATTACCAACAGTCCCATTGATCCATTTAATAAATTTTAAAAAATCATCTTCTAAAAACATAGTAGAACCTACATGAACATCAGAAATTACAGCAAGATATACTTCTTCATCACATTTTTTTAAAACATCATTTTTTGGTATATCTGGAAAATATAAATCATCTGCAAAAACCACTTTATTCCCAGTAGATCCATTTATCCCTATGATCTCGTCCAGACACAGATTATTTGCATCTTCAAATAAAGGAATTTTATCTTTAGTGATGATTACTTTGATTGAACCTGTAAGATCTTCAAGAGTTAATATCATATTTTTGTTCTTAGTTATATTTTTACTAGAAACATAACCTATTAAGGAAACAGACTCCCTTTGCCTCTTATTCAAAATTTTATGGATAGAGATTGAATTTTCTAAACCTCTTTTAGATTGTAAAATTTTACTGATTAAATTGAATCTTTTCTTATAATGTTGAGTAAAATCGCTAACTTCTTTCTTTTTTATAACTTCATTATATTCTTTAGTGATAATAACTGGATAATTAGAAGTATTATGATTTGGAACACTCAAAGCTTCATTTTTTTTTAAACATAAAGATTTGTAAATTGAATTATTTAAAATTAATGAATTAGTCGAATATTTAGAAAAATCTTCAAAAAGATCGTTCAATTCTTCCATATTTTCACTATCTAAATTTTCTGACAAATCAGGATTCAATAATATGCCTTTTTTCAGAAAAAAGTGAACAGTTTCTGATTTCATAAGTTTAACCAATTTTTTAGTTTTACAATTATATTTGAAATACTTGTAGAAGGGAGATTCATTACTATTTCTTTTTTCCTACCATATCTACCTTTACTAATAACTCTAGTCCTTATAATTCCCAACATATCCAGCTCTTCAATTAAATCAGACAACCTCCTATGAGTTAGAGGTTTTAAACCACATTTATTACAAATATCTTGATATTCTTCTGAAACATCACTAGTATAAAATTTATCAATTTTTTCAAATAAATTAAAAATCGATAAAAGAGTTATTTGTGATTGTTTTGGTAGAGTTTTTATGGCATCAACAACTATTTCTTTGTCTATTTTTTCTTCTGCATCGTCAACATGTTTCAATAAAACATGGGAAGCATCTTCTCTTTCTGCAAGTTCGCCAGATATCCTTAACAAATCTAGTGCCCTCCTAGCATCCCCATGTTCTCTGGCTGCTAAAGCTGCACACTTCTCAACAACACCATTACCCAAACTCCCTTCTTTAAATGCAGATTTTGACCTTTGTTCCAATATATCTTTTAATTGAATTGCATTATAAGGTGGAAAATTCATTTCTTCTTCTGTTAATGAAGATTTAACTCTAGGATCAAGATCGCTAGTAAATCTAAGATCATTAGATATACCTACAAAACAAACCTGTGCCTTTTTTAATTCTTGATTTATCCTAGTTAAATTATATAAAAGTTCATCACCTTGTTTTTTCACTATCTGATCAATTTCGTCAAGAACAAGTATAATTAATCTTTCTTCAGTATCTATTTTATTAAATAATTTTTTATAAATTTCATTTCTAGGTAATCCTGTGACTGGTACATCTTCACCTAACTCCCTAGCCAAATGTGCAACTAAACGGTATTCTGTATCTGCAACATTTTTTAATTTACAATTAACATAAAATATATCTAGAGGCATATTCTTAATTTCTGCAACTTTTTTAAGATCTTGAACAACATTTAATGCAGATAATGTTTTCCCAGTCCCAGTTTTACCATATAAAAAAATGTTGGAAGGTTTTTCTAATCTGAGAGAAGGCGCCAATATACGAGATAACTCTTGTATTTGTTCATCCCTATGAGGTATATTATTAGGAGTATGATTTATTTGTAAAATATTCTTTTTATCAAATAATCGTTTTTTATCAAGATACGTTTCAAAATAATTTTTCATATGATATTAACCTCATTTTTTATTACATAATCGAACAAGTTATTTAAAGATTATTATAATGAAATACTCACTCCAAGACCTTTATTTCCAATGGAACGAATTTTAATCTTGATTTGGTGCTTTTTGATTATAAAAAATTAACAGATTTTGTAGAAACTTTAGAATGATAACAAAAAATAAAAAAAACTATATTATATATATTATATAATAAAAAAACTTAAATAATAAATAATAAAAAATAAAAACAAATTCTTGATTATTGTTAACCTACAAATACTCATACTATCAAAATTATAAAATAAAAATATTTTATAAAAAATATCATATAAAATAATAAAAATATAGAAAATTAAACAAATATAATTAGATAAATTATTTATAATTCATCTGGACATACCAACCTAACAAAAAATAAATTTCCATAAGAAAAAAGGGTCAGAGGGTATAATGAAATAGATAAAATCCAATAAATAATTTTATATACTAGTATGGTCAAATTATTCATATGAATCTAACATTACTATTAATATCTTTATTAGCCATAATATTTGTTTTTGAATTTACAAAACATTTTATAACAAAAACGATGTTCAAAGTAGTTTTAATAACTGTACTAATTTCAATAGTGTTTTTTATTATGATAGAAGGACTATCTGATGATGATGAATTCAAAAATAGTAACATTATTCTTAAAACAGGATCTGTAATTGTAGATACTGTAAAGGATCAAGATGTAATGGAAGATTTCTCAATAACAGAATTCTGGCCAATTAAGAAAATAAAAAGTTTTTTCATTGATGAAGATGATTGGTAATGTAGAAAGTTTTATATAATATGTCTCATTTATTAATTTAACTTGGAGGAATCCACAATGGCTAATGAAGATAAAAAATATTCAAAACAAATTTTAGGTAAGGTAATTGTTAGTAAAGCTGGAAAGAGATTTGGAGAAGTAGGAAATATAGTTTTTGAAACTAGAACTGGAGAATTAATTCAATTAGTATTGAAAAACCCTACAGGATTTACAGAAGGAATGGATCTAGAGCGAGATAAAGATAATAACCTTTTAGTACCTTACAGTGCAGTAATAGCGATAGGTGATTTTGTTGTTGTTGCAGAAGAGGACATAATATAAATATAATTTCTTATTTTTTCTTTTTCTAATTAAATATGGCTATAAATTATAAAACTACAAAGGATATCAAAGTTCCAAAAAAACTTATCAATCAAGTGATTGGACAAGAAAATGCTATAAGGGTCATAAAAAAAGTAGCAAAACAAAGAAGGCATCTTCTTTTAATAGGTGAACCTGGAACTGGAAAAAGTATGATTGGTCAAGCTTTAGCAAATTTATTACCTAATGAAAATTTACAAGATGTCATAACTATTCATAATTCTGAAGAAGAAAATTTACCACTTATTAAATCGTTTCCAAAAGGTATGGGAAAAGACTTTGTTTTCAAATCAAAATTAAATTCGAAAGGGAAATTTAAAGGGCAGACAATCTTTCTTTTTTTTATGGTAATCTTTGCTAGTTTAATGCCTTGGTGGATAAGAAGACAATATGGAGATATAATTGCAGCAGCATCTCTAATAAGTAGTATGATGTTCATAATGCTCTTAATTTTGATGGTCAATTTAGGAAAAAGGGCAAAAACTAGAGAAAACCCTCTGCCAAAATTAATACTAGGATATCATTCTTCAAAAAAACCTCCTTTCATAGATGCAACTGGCGCACATTCTGGAGCATTACTGGGAGATGTATTGCATGATCCTTTTCAAAGTGGTGGACTTGGAACTCCTCCTCATGAAAGAGTTGTCCCAGGTATGATTCATAGAGCAAATAAGGGTGTATTGTTTATAGATGAAGTATCAACACTCAAACCTGGAACTCAACAAGAATTATTAACTTCATTACAAGAAAAAAAATACTCTATTACTGGGCAATCTGAAAAATCAGCAGGAGCAATGGTAAGGACAGAACCAGTACCTTGCGATTTTATATTAGTTGCTGCAGGGAATACTGAAACTGTAAAAAATATGCATCCTGCATTAAGATCTAGAATAAGAGGGTATGGGTATGAGATATATATGAATAATGATATGGAAGATAATGAAGAAAATAGAGATAAACTAGTATATTTTGTAGCACAAGAAGTGATTAATGATAAAAAAATACCTCATTTCACAAAAGAGTCTGTTGAGATGATAATAAATGAAGCTAGAAAAAAATCTGGAAAGGCAAACAGATTAACATTACATCTAAGAGAATTAGGGGGACTAATAAGGGCTGCAGGAGATGTAGCAAAAGAAAAAAATTCAGAATATGTTGAACCAATCCATATTGATGTAGCAAAAGAATATTCAAGAACTCTAGAACAACAGATGGCAGATAAATATATTAAAAATAAAAAAGAATATGAAGTTATAATAACTAAAGGTAAAAAAATAGGAAGAGTTAATGGCCTTGCAGTTATAGGGTCAAATAATGCATTTTCTGGGATTATACTGCCTATAGAATCAGAAGTAACTCCTGGAGGGAAAAAGGCAGAATTTATAGCAACTGGAAGTTTGGGAAATATAGCAAAAGAAGCAATAAAAAATGTATCTGCAACCATTATGAAATATTTTGGAGAAGATATAAAAGAAAAATATGATGTATATGTACAATTTCTTCAAACTCATGAAGGTGTAGAAGGCGATTCTGCATCTATAGCAGTAGCAACAGCAATTATTTCGGCACTCAAAAAAATACCAATAAAACAAAACACTGCAATGACTGGATCTCTTTCTGTAAGAGGTGATGTTTTAGCAGTAGGTGGAGTAAATTCCAAAGTAGAAGCTGCAATTGGGGCAGGAATAAAAAACATAATAGTACCTAAAGCAAATGAGAAAGATATATTAATACCAAAAAACAAAATGAAAGATATAAATATAATTCCAGTTAAGGATATAAATGAAGTATTAAAAGAGGCTTTAGATTGGAAAGGAAAAACTCAGATATTAAAAAAGTTAAAATAAGGGAATCAAAAGTAACAGATATTTCTAAAATAG
Source organism: Candidatus Woesearchaeota archaeon (assembly GCA_964497715.1). Lineage (GTDB taxonomy): Archaea > Nanobdellota > Nanobdellia > SCGC-AAA011-G17 > PNOQ01 > JABHIB01. Next base: position 7,987 of record CAZCDH010000004.1, on the reverse strand, counting down.
ATGAAATTTATTTAGAAGGGATATCATAAAATGGACTTTGAAAAAGAAATTAAAAAGTTATTATTCAAGGAATTCAACATAAAAGATGTTCAATTAGGCGTTCCTCCAAATCCAAAAATGGGAGATTATTCTTTTCCATGTTTTTCACTTTCAAAGAAATTAAAAAAATCTCCAAATGAGATAGCTATAGAGTTTCAAAATAAATTAAAAACCACAAAAAATATAAAAAAAATAAAAGCAATAGGACCCTATCTTAATTTCTATGTTAATGACTCTATACTCTCTGAAGAAGTATTGACAGATATACACAAACAAAAAAAAACATACGGTAGCTCTCATTCTGGAAAGGGAAAAACTGCATTAATTGAACATACAAGTATAAATCCAAATGCTTCGCCTCATGTCGGAAGGGCAAGAAATGCTATAATCGGAGATAGTGTGGCAAGGATCTTAAAATTTGAAGATTATAAAACAAAGGTCCATTATTATGTAAATGATATCGGAAAACAAATTTCTATGTTGTCTATTGCTTCAAGAGGAAAAAAAATAACATTTGAAAATTTATTAGATATGTATGTGGATTTTAACAATAAATTAAAAGATAATCCTGAACTAGAAAAAGAAATCCTTGATAATCTAGAAAATTTAGAAAATGGCGATAAAAAAATAAAGAAAGAATTCAAACAAGTTGTAGGTGTATGTATAAAGGGGCAATCCAAACTTTTTTCAGAACTAGGAATAGCTTATGATTCATTTGATTATGAATCTCAATACCTTTGGAATAATAAAACTAAAGAGATATTAAATAAATTAAAGAAAACAAAAAAATTATTTACAGATGAACATGGGAGGCAAGTTTTAGATCTAAAGGGATATAATCTACCTATGAAAGTACCTGTATATGTTTTGACTAGGGGAAATGGAACTTCACTATATTCATTAAGGGACATAGCATATACAATAGATAAATTAAAAGAAACAAGGGAAAACAATTTCGTTGTCTTGGGCGAAGATCATAAATTATATCTCAATCAAATGAATACAACTCTTTCTTTATTGAATCTACCTCCACTAAAACCAATCTATTATTCTTTTGTATTATTAAAAGATGAAGGCAGTATTGGAAAGATGGCAACAAGAAAAGGGGCAGTTGTTTTATTGTCTGATCTAATGAAGGAAGCAAAAGAAAAGGCAATGAATGCAATAAAAGAAAAAAGAGGAGATAAGTACTCAAAGAAAAAAATAGAACAGTTATCGAAAGATATAGCGTACGGTGCAATAAAATTTTCAATACTTAAAGTTTCAAATGAGAAGAATGTAATATTCGATTGGGATTCTGCACTAAGTTTTGAAGGAGGGTCTGCACCTTATTTGCAATACACTCATGCAAGAGCAAGCAGTATATTAAGAAAAGCAAAAAAAAGAATTAACATAAAGAATATATCTTTTGAATTTGAAACTGAAGAAGAGATCAAATTAATAAAAACATTAAAACAATTTAAAGGAACTATAAAGAAATCAATAGATGAACAAAAACCAAATTATATTGCAAACTATCTTATTTTAATGGCTCAAGAATTTAATGAATTCTATCACAAATATCAAGTTATCGTAGATGATGCAAAAATAATGGAACAAAGGATAGTTTTAGTTGAATCAGTTAGTCAAGTTTTAGAAAATGGGTTGAATCTTTTAGGAATTAACGCTCCTGATGAGATGTAGAAAGTTTTATAAACAATTCATAAAGTCTAGTTATAGGTGAATAAATATGCCAATTATAGGATTTAATTTCGATAGAATAATAGTAGAAAGATTAGACAAGATAAAAAAAGGAATGAAGATAAAGAGTGACCTAGCTATAAAAAGTCTAGAAAAAGAAGAACTAGATGTAGGTACTTCTGGAAATGTTATCAAAGTAAATTTTGATTTTTCAGTATCTTACGATCCAAATATGGGTAATATCTCATTACAAGGCCATGTATTATTTATGGAAGATCAAACTAAAATAGATGAGATCTTAAAAGAATGGGAAAAATCCAAAGGATTGGAAAAAGAAATAGCACCAATCTTGTTAAATACTATTTTAGCTAGATGCAATATCAAAGCACTGGCAATGACGCAAGAAGTAAATCTTCCGCCTCATATAAGGTTACCAATGGTAAAATCTGGAACTAAAAAATAGTTAAAAAAAATCTTTTAAATTTTTTCTTTCTTTTTCTCTTTTTGTTGCTTCTTCCCAATCACATCTCTCGCTTCTCATGATCTCAACAATCTTAATTTCTTTATTCATAATACTATTCTGATTAATTCATTTATATATATTTTTTAGTTCCATTATATTGTTTGGTACATATATTTTATAACCCGATACCACACGAAAGTTAACAATCGAATTCGTCCTAATATGTCAGATAAAAAATTACAAATATATCAAATTAAAAAACAAAAATATTTAAATAACCAATCCAAAATATAAGAAGGAGGTGTGGAATTTGCCAAAAAAGAAAGTCAACCAAGGTTATACAAAATTTTTAATATTTCTCGGAGGAGTGATATCTATACTATTTGCTTATTTGTTATGGTATGGGGTTTTAACACTTGCACAAGTATTTGCAATAATGTTTTTCATTGCAGGTATCGGGAAAGTATTATTCAGTTTAATCAGTAAATAGGAAAACGCTTAACCGAACAAGTCGTATATACGCAGGATAATAGAGAATATGCCTATAATCAGTGATAAAAACAAACAAAAAATAAAAGAACAGATCTTATTAGTCCTGTATGAAAACAATTTAAGACCTTTATTTACCTCATCCATAGCAAGTGAATTAGTAAGGGATGAGGAGTTTATTCTATATCTATTAAATGATCTAAATGCTGATGGATTTGTTAAGAAAATAACTAAAAACTCCGACGGTAAAACTTATTTAGCAAGAAAAAGATGGCTTCTTCATCCGAATGTATATAAAGAATATACTAGGTTGTCAGATAACAATTAATTCAATTTAATCACTCGTTAAGCACTCATTATTCAATCATTAAGCACTGTTAATATCTTTATTTCTACACATTATGCCTCAAAACCTCACATTATACGCTAAATCTCGCTATTTATCCATCTTTTTCATCAATCATTCATTCACTAAGCACTCACTATGAGAATAGCATACAGTTTTATAAATATTAGTCAATCTCCTCAAATTATGTTTGAAAAAAATATAAAAAAGTCATTTTCAAAGGTTAAAGGAGATATATCCTTACTTTCTACTAGGATTTTGTCCATAGAATCGAAATTAGATCAAATTCTTACTATAATTAATGAAAAAGGTCCTAAAACTGAAGAAATTAGAGGTTCTGAGGCCAATATTGCCAAAATTGATACAAATTCCACTGGAAATAAGGGGGTCCAATCAATCAATCAATCACTAAGCAATCAATCAACAATTAATCATTCGCTAAGCAATCAATCGCTAAATATTCAATCTTTGAGAAAAGATATAGAATCTAGGTTCGTAACACTAACAAATAAGGAGTTTTTAGTGTTTTTGACAGTATATCAGCTTGAAGAAGACTTTGAAAGGGGAATAACCTATTATGATTTATCTTCCAAAATTGGGCTCACTTCTGGGTGTATTAGGGGTTATGTAAGTGCAATAATCCGTAAGGGATTACCTTTAATTAAGAGGAAAATTAACAACCGGACTATTACTTTACACATAGAATCTGAGTTTAGGAAGCTAGATGCAAAAGAAACTCTCACTACTCTCTTTTATCACAACGATCCTAACCAAAAACGGCTTATTTCTCGAGATTAATCTCTCACTTTCATGATAAATCCTTACCTTATTCTTGCAATTTGGCCAATATTTCCTATATTCTCTAAGAATTAACTCTCACTAGTCTTCAAAATACTATTTCTTACGCTATCTTTCACAAAAAATACCTTTCTTCTACTCTTTACACTAACTCTTTCTTTGATCTCAAATCCAGCTCTTTTTATATCATTAATATGCCTTCTAACTGTAACTATATTTATCTTTAATTTATTAGAAATATCATTATAACTTAATGGTTCTTCAGAATAAACTAGTAATCCTACTACTTGTTTTTGTGCAGGAGTTAATTCATCTATCTTTTGAACGTTCATGATTGGTTGAACTGAACGATTGAACGATTGAACGCGTTCAAGTTTTGAATGATTATCTTCGACAGATGTGTGATTCTGTTCAATCAATTTACTTTCAAGTATTTTTAATCTGTGGTCAAGTTCATTCAATCTTTTATTATGGTGGTCTTTATGATCATCAAGATGTTCAATCCATTTTCCAACTTTTTCCATATCAGTTTTAACTCTCGAAAAAGAACTATCTAGAATTGTATGAATCTCAGAAAACTGTTCTTCAGCCATCTCCCTTTTTTTAAAAAAATTAAATAAACTCATAAAAAATTAATGGGTACATGCCTTATTAAATCTTTTGTTTATATTTCTATTTTCAAATGTTCAAAACTTGAATGTTGATAAATTGAATGATATTAAACTTTAAGATGAAAATAGATCAAAATTTGAAAAAGAATTACATAGGAAATTTTATATACTAATAAATCCAAATTCAACTCTATAAACTTGAGAGGTGGTAAAATGTCAACAAAGAAGAAAAAATTAGTAAAAAAATTAGAAAGAGAGGATGAGATGAAATACAATGTTTTTTGTATAAGGCATCCAGTGAATATGGTACTGCATGTTATGGGTTTAATAATCTTCATTTACTCATTATGGTTCCATAAACTTCAATGGGTTCCTATAGGTCTAATTCCAATATTAGCAGGACATATATATCAATATAAAAAATGGCAATAAAAAAAAGAGTGCTTGAATGGAAATGGGTAAAGAAAAATTTCTGGAATGTAGTCATGGTGATCATCCTTTGGCAGATAATGGTCTATGCAATATATTCTATTTTGAGATTATTTCTTAATTTACCTCCACTAGCATAAACTTAAGGACATAATCGGACAAGTTCATTGTTTGATGGCTTGGAGTAGTATAATCTTTGTAAAAAGTCAGTAATAATCAAAAGATAAAAACATTTAAGCATTGATTAAAAATATTCCAAACAATTTATTTTTATTATTTTTATTAAATATTTGCATAGGACTATTACTTCAGAAAACCTACAAAACATTACTTTAGTTTCAAAACATCATTTAAATTTTCTAATGCTCAAAGATTTTAACTATAAACTTGTTGTACAGTGCTGCCGAAGTTTTATCATAACTATTTTTTTTATAAATATTATTCAAATTATCCGATTAGATTTTTTAAATTATAAATTTACACATAAGATTTTTTTCATCTCCAAAAATAAATATCAATAAAATCTAATATGATCAAAATTTACAAAAAAATAGGATTTATACGTAAAACACCATACTTCTACCAATTCTGTGGCGGAAATAGGCCACAATCACAACGTTTATAAAGAATTATTGCGTTTTTTAGGAATCTTGGAAAGAAAAAAAGAGGCAGTAAATGATACAAAAAAAACTAAAACCAAAAAAAACTTACAATATCTATTATCTTTCTATGGATGAACTGAACAAGTTGATTGAATCAACAAAATCATTAAGGGATCAGATAGTTCTAAAGATTTTAGCAAGAACAGGTATGAGGAGATTCGAATTATGCAACTTAAGAGTTATGGATGTAGATTTTACTAAGAGGAGAATATTCATTCCAAAGGCAAAAGGTGGCAAATCTAGGGCAGTTCCAGTAGATCAAGACACATTACAATCAATTAAATTTTACATAGGTTCAAGACAAAACGGTAAGCTCATACAGAGCAATAAAAAGGATAATGATGGCATAGACGAAAGTAGGATAAATGCGATAGTAAAAAATACTGCGATAAGGGCCCAAATTCCTCATCCTGACCCTACAAAAAAGAATATGAATCCACACATCCTCAGACACAGTTTTATCCGTCATATGCTCAAAATTGGAGTTCCACCAAACTATGTACAACAACTAGCAGGTCATTCAGATATTCGAACAACATTACAGATGTATGGTATACCTAGCTTTACAGATGTACAAGAAAAGTATGATGAGATCTCAAACACATTTTATGGCGATAAAAAGATTTAAGCAAAACTTAGAATATTTGGCTATTAAAACTTATAAGAATTGATTAAAAATTTTATTTAAAGAAATAATTAAAAGATTTAAGCAAAACCTAAAAATAACGACGCCTTTAAATCCTCGACGGAAAAAACAACATTTATATACTAGTAAATCTAAAAATAACCATTACAAAACTTAAAAAAGGAGGTGCAAAATGGGAAAAATTATAGTAAAAAACGTCATTGAAAGAAAGCCAGGTTTCCTGTATTATGTTGATGGAAAAGGAAATGTTTGTGAAGCAAAAATGGCTAGAGGCGGAAAGAAAAAGAAGAAAGTTAAGAAAAAAGCCAAGAAAAAATAGGCCATTTTTATTTTTTTAATTTTATATTTTGAAAAACTTAGTGAGTTCTTTATTTGTTTGTTTTGGAGAAGATTGTATTTTTCTCCAACCAATTAATTCTAATTTAGACTTATTTCCACAGTTCGGACATTTTGTAGGAGAATCAATACCTGATACATTAGACATCCATTCCCAATTACAAGAATGACACAGCATAATATACCTTATTCTCTCACCTTTTTTCAAATTGGTTGGTAGATCATAGCCTTTTTGGAACTTTTTTGCTATTACAAGGAATAAAATGATGAAAAGTGAGAGTATAATTGAAATAAAAAATAAATCTGATACAATTTTCCTAATTAGAAAGAAAGAATAGATCAAAATGAGCCCAAAAAAATATGTAATAGTTGAACGTAATGAAATTTTTTCAATAAGTGGGTTCATATAATATGGTGAGGTAGAAAAAATATATAAAATTACCTATTTAGATTAGAGTGTCAATACTATCCAATATGTGTGACTTCAACAAGTTCTAATATGTTGTGTTTTATTTAATTGTGAGATTAAATATTGATATATCTTAACCAAAATCATACTCATCTACCTGTTTGTTGATAAATAGCGAGCTAAGCGTTTAACCGAAAAAGTACGATACATATAGTATATTAAGTGAACTCACTAACTATTAAAAAATAAAAAGAAATTTCACCAAAATAATTTAGTGAAAGTTTAACCTAAATAACTAGTATCTTTTTTTGTTTTCAAATCACTAACATTCTTAGTATTTTTCAAAAGTGACTTTATCTTATCTTCAACTTCCTCGGCCTGTTTAAGTAAGGGTTTGTAATCAACTTTCAAATCAAGATATTTGTCTAATACTTTCACAACATTAGCAGCAGCCCTGCTATCTGGTAGTTTAGACTTAGTCTCAGCGAATATACACGAGATTGGGGCATCTTTCATTCTCAAGATTAATGCCGCAGTTATCCCTACCACTATGCCTTCTTCTAAGGGTGGGACTCCAAGACTTTCGAACTTTTTCCAATTTTTAGGACTGTAAAAATACACACCTTCTTTAGCATTCTTTCCTAATAATCCTACTCCTTCCAAACTAACTATTTCTTTTGCATTAATTTGTTTAGCAAGATTACCTATAGCTAAGGCGAGTTTCCACTCTATACCTTTAACTTCTGTAATTGCATGAACTATAATCAAATTATACTGTTTAGAATAAAATAATCCTATTGGCTCTATAATATCTTTCCCATGTATTGCTACTACTGGATCCATTTCACTTAACCAAATCGATCCAATCCTTTCAGCATTAAGATGATCTATTAAAAATTCAGTAGTGATTGTTCCAACAAGTCCAAATCCAGGAAATCCCTCGATGATAGTTGCATTCTCGGGCCTCTTTTTCAATTCAATTTCCATTTTAACAAAACTTAGTTACTTTAATTTAAATAATTTTCTATAATTAAAATAAGAAATTATATAAATGAGAAATTTCAAATATAGAATCAATG
>CAZCDH010000003.1:43383-46729 GCA_964497715.1 Candidatus Woesearchaeota archaeon | reverse complement strand
AGAGCTACTCAATTTTCTGAATGGACAAAAAATAATTGGTTAAATAATGGTAATCCTCATAATAATATTGTTGTTTTTGATATTCGAGAATATCTTGTTGAAAAAGATTCTGATTCTGATTATTTTAATTTCTTAAAAGAAGAGTATGTTAATGTTGCTGGAGATTCTCATCCGAATGATAGAGCAAATAATTTTGTTGGTCCAATTTTTGGAGAATTTTTAATTAATGAAACTCAGAATTTTTTTGGTATCCCTTCCCAAGAAAATCTAGTTTGTTCAGATGGTACTTGTAATGGTAATGAAACCTGTTTAACTTGTCCTCAAGATTGTGGTCCATGTGAGGTTCATCAGAATATAACAATTGAATCTGGATGGAATGTTATTTCTGTTAATATATCTACTAATTTACTTTCTTCTGAATTAGGGCCTAATTTAGTATTATCTTATGGCGAGAGTGGTTGGGAAAGATTTTCGGGAGTTTTAGAACCTTTGAAGGCATATTATGTTTACTCTGTTTTTAGTGGTGATGTTATCCATACTTTTGATGGAATCAGTTTAAGTCCAGGATATAAGTATGAATTAATTCAAGAAAATTGGAATTTGTTTTCGGTTTCTAGTTCTGAAACATTTGATGAATTATATCCTGATGTTGATGAGACTTTTGGATTGTATGAAGTTTATGAGTTTGATGGCGATTTGAATTTTAGTGAGTTGGACGCGAGTAGTGATATATTACAACCTGGCCATTATTATTGGGTCGATACAGGTAGTTCATTAGGATCCCCATTCAGTTATAGAGGTGGAATAGTTGGAGTCATTCTTGAAGTTATTAAATATTTTAAAAACTTAATATAGGATAGTTTTAAATAGAAGTTTTTTCTTTTCTATCTTTATGAAAATTATTTGTGTAACTGGTGCTGTTGGAACAGGTAAAACTGAGGTTTCTAAAAAGCTATCCAAACATTTGAAATTTGATTATTTAGATGTTACTAAATTAATAAAAAAAGAGAAAATAAGTTGTGGTTATGATAAAGAAAATAAATGTGATATAATTGATAGTAAAAAATTAAATAAGATTTTGATTGAAAAGATAAAATTGTCTGAAGGATTAATCATTGATTCTCATATGAGTCATTATTTGCCAAAAAGAGTTGTGGATCTTTGTATTGTTACTAAATGTGATATTAAAGTTTTAAATAAGAGATTAAAAAAGAGAAGATATTCTAAAGCAAAAATAAAAGATAATCTTGAGGCAGAAATATTTGATGTTTGTTTATTGGAAGCTAAAAAGAAAAAACATAATGTTTTAGTTATTGATACTAGCAAAGGTTTAAAAATAAGGGAGATTGTAAATTATATAAAAAATGAATGAACTTGTATATATTTTAGGAGCTACTCTTTTTGTTAGTTTGATCTCTTTTGTTGGAGTTTTTACTCTTGCAATGAAAAAGAAAGATTTAGAGAAATCTATATTATTGTTAGTTGCTCTTTCTGCAGGTGCCTTAATGGGTGGAGCTTTTTTACATCTGATTCCGGAAGCTGTTGAGAGTTCTATTGGGGAAAATGTATTCTTGTTTGTATTGATTGGGTTTATAGCGTTCTTTTTTATTGAGAAAGTTCTTCATTGGAGACACTGTCATGAGGAACACTGTGAAGTTCATAGTTTTGCTTATATGAATATTTTTGGAGATGGGGTCCACAATTTTATTGATGGATTGATTATAGCTGCAAGTTTTATGGTAGATGTCCATGTTGGTATTGTTTCAACAACTGCAATCATATTACACGAAGTTCCACAAGAGATTGGAGATTTTGGAGTTTTATTGCATGGAGGGTTTAGTAGGGCTAAAGCTCTTCTTCTGAATTTTGTTTCTGCACTTACTGCTATTGTTGGAGGTATTGTAGGATATATTTTGTCCGGAGTTGCTGAAACATTTACTTTGATGTTACTGCCTTTTGCAGCTGGAGGATTTATTTATATAGCTGCTTCTGATTTGATACCTGAGTTGAGACAGGAGAAAAATATTGGGAAGTCTGCGTTAATTTTCTTAGCTTTTTTGATAGGTATCTTTTTAATGTATGCTGTTAAGTTTTTGGAGTAGTTTTAGTTAATTTTATATATTAAAATTATTGGGTATTAATTATGAAACAGTTTGTTTTAAAACAGGATATGGAATTTGAGAAGATTCTTGGCATAGAAACTGAGAAGATTTCTGTAATTGAACCTCAGGTTAAGAGTTTTCATAATGAGGTTAAAAAAGCTAAGGGGCAAGTTATTGTTCTTGGCGGTGATGAGAATATTAATAGGTTGGCTGTTGAGAATAGGAAAGTAAATATCTTATTGAGTCCTGAGAGAAATGATAGAAAAGATTCTTTATTTATTAGAAGAAGTGGACTCAATCAAGTTCTTTGTAAATTGGCTGCGAAAAATAATGTTTCATTAGGTTTTGATTTTAGTTCTGTATTGAAAAGTTCTGGAAAAAAGAGATCTAGAATAATTGGAAGGATGGCACAGAATGTTAAGTTGTGCAGGAAGTATAAAGTTGGAATAGTGATTGCTAGTTTTGCTTCAAATAAATTTGAATTGAGAAGTGATGATTCTTTGAAATCGTTTTGTAAAGTTATTGGGATGGATACAAAACAAATAAAGTCGGTTTTTGGGAAAATTTAACGAAAGTTTTATAAAGATTTTACTCAATAAGTGGTGTATGGAAGAAGAGGTACAAATAAATTTTGTTCGACCTATGTTGGTTCTTAAAATTAGGGAAACTTATAAGGCTCCCTATCATAAGAATAAATATATTTCTGTGAAGAAACCTGACGTGATGGATAAGACTGGTTTTAAAAAATTAATTCAAGGATATACATCAAATTGGTCTAGCGGGATTTATGATTTACAATATTTACAATCTAAACGAACTAAGATGTTTAATGAGATGTATGCTACTTTTGTTAGATTCGATGTTAGAGATGGAAAAGTTGTAAAGTTTTGGAAGTTGTCGCCTTATTCAAAAAAAGAATACCCTTGCTGGGAGTATTTCAGAGAGGGCCTAAGGAGAAGGAAGGAAATGAAAAAGAAAGTATTAAAGAAAAAAGCGGTGAAGAAAAAACCGGCTAAAAAGAAAGTAACTAAGAAAACAGCTGTTAAGAAAAAAGTAGTAAAAAAGAAGGTTGTGAAAAAAGTTATTAAAAAGAAGCCGGCAAAAAAAACAGTGAAGAAAGCGGTAAAAAAGGCAGTTAAGAAAGTAGTAAAGAAAGCTATTAAAAAGAAACCTGCTAAGAAGAAAGTAGTAAAGAAAAAGCCTGCTAAGAAAAAAGCTGTTAAGAAAAAAGCTGTTAAGAAAAA
>CAZCDH010000003.1:0-43283 GCA_964497715.1 Candidatus Woesearchaeota archaeon | reverse complement strand
TAAAGAAAAAGCCTGCTAAGAAAAAAGCTGTTAAGAAAAAAGCTGTTAAGAAAAAGCCTGCTAAGAAAAGGAAATAACGATCACAAAATAATGGTTTAGTTTTAAACCATTTTTATTTTTTATTTTTTTTATAAGAACCTATTTGTTGTACTTCTTTAGAAATTCTTGTTTGTTATCAAATCTTGGAAATTCTTTATGATGTCTTGGAGTAAGAAAGTTTTCATCATCTTCGTGTTTTATTCCACACCAATACTCTTCGCTTCTTCCTGCTATCTCTGTAGCATAGTTAAGTAATCCGTTAGTGTATCCACAGTATGTGCAGTTGATTTTTTCAATTTTATTAAGATATCTCAATTTTTTTCTGTCCATCTTAATATATTTTGATCTATCTACTAAATCTAGATTACATAGTCTAAATCCTATGTTGTGGTAAATCTCTAATGAGAGGTCCATTATTACTGCAGGAACTATAAATGGATATAAAACTAGTGCAGTTAAACCGTGTTTCAACTTCATGTTTTCTTTTAGTTTATAATTCATTTTATTTATAAATTATTTATATTATTTAAACTTTATTATTATTTTTATTAAATTCTAAGTTTTTTGATAATTAACAAGTATAGAAAATTTTATAAAGTGATTTATTTTATGATTCGATGAATAGAGAGAAGCAAAACACGGCGACTTCTCGGGTATATAATAATATGAAACCCATGCTGCCAACACTAAAAGAAAAGAAAAGATACATTGTGTTTGAGATAATTTCAGATGAGAAAATAGATATTACATTAGTAAAGAAAACTATTAGTGAAGATTGTTTGAAATTTCTTGGAGAATTAGGTGTATCCCGAAGTGGTTTGATGATCATAAGTGATCAATTCAAAGATAATATTGGAGTAGTTAAGGCCAATAATAAGTATGTAGACGAGGTAAAAACTGCACTATCTTTGATAAAAAAGGTGGACAACAAAAAAGTTATAGTAAATACAATAGGAGTATCAGGCACATTAAAAAAAGCAAAAATCAAATTTATTGAAAAAATGGAGGCAAAATAAAAAAATGCAACAAGGTAACTCGGTAACTCATCAAATGATGGGTTATGATAGGGCAAGCATGTTTAGTCCTGATGGAAGATTATTTCAGGTAGAATATGCTAAAAAGACGGTAAAACAAGGAACTGCAGTACTAGGAATGGTCTGTAGTGATGGTGTTCTTCTAGTAGCTGATAGAAGGGTTCTAGATAGATTAATAGTTTCTCAAACAGTTGAGAAAATATTTCAAGTAGATGATCATATTTCTGCTGCTGCTTGTGGTATAATGAGTGATGGTAGGATTCTTATTGAGAAATCTCAACTTTTAGCACAACAACATAAGGTTACATATGATGAACCTATAGAAGTTAGAAGTTTGGTTAAGGATATTTGCAATACAAAACAATCATTTACACAGTATGGTGGGGCAAGACCTTTTGGTGTTTCTCTTTTATATGCTGGTGTTGATGATAAACCTAGATTGTTTATGTCTGATCCTACTGGTGTTCACTGGGAATACAGAGCAAACGCTATTGGTGAATATGAGGATGAATTAAAAGAAATCTTACTTAAAGAGTATAAAGAAACTATGACTGTTGAAGAAGGATTAAAATTAGGTGTTGGAGCATTGAAAACTGTTTTAGGAAAAGAGTTCAGTGTTGAACGACTTGATGGTTCATACATAAAATCTAATGAAAAGAAATTTCATAGGATCACTAAAGAAGGCTTTAAAAAAATTTTGAGGAAATAAAATGACTAATATTGAAGATGCAGTAATTGCTAGGTTAAAAACACACGGACAAAATTTTGAGATTCTTGTAGATTGTGAGAAAGCTATAGAGTATAAACAAGGAAATGCTAAATTAAGCGATGCTCTTGTTTCTGATGCTATCTATAAAGATACCAAAAAAGGTGAGCAAGCATCTGAAAGTGATTTAAAAGAAATTTTTGGTAGTGATGATGTTAATCTTATCTCTGAGAAAATAATCAAAGATGGTGAGATACAACTTACTACAGAGTATAGGACAAAGTTAAGAGATAATAAAAAGAAAGAAGTGATTGATTTAATAGTCAGAAATGCTATGGATCCTAAAACTGGATTGCCTCATCCTCCTCAAAGAATCGAGAATGCGATGAATGAAGCTGGAATTAAGATTGATGAGTTTAAGAATGCCGAATCACAGATAAAAGACATAGTTAGGGGAATGACTTCTGTTTTACCTATTAGCTATGAATTGAAGAGAGTTGCTTTTACTGTTCCTGCAGAATTTACTGGGGCTAGTTATGCTGTTTTTAAAAGATATGGCACTATCCTTAAGGAAGATTGGCAAAACGATGGAAGTCTAGTTGTTGATGTTGAAGTTCCAGCTGGATTACAGAACAAATTGTTTGATGACATAAATCATTTGACTCAAGGAAGAATTGAGTCACAAATAATAGAAAAGAAAGAATAAAAATTATGGAGAAAAAAAATGACGAGTAAATTATTATTTAAGGAAAGGGGATTAGTTATACCTGGTCAAGAGATGGCTGCTGGTATGGACTATCTACCTGGAGTTGGTACTCTTCGAAGTGGAGATAATATAGTATCAACATCTGTTGGACTTGGAGACGTAAACGGAAAAGTTATTAGAGTAATTCCGTTAAAAGGAAAGTATATCCCTAAAGTTGGAGATACAGTAATAGGAAAGGTATCAGATATTCTTATTTCCGGATGGAGATTAGATATTGGTTGGGCTTTTTTAGCAGGTTTGAGACTTGCTGAAGCAAGCAGAGATTATATACCTAATGATGCTGATCTTTCTAGATATTTTAATGTTGGAGAGTATGTTGCTTGTAAAATCACAAAAATTTCAGGTACCAAATTCATTGATGTTACTGCAAAAGGTCCTGGTTTGAGAAAATTAGGAAAAGGCAAAGTTATAAGTTGCCAATCAACAAAAGTTCCTAGAATTATTGGAAAGCAAGGTAGTATGATTTCTACAATAAAGGAAGTTACTGGTTGTAATATAACTGTGGGACAAAATGGAATTGTTTGGATTTCAGGAGAAGATCCTAAGATGGAACTTTTAGTTGAAAAAGCAATTAGAAAGATAGAAAATGAATCACACAAATCTGGGTTGACTGAAACAATTGGTCAGTTTCTAGAGGAGAATAAGTAAAATGGCAAAGAAATTTCAAAGAAATGATAAAAGAAAAATAGATGAAATTAGGCCAATGGAAGCAAAAGTTGGAGTAGTTCCATCTGCTCAAGGGAGCGCTATGTTTAAGATGGGAAAGACTATAGCTATTGCTGCAGTTAGAGGACCTAGACAGGTTGTTCCTGCACATAAACAGAAATCAGATAGAGGATTATTAAGATGTACATATGATCTTATGAGTTTCTCAGTTAATGATAGGAAAAGGCCTGGTCCGAGTAGAAGAAGTAGTGAAATATCGATGGTAATTGAGAATTCTTTGTTACCAGCTATGGATTTATCAAAACTTCCTTATACGTCTGTTGATTTATACGTTTATATAACTCAAGCAGATGCTGGAACAAGATGTGTTGGTATAAATGCAGCTTCTTTAGCTCTTGCAGATGCTGGAATTCCTATGAAAGAATTAGTTTCTGCTGTTGCTGTTGGTAAAGTTGATGGAAATGTTATTCTTGATTTAGATAAGTATGAAGAAGATCAAGGTGAGTTCCCAACTGATATCCCTATAGCAATGATGCCTAAGGTTGGAAAAATAACTCTTTTACAGTTAGATGGAAAAGTTTCTCAAAAAGAATTGGATGAAGCTATGAAACTTGCTGAAAAAGGTTGTAAAGATGCACAAGAAGTTATGGAAGAAGCACTTCGTGTCAAATATGATTTGGATGGAGGTAAGAAAGAATGAAAAGTTACATAAAATCTTTAATAGAAAACGGTCAGAGAGTTGATGGAAGAAAATTAACTGATGTCAGAGATATTGTTATAACAAATGATGTTTCTACTAAAGCTGAGGGTTCAGCTAGAGTTAAGTGGGGAGATACAGAAGTAATTGCTGGTGTTAAAATGTCAGTAGGTACCCCATACAGTGATTCTCCTGATAAAGGAACTTTAATGGTTACTTCAGAACTTTTACCAATGGCAAATGAAAATTTTTCAGCTGGACCTCCTTCAATTGAGTCTATTGAATTAGCTAGAGTAATTGATAGGGGAATTAGGGAGTCTAACATGATAGACTTGAAAAAATTATGTATTAAAGAAGGAGAAGCTGTTTGGACAGTTTTTGTGGATTTATATATAATTAATGATGCTGGTAATATTTTAGACGCCGCTGCTTTGGCTGCTGTTGCTGCATTAAAAGATTCATTAGTCCCTACATTGGAAGAAGGTAATAAAGTTGATTATGATACACCAACAAAAAATAAGTTGCCTTTAATTGAAGACAGAATACCTTTGACTTCAACTATTTTTAAGAGTGGAGATAAATTATTTGTTGATCCGGTTTTAGAAGAAACAAGTGAAGTTGATGCAAGAGTAACGATAGGAATCTCAGCAAGTGGAGATATCAATGCTATGCAAAAAGGTGGAGCAGGTTTTTTCACAATAGATGAAGTTAATGAAGCTGTAAAGATGGCTAAAGTTGTTACAGATTCTTTGAGGAAAAAATTAAAGTGAAACACACAAGATATGAAAGGGCAAGAATAATCGGTGCTAGGGCTCTGCAGTTAGCTGCAGGTGCTCCAGTATTGATTAAATTGTCTAAAGTTAAATTAGAGTCTATTAATTTTGATACTGTTAAAATTGCAGAACTTGAGTATGAAAAGGAAGTCTTGCCAATTAGTATTAAAAGACCGTTAGCTTAATTCATTTTAAAAAATGAAACACAAAATTGGTGATATCAACCCTATTGATTTTTCTTTTTTTATTGGTGGCATAGAGTTCTTTGCGCTGTTTTTAATGGGGATGTTTATTTTCAATTTTAATATAATCATTAGTAATACTTTTTATGGATTTCCAATAGGTTTTTTTGGAACTTTTATTTTGTTAATTATTTTCAATTATTTTTGTAGTAAAACTAAATGGGGTCTTAGATTATCTTGTTGTAATGAGAAAAAACTTGTTAAAAAAGTAGAACCTTGGTCTGCTTCAATTATTGGAGGAGTATTTTTATTTATTTTGTTTGTTATCCAGAGTTATTATCCTTGGATCCCTAATTATGGATTTTATTATGGTAGGATCTTGATGGGGTTCTTTGCAACTTTTGTTGCTGTTATTGTCGGTACTTTTTTATATAATTATAATCCTTTGAAATTTAGAATTTGGTTTGGAGATAAATTATTTGTTATAAATAAAGTGAATGTTTTGAAAGTTGGATTATTTGTTTCTGTTATGGAGATGATGATATTACCACTTATGTTTTTGTTTCTCTCTTATTCTCACTCTGCTATCCAGTATGCATTTTCTGGATTTTTTGCCGGAGCTATTGCAGCATTTATTAGTTCTTTCTGTTATAGTCGTTTTGTTGGAAAAAAGTTTCAAATTGAATTTAGTGTCTAAATCAGCAAAATCTTTATAAGTAAATATTCTACATATTAATTTAATGATCATTAAAAAGATTAAAGCTAAAAAGATAAAGAATTCTCGTGGCGAGGAAACCATTAAAGTTATTGTTAAATCTGATATGGGTAAGGGAGAAGGTTCAACTCCGAGTGGCGCTAGTAAGGGTGTACATGAGGTTGATGCTTTCCCTGAAGATGGTGTAGATTTTTGTGTTAATGCAATAAATAAAGAATTGAAAGATAGTTTAATTGGTCTTGAAATTAATTCATTTTCTGATTTAAAAAAAATTGAAGATATAATTGACTTTAAAAAATATGGAGGAAATACAGTATTGGCTGTAGAGTATGCTGTGTTAAATTCATTTGATGCTCCTTGGGAAATTTTAAATGAAAATGCTAAACAGGTTCCTAGACCGATTGGCAATGTTATTGGAGGTGGAGCACACATTAAGGGTACATCTTCTCCAGATTTCCAAGAGTTTCTTGTATTCTCTCTAGATTGTAATTCTTTTAGTGATGCAGTGTTTGCTAATTTCAAAATACATGATCTTGTTAGAAAAAGAATGAAAAAACTTGATGAAAACTTTAATCGTGAAACAAGTGATGAAGGCGCATGGGTTGCAGATATTTCAAATTATCAGGCTCTTGAATTATTGAGAGGCTCAATTAAAGAAGTGTCCAAAGAATTCGGATTTACAATTCATATTGGATTAGATGTTGCAGCTTCTAGTTTCTATAAAAATGGTAAATATCATTATCATAATTTTTCTGATGAACAAAAAACTAAAACTTTAACGAGTGATGAGCAAATAAAATTTATTGGTGAGATTATTGAGAAATATAATTTAAAATATGTTGAAGATGCCTTACATGAAGAGGATTTTGAAGGATTTGCTAAGCTTCGTAAAGAGTATGGTAATAAATGTATAATTGTTGGAGATGATTTAACCACTACTAATTCTGATAGATTGGATAAAGCTATCAAGGCAGAGGCTATAAGTGGCATTATAATTAAACCTAATCAGATTGGCGGATTAATAGAAACTAAAAAAGTTGTTGATAAAGCAAAGGCTAACAAATTAATTTGTGCTATGAGCCATAGGTCTGGAGAGACTAAAGATAAGATTCTTGGACACCTTGCTGTAGGGTTTGGTACTCAGTTAATTAAGACTGGAATTTATGGTAGTGAGAGAGAAGTTAAGTTAAAAGAGATAAAATCTATAGAAGGACAAATCAAATTAAAAAAGTATAAGTAGAAAACTTTATATAGTCCTTTTTTTCTCGTTTCTTGATATGGCAGAAGAAAATTATATGGTTCCGTTGGACAAATACTTAGAAGCCGGAATACACATTGGAACAAAGACTAGAACTAATGCGATGTCTAAATTTATTTACAAAGTTAGATCCGATGGTTTGTCTGTTCTTAATGTTGAAGAGATTGATAATAGGATTAGAATTGCTTCTAAAATGATTAGTAACTATGAGCCTGGTCAAATATTAGTTGCTTGTAGAAGAGAGAATGGTTGGAAAGCTGCTAAATTGTTTGGAAAATTAACTGGTGCAAATATATTTATTGGAAGATATCCTCCTGGAACTTTAACAAACGTTGATTTGGAAGATTTTGTTGAAGCTAAGTTAATCATTTCTGTTGATCCAATACCTGATAAGAATGTTATTGATGATGCTAAGAGATTAGGTGTTCCTGTAATTGCGCTTTGTGATACTAATAATGAAACTTCTTATATTGATCTAGTAGTTCCTTGTAACAATAAGGGTAAAAAAAGTTTAGGAATAATTTTCTGGATTTTTGCTAAAGAATTTTTGAAAGCTAAAGGTATCATAAAATCAGATGATGATATTTCAAAAACTATAGAAGATTTTACAAGCATATAATTGAGTTTGCGTAGAAATTTCTTTTATAATTAATTTTTATATTTTTTATTCTTCTTCACTAGCCGATTCTTCTGCATATGATGAGTTGTAACCTGCCATAAAACCTTCTTCTTCTGAAGATATTTCGTCAGATTCTAACTTTTCTTCGCATCCACCATCGCCATAAATTGTAGTATTTTCGAAAGTTTCTTCTTCCATATTATTTGTAACATTGAGTTGTTTTTAAGCTTTTTGTAGGTGAATAATAACAATAGTTTTATATAAATTTTTTAACTACCTTTTTCTATGAGGGCGAGCGTATTTGATGGAAAATATTACAAAAGGAATTTTGAAGAATTAGATAATCAAATTCGTGATTCTTTCATTTCTGATTTTGGTCCTGGAGAGTTGCCTATTAGAAGAGGGGAAAGCTTGGTTAATGGAATCATAGTTCCTAACTCTTTTTATTCAATTGCAGGACCTTGTTCTGCGTGGGCATATAAACAGTTAGGAGAATCTAGTTTTGCAGAGGTTTATGTTGTTGTTGGTACTAATAGTTCTGGTTTTGGTAATATGATCTCTTCTGAAAATTGGACTACACCTTTTGGTAAGGTCTCTGTTGATGAAGGTTTTGGAAAGTTGCTATTAAAGTCTCTTAGTTTTGTTCATGTTGATGATATTGCTCATAAAAAGGAGTTTAATCTTGAAGTTCAATTACCTTTTTTACAGTTTGTTTCACGAGATAAATTACACAATCTCAAAGTGTTACCTTTAATTCTTAGTAAGGATTCTGATTATGAAAGGTTGAGGGATATAGGTAGAACTATTGGTGAATCTGAGAGAAATATTTGTGTTATAGCTACTTCAAATCTTTCACACCGTAAAAAGTTTGATAGTCTTGATGATGAAGTTGATGCCAGGCTTGCGGCAAAGCAATTAGATAAGGGTGCTATTCGATTAATTGAAGATATGGATAGTAAAGGATTTTATGACTATGCTAAAGGGAAGGGCCTTAGTTTTGATGGAATTGGTCCGATAGTTGTTGCTATCGAGGCTTGCAAACTTCTTGGTAGCAAGAGTTCTAAGTTATTGAGACATTATTCTTCAAGAGAGGTTAATAATAATTTTGATGAAGTTATTAATTTTGGCAGCTTTATTTTCGAATGAAAAGCTTTAAAAGATATTTAGTTCTTGCTTAATTTCTATGCTATTCGATATATTCAAAGATAATTTAATAATTGCAGATCGTGCTTTGTATAAAAAGAATGTTATGTTCAAAGTGAAAGGTTTGATGTTTACGAAACCCTTGAAGCATGGCGAGGCAATAATTCTTGAGGCTAGTGAAGAAGGAATTCTTGAAACTACTTTGCATATGTTATTTGTTTTTTATCCTATTGATATTTTATGGTTAGATAGTAATAAGAAAATTGTTGATATAAAACGTAGAGTTCTTCCATTCAGGCCATGGATAGTTCCTAAAAATCCTGCTAAATTTGTTATTGAGCTGAAGTCTGGTTCGACTAAACCTCTTAAGATTGGAGATGTATTAGGGTTTAAACAGTCTAATAATTTTTAAATATATAGAAAGTTATATAAACAAACTCCTTAAGTTTTAGGTATATGAATGTAGAAATTATTGCACTTGGTGGTTATAGTGAAGTTGGAAAGAATATGACTGCTATAAAAGTAGGAGATGAAATTGTAGTTCTAGATTGTGGATTCTATTTACCTAGTCTTGTAGAGTTTCAAGAGGGTGGAGGAAATAAAAAATATTTGACTCCTAAGGGTTTACAAAAAATTGGTGCTATTCCAGATGATACTTATTTAGAGAATAATAAAGACAAAGTAAAGGCTTTTGTTGTTTCTCATGCACATCTTGATCATGTGGGAGCTATACCTTATGTTGCTGGGAAATATAATGCTCCAGTTATTGCTACTCCTTATACTATTGAAGTTCTTCGAACTTTAGCAAGAGATGATGATGCAAAAATAAAGAATAAATTAATTCCAACAAAAACTGGTTCAATTATTGAAGTTTCAAAAAATATTTCTATTGAATTAATAAGTATGACTCACTCAACAATCGATGTTGCTTCTATAGCTGTTCATACACCAGAAGGAGTTATAGTATATACTAATGATTTTAAATTTGATAATCATCCTGTAGTTGGTAAAAAACCAGATTATAAAAGATTGAAAGAGCTTGGTAATGAAGGAAATGTTAGGGCTTTGATCTTAGATTCATTATATTCTTCTAAAGGTATGAAAACTCCGTCTGAAAAGGTTGCTAGAGAGTTGTTAAAGGATGTTATGCTTGGAGCCGATAATAAGGGTCATGCGATTTTCATTACCAGTTTTGCAAGCCATATGGCTAGATTAAAGAGTATGATTGATTTTGCTAAGAAGTTAGATAGGAAAGTTGTTTTTATGGGAAGATCTCTTTCTAAATATACTAAGGCTGCAGAAAATGTGGGTTTGGTTGATTATTCTAAGGATGCTAATATTCTTACTTATTCGAGACAGGTTCAAAAAATGCTTAAAACTATTGAGAAAAATAGAGATAAATATGTTGTTGTTTGTACAGGTAGTCAGGCAGAACCTAATGCTATTTTATCAAGAATTGGAAATAAACAATTACCATTTAATTTTGTTCATGATGATCATATAATTTTTTCGTGTAAAACTATTCCTGTTGAACCTAATATATCTAACAGAGAAAAACTTGAGAATCAGTTGACTGGTAGGGGTGTTAGAATTTTTAGAGACATTCATGTTTCTGGTCATGGTTCTATAGAAGATATGAGGGATATGATTGATATGGTAAAACCTGAGATTATAATCCCTGGTCATGGAGATCATAAAGTTGTAAGTAATATTGAACAGTTGACTGATGTAATTGGCTATAAACCGGGAAAGAATTTGATATACTTAACTAATGGGAAGACTCTTAAGTTAAAATGAAGAAGTTGTTAGCTATTCTATCTCTTTTGATTTTGATTCTTAATTTGGTCCTGATGGTTTTAGGTTATCTGGATGCTTTGGTTTTCTGGGGAGTTCTGATTGTTGTTGCTTTGTTTGCTTACAAAGGATTGCCAAGAATTAAGAAGTGAATAATATATATTATAGTTAAATAAGATTAATAAGATAGATTAGTTTCTCTTTCTTTATGAAGTTCGCACACTTAGCAGATTGTCACATAGGTGGTTGGTCTGATCTTAAATTAAAAGAGTTGAATATGGTAGTTTTTTCTAAATCTATTCAAGAATGTATTGATAGAAAAGTAAATTTTGTTTTGATTGCTGGTGATTTGTTTAATACTGCTTTACCTAGTATTGATTTGACAAAAGAGACCACTTTACATTTGAAAAAATTAAAAGATAGTGAGATTCCTTGTTATATCATACCTGGAAGTCATGATTATTCTCCTTCTGGTAAGACTATGCTTGATGTTTTTGAAAATGCTGGTTTAGTTGTTAATGTTGTAAAATTTTCTGAAGATGAGGGAAAGATAAATCTTAAGTTCCATACAGACAAAAAAACTGGTGTAAAAATTGCTGGTTTGTTTGGTAAGAAAGGTGGATTGGAAAAAGGATATTATGAAATATTGAATACTAAAAATTTAGAGGATGAACAGGGAAAAAAAATATTTATGTTCCATACAACTTTAACTGAGTTTAAGCCAGATCATCTCTCTAGAATCTCTTCTGAACCTGTTGCAATATTACCAAAAGGTTTTGATTATTATGCAGGAGGTCATCCACATTATGTTTTTAATGAAGTTAAGGAGTCTTATGGTAGAATTGCTTATCCTGGCGCTTTGTTTCCGAATAATTTTATGGAGCTAGAAAAATTTGGCCATGGAGGGTTTTGGATTAATGAGTTTGTTGAGGGAGGAATTAATTCTGAATATATTCCAATTAAATTAAAAGAAGTTAAGAAATATACTATTGATCTTAGTGGTAAGGATTCTAGTCAGGCAAAAGATTATATTTTAGAGAGGATAGATAGTGTTGATGATTGCATCGTATTATTAAGACTTGTTGGGACTTTAGAGTCTGGGAAGCTGTCAGATATTGATTTTAAGTCTCTATTTGATTCTTTAGGTTCTGCATTTATAGTTTTGAAAAATTCTTCAGAATTAAAAATAAAAGAGTTTGAAGAACTAGATGTTGTAGATGAGGATAATGTTGAAGAAGAACTTGTTTCTAGACATGAAAAAGATGAAAATTTTGTCAATGGTTTAATTGATTCACTAAATACTGAAAAGCTGGATGGCGAGAAAAACTTTGATTTTGAAAGTAGAATTTTGAATGATTGTTATAAGGTATTAAATCTAGAAAAATGAAAATAAAAAGCATCAGGTTAAAAAATATACGGAGTTATGTTGATCAGAGAGTCGATTTTCCAGAAGGTAGTATCTTGCTAAGTGGAAATATTGGTTCAGGCAAGACTTCTTTATTATTAGCTATTGATTTTGCATTATTTGGTTTGAGGAGAGGTAATTTATCTGGCTCTGGATTATTAAGAAAAGGTGCTGAAGAAGGTTCTGTCGAACTTGAGTTTGATATTTCTGACAAGAATGTTTTAATAAAGAGAAATTTGAAGAAAACTGCTACAGGAGTTAGTCAGGGTGCAGGATATTATAGTGAGAATGGTTCCTCTGAAGATCTTACACCTGTTGAGCTTAAACAAAAGATACTGACTCTGTTTAATTATCCGAAAGAGTTTTTGACAAAGTCTAAATCTTTGATATATAATTATACTGTTTACACTCCTCAAGAAGAGATGAAGGCTATTTTACTTGCAGATTCTAAGGAGCGATTAAATATATTAAGAAGAGTTTTTGGTATAGATAAATATAAGTTAATTGTTGAGAATTCTAGGATATTAGTTTCTGATTTAAAAGGGAAAAAGAAAGAGTTTGAGATCAGAAGCTCTGATTTGGATAGTTTAGTTAGTGAGAAGAAATCTAAAGAACTTGAGATAAATGAGTTCGGTGGTTCTTTGAGAGAATTGAAAGATAGTGTTAGTAGGGTTTCTGTTGAAATTGAGTCAAAGAAAAGGGAATTAGAAGAGTTTGAGGAAAAAAGTAAAAGGCGAGAGAGCATTGTGAAGAATCTTGATATTTTGAATAATAAGGTTGAGAGTCTTGCTGGAAATTTTAGTAAAAATAATATTGATATTAAAAATTTAAATGAAGGGATAGTTTTACTTGAAAAATCAATTGATGGAAAGAGTGTTGAAAATTCTGAATCTTTAAAAAAAGAGGTTCTTGAGATAGAAAATGAGATTAGAATCTTGGAATCTGAGAATAAACATATTTTTAGAAGTATTGGAGAGCTAGAGTTTGGAATAAAATCTTCTGAAAAGATTAAAGGCGAGATTAGTAGTATTGATGTTTGTCCTACTTGTAAACAGGATGTTGTTGAGGCTCATAAATGTAGTATTGTTGAGAAAGAAAATGTAAAACTTTGTGATTTAAATGAGAATCTAAATGGTCATAAGAAGAAAGAAGATGAAAATGATAAACTTATGTTTGAGTTGAAAGAGAGGTTAGAGAGTCTGAGAATTGTTCAAGGAGATTATAGTGTTTTAAAAATTAAACATGAAAATTTGTTAGAGAAAAAAGAGAGAGTTGCGAATCTAGTTGATGAAAAATCTCTAATGAAGAAAGAGATTGGTAGCTTTAATTCACAAAAAATTGATTTGAATAAGGTTTTGGATAGCTTTCCAGATAATTCTGAAATTTTTAATGGCCTCAAAACTAGTGTTGATGAATTATTGAAGAAGAAAAATGAATTGAGTTCTCAGTATAGCTCTATTGAGACTAGGTTTAATATGCTTTCTGAGAGAATTGAGAATATTTCTTCAGAGATTAGTAAGAAATTAGTGTATAAGGAAAGAGTGGTTAAGTATTCTCAACTTGTAGATTATATTGAGAAAGAATTTGTTCTGTTGATTCAGACTATTGAAAGATCGATGATGAAGAAAGTTCATTCTGATTTTGATGCTCTGTTTAAAACTTGGTTTGGATCTTTGATTGAAAGTGAAGATTTAGAATTGAGTTTAGATTATGAATTTAGTCCTATAATCAGTCAAAATGGGCATGATATTGATTACGGACATTTATCTGGAGGTGAACGAACTGCGGCTGCTTTGGCATATAGGTTGGCTTTGAATCAAGTGATAAATACAATAATGTCTAGTATAAATACTAAGGATATTTTGATTTTGGATGAACCTACTGATGGATTTTCATCTGAACAAGTTGATAAACTTAGATTAGTTCTTGAAAGTTTAAATGTTGAACAGACTCTTATAGTTAGTCACGATCCAAAAATTGAGAGTTTTGTTGATGAAGTTATTCGATTTGAGAAAAAAGGGGGTGAGAGTTTCATTTGTTGATGTTGGTTAAATTTATAAAATCCGGGCCATTCACTTGATTATGGTATTAAATGATTTTATAATGGATATTGAAAGTGGAAGGATGGTTTCTAGTTTTGTTTTGGGATCTTATGTTGGACTTATTGGTGAAATTGCAGATTTGGATAGTTTAGTTAAAGATAAAAAATTTGTATCAGATAGTTCTGAAGTAAATGTGGAATTTTCAAAAAATGTTATGGTGGGATTATTGGAATTGGTCATATAAATTATAGTGGTTCTTTAATCGGTGACTTTGGAGAATTATCTCTTTATGGTTTGTCTGCAAGGTTAGGTTATAATTTTACAAGTAAATTAGTTAAGAAAGTTAAAAGTTATTAGTAAGGTTTATATATTTTTTATGATTCTTAGTTTTAAAATGGAAACTCTCGAAGAAAGACTAACTGCAGTCAAATACGGTTTAAGGGAAAGATTACAAGATAAAGAAATGAAGATGTCGGAGTATTGGGAGACTAATTATGGGCTTCTTTTGAGTGAGGGTGTTGTTGATGCACCATATAGTGATGTAGATACAATGAATGTTAGTGCGAGAATAGGTAGTGGTATGATTGATAAGCTTGGTCTTAAAGAGAGTAGAGGAATTTATGATAGGTATGTTTGTAGAGCTGATGTTAAATTATCTGAAGAGGCACAAAATGATATTGATGCTTTGTCCGAATTTAAGGGAAGTTTGAGAGATTACCTTGGTGCAGTATTTGATTCAAAATCATTCACTAGATCAGAGTATGAGAGTTTAGTTAGAGATTATGTTGAAAGTAGTGACATAGATGACTGGAGAGTTAAATCTGAACTTACTGGGATAATGTTGGTTGATATGGAACGTTATTTTGATATTGAAGAAGATGGTCCTAGAATTGGAAGATACAATATTAAATTGTTAGAAGACTCTTTGAAGAGAATTTAGATAATTTTATAACTTTATATTTATTCTTTTTTATTATGGTTAAATTTATTTCGTTTGAGGAATTAGATTCAAAAGAAGTTATTGATAGAATGAAAGCTGGAGATATATTCGTATATCCTACTGATACTATCTATGGAATTGGATGTAATGCATTAAATCAAGAGAGTGTTGATAAGATTCGTAAATTGAAAAAAAGAGGTGGAGATAAGCCTTTTTCAGTTATAGCACCGACGAAAAATTGGATAGAAACTAATTTAGAAGTAAAGAATAAGAATTATATAAAAAAATTGCCAGGCCCTTTTACTTTTTTGTTAAAAATCAAAGCTAGATCTGTTGCTAAAAAAATTAATCCGGGTTTTGATCTAATTGGATTAAGAATCCCTGATCATCCTTTCAGTAATCTTGTAAAACGGGCAAAAATTCCTTTCATTACTACAAGTGTTAACTTATCTTCTAAACAGCCTATAAGGACTACTAATAAGATTCCTAGAGGTATTTTAAAGCATGTTGATTTTGTTATTGATGATGGTTATCTTCATAGATATCCTTCAACAATTATTGATTTGACTGGCGAGATGCCAAAAATCATAAAAAGAAGAATGTGATTATACAAAGGTTTATATATTTTTTAAGATTCCCTAATTATGTAATGGTTATTACTAACAAATTATTGGTCGGAATATTTGTATTCTGTATGTTCTTGTGTAGTTCAGTTTATGCCGAAAATTCAATTTTAGTCGCTGAGGAAGAAGTGAAAGAGGTTGTCTTTGCTGGGGAAACAGCGGTGTTTAAACTCTCTATACTAAATAATCAGGATTTTGATGATACTTTCAGATTCTCAATCTTAAATATTGATTGGGACTTTGAAACCGATCCTTTTGTGTTGAGTGTTGGTTCAAAAAACACTGAAGAGGTAGAAATGAGATTTTCACCTTCTTCAAAATTAGGTCCAGGAAAACATGGAGTTACTGTTTTGATATATTCTTTGGATGATGAGAGTGTATTTGCTGAGCATATATTCGATATTAGAGTTATAGATTTTTATGATGTGATTAGTACATCTCTTGAATTGCCAGATGATATTGATCCTCAAAAACAACTTGTAATAAAAGCAATTTTAAAAAATAATTATGATGAACATCTTGAAGACTTAACTTTCAAATTAGAGAGTGATTTTTTTCAGGAAGAGATGAACTTTAGTTTAGCTGCTTATGAAACAAAAATCAGCGAGTTTTCAGTTGATTTTGAGGGAGATGTTGAAGAAGGAGTTTATGATATAATTTTGAAGATTTATAGAGACGAGGATTTGCTTTTGGAAAAAGCTGTAGAAATGCTTGTTGGATATTACCCTAATGTTGATGAAACTAGATCTCCAGAATCTGGATTTTTGTTAAACAGAATTTTAGTTACAAAAACTAATCATGGTACTTCAACTAGTCACGAACTTTACACTAAAAGGTTTTCATTTTTTGAGAGATTATTCACAAGTACTGATCCTCAACCTGATCAATTATTTAGCGAGGGAGGATATTATACTTTGCAGTGGGAATTTGATTTATCTCCTGGAGATACAAGGCAGATATTTATAGAAACAAATTATAGATTTTTTGCTATTTTAGTTAGTGTATTATTAATTTTATTATATTTCTTTTATAATTATTTTAAGCGAGATGTTTCTTTAACTAAGAAAGTTGTTACTGTTAAACATTCTCAAGAGGGGATATCTACAATGAATATTTTGTTGGTTTTGAAGAATAAGACTAATAAGACTTTGAAGAACCTCAAAGTTATGGACAATCTTGTTAATGTTGCTGGTGAACCAACTAACTTTGGAACAATAAGTCCGTCTGTTGTTAAGAAGGGCCATTCTGGAGCTAGAATGATGTGGAATATTGAAAGTCTTGAAAAAGGTGCAGAGGTTATAATCTCTTATCAAGCAAAATGTAAGGTCCATGTAATCGGTCACCTAAATATACCTACTGCTGTAGCTAAATATATTAAACGTGGCAGACCAATTGTAGTTAAGTCTAACAAAGTAAAATTATTTTCATAGTATCTGGAGTAATTAAAAATGGTTGAGAAAAAAAAGAAATCACCAAAAGTTGAGACATATATAATCACTTCTGCTCAGGCATCTTATTATGAAAATAATGGTGGAGATATAATTCCTTATGGAGGAGGACCAATAAAAGCTAGGCCTCATAAAAAATTTCTTAGAGGTTTGGAAGTTTGTGCTGATCAATTAGATGCTGAATTAGTTATTGCTCCGATTGCCGGAAAATCAAGTTTAGAAAATATTCTACATGAAGAATTAGCTGGTCGTGAAGAGTTATTTGAAGGAACTAATTTGTGGCTAAATAAAAATATTCAACTAAGAGATATTGTTGTTCCTCCCCAAAATGTTGATCCAACGACTGGGAAGGCTAGTTTAATTAGTAAATATAATTCGTCTTTGATTATTCCTCATTCCAAACAAAGATTCTTACCTGTACCTGTTTTTAATTCAGATTTACCTAGATATTTATTTACTACAGGTTCTGTAACCTTGCCAAATTATAATACTAAAAACCATAAGGGTGATACTGCTGAAAGAAATCATATATTCGGAGGGATGGTTGTAGAAGTTATTGATGATACTTTTTTCAATGTTAGGAATCTTAGAGCTTTAAAGAATGGTAAATTTGCTGATCTTGGCCAAGTTTATAATGGAGATAGTGCTCCTAAAGATCTGGGTGTTGATACACTTGTGCTTGGAGATATCCACTGGGGAGATCATGATGAAGAGACAAGACAAGCAAATTATGAAATGATTGATTTTTTCAAACCTAAGAGAATATTTTTACACGATTTTTTTAATGGACATAGTATAAATCATCACGAAAGAAATAATTTTTTGAAAAAAGTCAGAGAGTACGATAGAGATAGATTATTTTTAGAGGATGAATTTGAAGGATGTTATAAAGAACTCTGCAATCTTTCTAAGTTTGCAGGACCTAGAACTGAGATTAATGTAGTCTCATCAAATCATCATGCGTTCCTTCCTAGATATGTGAATAGTGATGCTTGGAGAAAGAGTGATTTGTGGAATGCTGAAATTGGATCATACTTATTTGCACATGGTGTTGCTCAAGAAATTGATGAGAAAGAAATTGATGATTCTTCATTTTTGATTGAAGAGGGATTGAAAAGGCATGGTAAGATTCCTTCAAATGTTGAAATTTTAAGATTAAAAGATAATTATAGGAGACATGGTTATCAGTTAGCTAGTCATGGGGATAAAGGTGGTCATGGTTCTCGAGGTGGAAGTGCAAAAGCTAGATCAGTTACGGGTGGTGGAAAAAGTATTACAGGACATAGCCACTGTATGGAAATCTTTGGAGATACTTATGTTGTAGGAACCTCTAGTCAATTAGATCTTCCTTATACTGCTGGCGGTGGTTCAGCTTGGATTGCTGCGAATGCTGTCTTATACCAAAACGGTAGTGTGCAGATGTTGCCGATAATAAATGGTAAGTGGAAGGCAAAAAGGTAATTAGAAAGCTTTTTAATTTTTTCCTGGTTTCTTATTTTACAATGAGACTAGATACAATATTTGAATATACTGATAGTAAGTTTTATGAGGTTGGAGATAGTATAAAATTAGAAGATGATTTGTTTGAAGTTTATGGTAGCATGGAGATTGGTTCCGAATATCTTTATCATCTTATTCCGAAGTTTGAGAGAGATGAATTAACTGAAAATTTGATTGGTAACGGTTATTTGGATGATGTTGTTGATGTTTATGTAAATGCGTTTGAGAAGTTTCCAGTATTTGATTTAAATCAATTTAGTGTTGAAAGAAATGAATATATAGATAGACAACTTGGGCAGCTTAATAGGATCTATGGATTAAATAATCGTTAATTTTATAAATCTCTATGTGGTATGTTTTGTTAACCCTCCATAGCTCAATGGCAGAGCGTTCGGCTGTAGATACTGTTTGATTATGTCGTATGACTAAAGATGATTAATAGTTAGCCGTCACCGAAAGGTTCCCAGTTCAAATCTGGGTGGGGGGATTTTAGTTAGTTTTGTATTTTAAGAATTAACAATAATTTTATAAATCAGTTATAATTGTATAGATTTGTTAAAATGAAAAAAGAGATTTTAAACAAAACAATTTTAGTACTTGGATTAATCTTGGTAGTTCTTTTTTTGTTTAAATTAGATTTTGGAGACGGAAATATGGAATTAAAAATAGAAGTTATTCAAGAAGGTAGTGGAGATCAAAAAGTAAAATCCGGAGATAGCATAAGTGTTCATTACACTGGTACTCTAGAAGATGGTACGAAGTTTGACTCAAGTGTTGATAGAGGTCAGCCATTTGAATTTACTATTGGAAGAGGAATGGTTATCCAAGGATGGGAGCAAGGTTTGCTTGATATGAAGGTTGGAGAAAAAAGAAAGTTGACAATACCTTCCACAATGGGATACGGCGATAGAGATATGGGTGCTATACCACCTAATTCAGTTTTATTGTTTGATGTAGAACTGATTTCCATTAATTAAAAAACCTTATAATTTTTTTTCTTATTTTTTTCTTAATTAAGTAAGTTTTATTAATACATTAAATTGGTTTATTGTTGTGGAGCATGAAGGACTAGATGATTTGGATGAAGAAGATTCTTTTTTAAAAAAGGTTTCTGTTATAGTTATTGGATTATTTATGGTTTTTTTAGTGCTATCTTATTTTTTGACTACACCTGCTGTGAGAAATGTTATTATTGGCATGGTTGAAAGTTCTGATCTTGAAGATGATTATTCTGTAGATATAGGAGATGGAAATAAATTAATTTTTATTGATAATTCATATCTCGATCTTTTGAATTTATATGATTCTAATTTAGATGTGGAAATCAAGGCCTGTTTGTTCGGAGAGATAATTGGGAGAGATTATTTCATTTCTGAGATTGTTCAGCCAACAATTTACTCTCAATCTTATGATAGGGTTGTTTCTGCACCTTGTGCAAATGATAGTCTAGTTAGTTTGCATAGTCATCCTCATATGCATTGTGCTCCTTCTCAACAAGACCTTGAAAGTTTTTCAGAATTGAAAGAGACTAATCCAGATATCCTGATGATAATAATGTGTGAAGAAGACCGATTCAATGTTTACACTAATGTTCGTAGTTAAGTTTAAATAGTATTGAATATAATCTGGAGATATGGTTGAGAAAATTAAGTTAAATAAAAGTAAGGCTAAAACTAGTATGGTTCTTGGGATTATTAGTATCATTTTATCTTTGATTCCAATCGTAGGATTATTATCAGGAATCTTTGCAATCATATTTTATGTAAAATCCAATGTTTTGATTATAAAATATCCTAATAAATATGGTGGTGGAAAATTCGCACTTAGTGGATTTATAACTGGAGTTATCGGAGTGGTTTTTAGTTTGTCAATAGCTATAATTGTTGCGATTCTGACTACTCTGTTAGCTGTAACTTAGTAATTACTACTATTCTTTTTTAAATGGGTTTTTAAATAAAAACAAAACATTTATATAGTGGATAATTTCGCTAAATACAACAGGCAGGTACCCTCTTTCAAAATGAATTTAAATTTTCAAAATCACACAAATTATATTTCGTTTAGATTGAGCTATGCCCTGGTAGTGTAGTTCGGTTTATCACCTGGCCCTGTCGAGGCCATAACCCGGGTTCGAATCCCGGTCAGGGCGTCCTGTTAACTAAAAATATGGGTCAGTAGCTCAGCTTGGTAGAGCACTTGGCTTTTAACCAAGTGGTCGCGGGTTCAAATCCTGTCTGGCCCACTTTAAACTTATACAAAATGGCAGAAAAATTCGATATATCAAAACATATACTTGTACCTAAACATACAAAGTTAAATGATGACGAGAAAAAAGAAATTCTTGAGCAATTAAATGTTGATGAAACTAAATTGCCGAAGATATTCTTAAAAGATCCAGCAGTAAAAAATCTAGATGTTGTTCCTGGAGATATTATAAAAATTATTAGAAAAAGTCCTACTAATTTAGAAAGTGTTTTTTATAGGGTGGTAATAAATGGTTAAAAATTATAAGAAGTTAATTGGAAATTATTTTGATAAACATTCATTTGTTGAATCAAATATTAAATCTTTTGATTATTTTTTAGATAAGAGATTACAAGCTCTTGTTGATGATGTTGGCGAAATTGTTCCAACTATTATTCCTCAAGAAGTTGAGAATTTTATGATTAAATTGGGTAAGATATCTATTGGTAAACCTGAAATTACTGAAGCTGACGGTTCAAAAAGAGATATTTATCCTACTGAAACTAGATTAAGAAAACTTACTTATGCTGCACCAATAACTTTGAAAGTTAGTTCTGTTATTAATGGTGTAACTAATGAGTCTTTCGATGCATACCTTGGAAAAATGCCAATTATGATCAAGTCAAAACATTGCCATTTACATGGCCTTAAAAAAGATGAACTTACTGAGAAGGGAGAGGATTCAAATGATCGTGGTGGATATTTTATTTTAAATGGTAATGAAAGAGTTTTAATTATGGTTGAAGATCTTGCTTCAAATAAATTCTTTGTTAAAAAAACTAAGATAGGTCCAAGTAAGTTTGTTGGAAAATTATTTTCTCAAAAAAGTAGCTATCGTATTCCACACACTATTGAGCAGATGAAAGATGGAATTTTGTATATCAGTTTTACTAGATTCAAGAGAGTTCCTGTAATCCCTTTGATTAAAGCACTTGGTGTTGTTAGTGATCAAGAAATAATGGAGTCTATCTCTAAAGAGGATTCATTTGATGATGTATTGATGAATTTATATGATTCTATCGATATTAAATCTCAAGAAGAGGCTCTAGACTTTGTTGCTAAGAAAGTTGGAATTACTCAGAAAGAAGTTAGAGTTGAAAGGGTGAGAGAGTATCTTGATAAATATTTATTACCTCATGTTGGTGTTGATCCAAAAGATAGGAAATTAAAAGCTTATAATCTTTGTAAATTGATTAAGAGATTCTTATTGGTTTCTAAAGGTAAGATGAGTTCTCCTGACCAAGATCATTACATGAATAAAAGATTAAAACTTAGTGGAGATTTATTAGAAGACCTTTTTAGAATTAACATTCGTTCTTTGGTTCAAGATATATTATATAATTTCCAGAGACTTGTTAAGAGAGGAAAGTTTACTTCATTAAAGATAATTATTCGTGAACAATTATTGAGTTCTAGGATTCATAGTTCTATGGCAACTGGATCTTGGGTAGGTGGAAGATCTGGTATAAGTCAGAACATGTCAAGAACAAATGGTATCGACACTGTTTCACATTTACAGAGAGTTGTTAGTTTGTTAACTGCTACTCAAGAAAACTTCGATGCTAGAGCCTTACATAGTACTCATTGGGGAAGATTGTGTCCTGTTGAGACTCCAGAAGGTTCGCCTATTGGTTTAAGAAAAAATTTGTCTATGCTTGCAAATATTACTAGAGTTGAACCAAATGAAGTAAAATTAAAAGAAAAATTGAAGGAGGCAGGATTGAAATCACTTTAAAATGGCAGATGTATATTTAGATGAAATATTTGTAGGATTTGTTGAGGATCATAATAAGTTCATTACAGAAGTTAAACAATTAAGAAGAGAGAGTAAGATTTCTAAAGTATTAAACCTACATTATGATGAGGGTGCTAATGAAATCATAATTGAAACCACTAGGGGAAGAGTTAGAAGACCTTTGATAATCGTTGAAAATGGTAAACCTAAATTAAATAATGAACATGTTGAAAATCTTGATTCTGGAAAAATTAGCTGGAAAGATTTAATTGATGAAGGAGTAATTGAATATATTGATGCTTGTGAAGAAGAAGATTGTTTTGTTGCTATTCAAGAAGAAGATTTAACTACAAAACACACTCATCTTGAGATAAGTCCTATAACTATTCTTGGAGTTTGTACGTCTCTTGTACCTTATTCAAATTTTGGAAGTTCATCAAGATTGATTAGAGGTTCTAAGATTCAAAAACAATCAATGGGATTATATGCTACTAATTTTTTAAATAGACTTGATACTGATGCTAACTTGCTTCACTATCCTCAGAAACCTATTGTAAAAACATTTATGCATGATGTTTTCAATTATGATAAAAATCCTTCTGGACAAAATTTTGTTATTGCGGTTATGAGTTATGACGGATATAACATGGAGGATGCACTTATTGTTAATAAGGGAAGTATCGATAGAGGTTTGGCTAGATCAACATTCTTCAAACCTTATAATTTAGAAGAACTAAGATATTCTGGTGGTTTGAGAGATGAAGTCGGTATACCGGATAAAGAAGTTAAAGGTTACAAATCAGAAGAAGATTATAAATATCTTGAATTGGATGGTATAGCTCATACTGGTGCTAAAGTTGAGGCAGATGATGTTATTGTAGGTAGATCAAGTCCTCCTAGATTTCTTTCAGGATTAGAAGAATTTAGTGTTGCTGCAAATGTTAGAAGAGAGAGTTCCATTATCCTTGGTGAAGGAGAAGAAGGTATTGTTGATATGACTCTTTTGACAGAGAGCTCTTCTGGAAATAGAATGATTCAGTCTAGATTGAGACAACCAAAAACTCCTGAAATCGGCGATAAATTTGCATCAAGACATGGTCAGAAAGGTATTATAGGTATGGTGTATCCTCATGAGGACATGCCATTTACTGAATCTGGAATTATTCCCGATATAATTTTCTCTCCACACAGTCTTCCTGGAAGAATGACAGTTTCTCACACGATTGAGATTTTGGCTGGAAAAGTTGGAGCACTTAATGGTGAATATATTGACGCTGCTAGTTTCGATACCCCTTCAGAAGATAAACTTAGAACAACTCTGTCTGATCTTGGATTTAGAGAGAATGGTACTGAAGTAATGTATAATGGTCTAACAGGTCAAAGATTCAAAGCAAGAATATTCATTGGAAATATATATTATTTAAGACTTAAACATTTGGCAGACAAAAAATTACACGCTAGAGCAGCAGGTAGAATTCAGTTATTAACAAGACAACCTGTTGAAGGGAGAGCTATGGGTGGAGGATTGAGACTTGGAGAGATGGAGAAAGACTGTTTAGTTGCACATGGTGCATCTCTATTATTAAAAGAAAGATTCGATTCAGATAAAACTAAGCTTTACGTATGTGGAGATTGTGGAATGGTTGCTATTTTTGACAACTATAGAAATAAATCTTACTGTCCGCGTTGTGGAAATGCTGCTAAAGTAAGTCCTGTTGAGATGAGTTATGCATTCAAACTTTTATTGGATGAGTTAAAATCTATGGCAATTTTTCCTAGTTTAAAATTGGGGGATAAATTTTGAAAATGGTCGAAGCTATAACTAATAAAATTAAATCAATTAAGTTCAGTCTACTTTCTCCTAGTGAGATTAAGAAGATGTCTGTCGCGAAAATAGTTACTCCAGAATTGTATGATAGGGAAGGGTACCCTGTTGATGGAGGATTAATGGATATTAGACTTGGTGTTATTGATCCTGGTTTGAGATGTAAAACTTGTGGACAGAAATTGAGAGAGTGTATTGGACACTTTGGACATGTTGATTTTGCCAGACCTGTAATTCATATAAGTTTTATAGATAAAGTTCTTGCATTCTTGAGAACTTCATGTAAAGATTGTGGAAGAGTTTTAGCAACAGAAGAAAAAATTCGAAAGCAATATGAGGGATTAGAAAGAGTTTCTAAAGAAAAAACTGTCAAAGATAGGGAGGCAGCTATTAGAAAGTTCGTTAATTCACTTAAATTGATTACTAAATGTCCTCATTGTAATGTTAAACAAGAGAAAATAACTATAGACAAACCTACAACTATCATTGGTGATGGTAAAAGGATAAGTCCTATTGAGATTAGATCAAGATTAGAAAAACTTAATGATGAAGATTTAGAATTGTATGGAATTGATGCAAAGTCTGCTAGACCTGAGTGGATGGTTTTGACTATATTGCCTGTATCTCCTGTAACTATTCGGCCAAGTATAACTTTGCAGAGTGGTGAGAGAAGTGAAGACGATATAACTCACAAGGTTGGAGACATAGTTAGAATTAATCAAAGATTATTTGAGAATATAAATGCTGGTGCGCCAGAAGTTATTATAGAAGATCTTTGGGATTTATTACAATATCACGTTACTACATTATTTAATAATGCTGTAACTCAAGTCCCTGTTGCAAGGCACAGATCTGGTCAACCTTTAAAGACTCTAACTCAGAGAATCAAGAGTAAAGAAGGTAGATTTAGACACAATCTTGCAGGAAAGAGAGTTAATTTTTCTTCTAGGGCAGTTATTAGTCCTGATCCAAAAATTAAGTTTAATGAAGTTGGAATTCCTAAGTCTGTAGCTATGACTTTGACTGTTCCTGAACAAGTTACTGAATGGAACTTAGATTGGTTAAAGAAATTAGTTAAGAATGGTCCAACTAAATATCCTGGATCAAATTATGTTATTAGTCCGGATGGAAAGAAGAAGAAAGTTACTGAAGAATCCATTGAGTTATTATTAGAAGAACTTGAACAAGGATATGTTGTTGAGAGACATCTTCTTGATGGAGATATATCTATCTTTAACAGACAGCCAAGTCTTCACAGAATGAGCATAATGGGGCACATAATTAAATTATTGCCTGGAAAGAGTTTCAGATTAAATCCTTCTGTTTGTTCACCTTATGGTGCGGACTTCGATGGTGACGAGATGAATCTTCACATTCCTCAGACTCCAGAAGCAAGAGCTGAAGCTATGATTTTACTTAATGTAGAAAATAATATTATAAGTCCTAAGAATGGATTTAATGTTGTTGGTTCTATTGCTGATGCTATAACTGGAAATTATCTTCTTACAAAGAAGATCAAACTTCCAAAGGATGAGGCGATAAATTTATTAGTATCTATAGGAATCTACGATGCTGAAAAATTCTCTGGATTCGGAGATGAAGTTAGTGGAAAAGAAATATTCAGTACATTATTACCTGACGATTTAAACTTTGTAGGTTATTCAAAGGAGTATTCTGAAGATAGTCCTGATGATGCTTATGTTGTTAAGATAAAAGATGGAAAATTAATTAGTGGAATTATAGATAAGGCTACAATTGGTGAAGATAATGGTAGTTTGGTTAGAACTGTTTATTCTAAGTATGATAACAGTACTGCTTTGAATATAATTAATAATCTGTCAAAGTTAGGTTTAATGGTCTTATTGCGTCATGGATTCACAACATCTATTTCAGATACTGATCTTCCTGAAAAGATAAAAAGTAGAAATGCAGTCTTATTAAAAACTGCAAATTCTGAAGTTGAGAAATTGATTAAAGATTTCCATGCAGGTAAAATTGAAGCAATTCCTGGTAATAGTGTAGAAGATACATTGGAATTAAAAATTGTAGAGATTTTGAACAAAGTAAGAAACAAAATTGGTAAACAAGTTTCTGATTCAATCAAAGAAAACTCTACAGTTATCATGGCAAATTCAGGAGCACAAGGTAATTTCCTTAATATTGCTCAGATGTCTGCTTGTGTTGGCCAGCAATCTATGAAAGGTAAAAGGGTAGTTGGTGGATATGGTGGTAGAACTCTTTCAGTATTTAATAAAGGAGATCTTAGTCCTTCATCTAGAGGATTTATCCAGCAAGGATATAGGCAAGGTATGAGTCCAACTGAATATTTTTTCGGAGCTATGACTGGTAGAGATGGTCTGATGGATACTGCTCTTAGAACGCCAAAGTCTGGATATTTGTATAGAAGATTAGCGAATGCATTACAGGATATTAAGGTAGAATATGACGGTACTGTTCGTGATGCTTATGGTAATATCATCCAATTTAAATATGGTGAAGATGGTATTGACATTTCAAAAAGCGATGGTGGAACTATAAATGTTAGTAAAATAATTAAGGAGATTAGAGGTAAATAAAATGGTTGATTTATATAAAAAATATGAAGATTTAATATCTCCTAAATTGTTAGAAGAAATAAAGACTAAAGTTGAAGCAGAAAAATTGAGTTCTGCAGAGATTACTAAAGTTCTAGATAGAGTTTCAGAAGAATTTACAAACTCTTTAGTTGAGCCTGGTGAATCTGTTGGTCTTGTAACTGCTGAATCAATCGGAGAGTCCGGTACTCAGATGACACTTGACGTTTTCCACTTTGCTGGAGTTGCAGAACTTCAGGTTACTATGGGATTACCAAGATTAATAGAGATCTTTGATGCTCGTTTAAACCCAAAAACTCCTGAGATGGAAGTTAGACTTAAATCTAAATATACTAAAGATGAAAAAACAATAAGAAGAGTTGCAAGTTATTTGAAAGAGATAACTTTAGAGGATATAAGTTCAGAATTTTCTTTAAATCTTGTTAAAGGAAGTATTGATGTATCTTTAGATCTTGAGAAATTAAAGGCTTTTGGATTTGATATTAAAGATATAGTTAGTAAATTAATTGAAGAACTGAAAGATGTTAATGTTAAAGAATCAAAAGGAATACTTATTTTAGAATCTATGTCTGGTGATTTAGAATTATCTCAGTTATATAAATTGAAAGAGAAAATCAGAGAAGTAGTTCTTAGAGGAATTCCAGGAATTACACAAGTTATGCCAGTGAAAAGAAATAACAAATTTGTTGTTTCTTGTGGTGGTTCTAATGTAAGTAAAGTATTAGAGATGGAAGAAGTTGATGCAAAATATGTTACATCAAATAATCTTTTTGAGATAGCTTCCTCTCTCGGTATCGAGGCTGCAAGACAGACAATAATTAATGAGGCTTTAGCGGTTATTGAAAACCAAGGTCTTGATGTAGATGTAAGACATATCTTACTATTAGCTGAATTAATGACTACTACTGGAAAAATAAAAGGTATAACTCGTGGTGGAATCGCTGGAGAGAAAGAAAGTGTTTTGGCAAGAGCAAGTTTCGAGATGCCAATGAAACACCTTGTTGATGCTAGCGTTAGAGGAGAGTCTGATGAACTTAGAAGTGTAATTGAGAATGTAATTGTAAATCAACCTGTTCCAAATGGGACTGGATTACCGGTTCTTGTTTCTAAGGAACATAAAAAAGTTAAGAAGGAGAATAAAAAATGAGTTTAGCAAATTTAAGACCTGCACTTGAAGAAAAAAAGGTAGTTTTTGGAACTGAAAGAGCTTTGAAGGCATTAAAATCTGAGAAAGTTGAAGAATTATTCATTTCAAAAAACTGTCCTGCTGATTTGAAAGAAAGGTTAATAAAATATGCAAAGATTAAAGAGGTTCTAGTTACAGAACTTAAAGAATCAAATGATGAACTTGGTGCTTTATGTAAAAAACCTTTTTCTATTAATGTTTGTTATATTATATAAAAATGGGTACGTACGATAAAAGAATAATTGACTATATCAATCTATTTGAGAATGTCACAAGATCGAGTGTTAGAGATTGTTTTTTTCAAAATGACATCCTTGTGTTTGTTGTAAATGAAGGACAAGCAAGCAAGGCTATCGGAAAAGGCGGTAGAAATGTTATAAAGTTTGCAAGATTGATTAATAAGCGTTTGAAGGTAATAGAATATAGTTCAGACCCTTTAAAATTTATGAGAAACCTTGTAGCACCTATAAAACCAAAAGATATAAAACTGGAAGATAAAACTTTGGAAGTGTTCGTTGAAAGTACAAAAGACAAAGGTTTATTAATAGGAAGAGATAAAAGGAATTTAGAAAATTTTAAAAAGGTAATGAAAAGCTACTTCAAAGTAGAAAACATCAAGATAAGATAAAAATGGCAAAAAAAAGCAAAGGATTGAATTCAGCAAAAAAACTCAAAAGTAGGAGAGTACAGTTTAGATGGAAAGATAGCCACTTTACTCAAAGAGCTCTTGGTCTGAAGAAAAAATCCGATCCTATGAAGGGGAGTTCACAAGGTTCAGCTATTGTTTTAGAAAAAGTACAAATAGAAGCTAAACAGCCAAACTCAGCTCTTAGGAAATGTGTAAAATGTCAATTAGTTAAAACTGGAAAAAAAATAACTGCTTTTGTTCCAGGAGATAATGCAATTAAATTCATAGATGAGCACGATAGTGTTATGGTAGAATGTTTAGGTGGAGCTAAGGGTAGATCTAAAGGAGATTTATCAGGTATTAGGTTCCAAGTTATCAAAGTTAATGATCAAAGTTTAAATGCTCTTGTTAGAGGAAAGATAGAGAAAGGTAGAAGATGATAAAATTATTCGGTGAGTGGGATACTAGTAATATTAAAGTTGGAGAGGCTGCATTAGCACCTTATATTGACTTAAAACCTTTAATGGTTCCTAGAACATGTGGAAGAAGTGCACAAGGTAGTAGAGTTTGGGGAACAAAGATCCATATAGTTGAGAGATTAATAAATAAATTAATGGTTCCTGGACATAGGGGTAAGAAACACAAAATAAGTTCTGGACATTGTGCAGGTAAAGCTACAAAATCTTATAATATTGTTTTCAGAACATTCAAATTAATTGAGAAAAGTTTGGGTAAAAATCCTGTTGAGGTTTTTGTTAAAGCTGTAGAGAATTCTGCTCCAAGAGAAGAAGTTATCTCTATTGAATATGGTGGAGCTAGATATACAAAAGCTGTTGAAGTTGCTCCTCAGAGAAGGGTTGATCTTGTTCTTAAATTAATGGCACAAGGTGCATATGCAAAAGCTTTCAATTCTAAAGTTGATGTTGAGAGAACTCTTGCAAATGAGATTATTGCTGCTTACAAGATGGATGTTCAAGCGAGCGGCGCATTGAGTAAGAAATTAGATCTTGAAAGACAGTCAGATGCATCTAGATAATCTTATATACTTTTTATTTCTTATTTAGTTTTATGGCAGAAAAATTTTTTAAAACATTACCTAGTGATTTTAAATTTGATATTCCACTGAATGATGTTGATATTGAATATCAGAGGGCAAAATTAATGTTAGAAATCTTTAAAGAGCTAGAGAAACGTAGTGAAGAACATCCTGATGAATGTCCGTGGTGTAAAAAAGATTGTGGAAAAAATCATTAAGTTTATAAATGACTTTTTTTAATTGTTGATAAAATGGATAATGAACTAACTATTGAATTTGAAAATAAATTTAAATTATTCAAAAAGGATGCAGGATTAAAAGCTAGTTTTAAAAAATTAGATGAAGCTTTCTTAGTAAAAGATTCTATTTTAGAAGAAGGTTTTGTTGGAGAGGATATCTCTCGTACACTATCTAGGAGAATAGTTGATGTTTATACATATTGGGCAAATAACTTACATGGCCTAATTTTACCAAATCCTAGTTCAATTATAAGTATAACTCAGCATGATATGTTTGATGAATTTGAAAGAAATGAGATGAGTGTTCTTTTAAATAAAATGCTTGCATTGACTAGCAGAAATTCTGTTTTAACTCTAACAAGGGATAAAAAAGAAGAAGCAAAATTCATTGATGATTCTTTGAAATTCTGGAATAAGGAACTATCTCCGAAAATGAAAGTTGTATTTAATAAGATTAGCGTATCTTGGGAAAAAAAAGCTAATCAAAAATACTAAAAGAAACGTTTTTAAATCTTTTATTTAAGATATTAATATGATATGTTTAGGTATTGAGTCTACTGCACACACTTTTGGTGTTGGTATTGTAAATGAAAAGAAAGTTCTAGCTAATGTTAAGGAATCTTACACTACTGAGTCTGGTGGAATGATTCCAATTGATGTTTCTAGAGCTCACGAAAAAATTTATAAAAAAGTTATTGATCGTGCACTTTCTGAAGCAAATCTTTTGCTTAGTGATATCGATATTGTTTCATATTCTAGAGGTCCCGGATTTGGCACTTGTTTGAAAGTTGCTATGAAAGCTGTTGAAGAGATTGGCAAACCTTTTGTAGGTGTTAATCATTGTGTTTCACATTTAGAAGTTGGAAAGTTTGCAACAAAGGCTAAAGATCCAGTTTTATTATATGCTTCTGGAGCTAACACTCAGGTGATAGCATATGAGGGCAAAAAATACAGGGTTTTTGGAGAGACTTTGGATATGGGTGTTGGAAACTTTATTGATTCTTTTGCACGCTATATGGGCCTAGGATTTCCTGGTGGGCCAAAGCTTTCTGTACTTGCTGAGGAATCTGATAAAGAGTTCATTAAATTGCCCTATGTTGTCAAAGGAATGGATGTTTCTTTCAGCGGATTATTAACAAATCTTAAACAAAAATATGATTCTAGAAATTATAAGAAAGGAAATCTTGCTTATTCTATGCAAGAGACTACTTTTTCAATGTTGTTAGAGGTAGCTGAGAGAGCTATGGCACATTGTGATAAAAAAGAACTTTTATTGGGAGGAGGTGTAGCTTGTAATAAACGATTACAAGAAATGGCCAAGAAGATGTGTGAAGAGCGTGGCGCAAAGTGTTTTATCCCACCTAATGAGTTAATGTTAGATAATGGTGCGATGATTGCTGTCAGTGGACTCTATCATTATAAGAAAGGTAGAAAAGAAAAATTAGAAATCAGACCTTATGAAAGGACTGATGATGTCAAAATTGATTAATTATGTACTGCTAAACCTGTTAGATATTCTGCTAATCCACTCTTTGGTTTTGGAACTCCAAGAATTGTATCTATAAATATTGATCCTTCTCCTCCGCCATAATTATATACTGCATATCTATCTGAACTCATTTCATTAAATGAAACATCAAAAGTGTACCATCTAAATTTATTTGTTAGTGAACCTTCTCCAACTTTTCTTGTTGGTCCCCAGATTTCAAAACTAGAATCTGAACCGTCATTTTTCATGTAAAGAGATAGGATTACTACCTTTTTTTCAAAATCTAGGTGTAAAAAATGATCATCTCCTTCTCCAGGAATTGAGGTAGGATTTAGTAATATGTAAGAATTATCTTTATCTAATAGTTCTTCTGATGCAGAAGAAATCATATCGTGTTCATTTGTTTTTAATAGTGCCGCCGCCATTGGTGATATCGCATCATCGACTTCATCTATATCAAAACCTTCGCTTATTGCTTTTCCTGTTATTGAACTGTATTGGTATTCTTCTAATATTGCTCCTAGTCCTATTGAGAAGCTTATTAAGAGTATTAATACCATCATGTAATTAGTTTTATGGACTTTCATTTTTATTAGTTGAATACCCTTTTAATGAAATTGATTAGTGTATTAAAAAGGTTTTCTCTTTTTTCATCTTGTTCAAGTGTAACTTTTCCTGTTATTTCTTGTTCTAATGGTGTTTTTGTTTCTTCCGACACTTTTAATATTCCTAGTTTTATGTTATCTTCGTTGTTTTTGTCTTCATCGTTTATGATTTCTAAGGAGTATTCTGAATCTGATGTGATGCATTGTTCTGTTAGATCAACTTCAATTATTTCTCCAGGCTGTAGTACATAATCTACATTAGAAGTTTCTTTTATTTCATTTGATGTAAAATTTAATTTAAAATTTGTTGATTTTGTTCCGACGTTTTTTATCTCTGTTTTTATTTGACAGTTGTTTTCTTTCACTGATAGTATTTTTAGATCAGCTTGTAATTTTCCTGTTTCATTTATTGTTTCTTCAATTATACATGCTCCATTTTCACAACCGTTAGGACATACATGCCATGCACTATCGCAACTGTCTTTTTCTCCACAACTGAATTCCATAACTAGAGTTTTATCTGTACTGCAGTAGTCTGTAGGATATGCATTGTTCATGAATTTACCTCTGTCATCCTTACATGTACCTTTTTTGAAATAGTTTATGTTATTGTCTATAAAGTCTGAACAAGAAGGCATATGATTTACTGATTTTGTACTACTTGATCCTCCACTTGAACTAGATGTTGAAGAAGTTGATGGTTCTGGAGTTTCTTTTTCTTCTGTTATTTCTTCTTTAGCAGAGATTTCTTCATCATTTTCTTTTACAATTACAAGTTCTTTTGAAGGTTCTTCTGGTGGTTTCTCTTTTGTTTTTTCGACTATTTCTTTAGCTTCAATTTTTTTTGGTTCTGGAGGGCTTAGTGGTTCTTTTGATGCAGAGACTGCTTCTGTAGTTTTTTCTGCTACTTCTAAAATTGCCATCCCTGTAAGTGAGAATCCTTCGAAAAATCCTCCGATATCTTCAAAA
Organism: Candidatus Woesearchaeota archaeon; assembly: GCA_964497715.1. GTDB lineage: Archaea > Nanobdellota > Nanobdellia > SCGC-AAA011-G17 > PNOQ01 > JABHIB01. The sequence goes on along the minus strand of CAZCDH010000003.1, from coordinate 10,383 downwards.
AATTCTGAAATAGAATAAGCTGACACTATAGGCATCAGTAAAACTGCTAAAACTATTATTGCTGTCACGCTCTTTTTCATTAACTTAAAATTACTTTGTTAAATATATAAGTTTTTCTATATTCTCTTGAGAATAAACTTAGGTGTTACAAATTCACTACCAATAATTCCTTGAACTTTTGTTTTTTCTGATAGTTTTGCTTCTAGAACCGGATTTGTTTCAGAAATCTTAGTTTTTGATTTTTTTGCGAATACTTTTATCACATCATTCACTTCCTTTGTTGATTTAAATGTTAGATTGGTCTTTAAACTTTCTTCGAATTCTGTATCTACTAAGATTTGTTTGTTTGGACCGTTACAGTATATTGTTTTTATCTCTTGATCCATTAGTAATGAATCTATCTTTCCAAATATTTTCTTTTTGGGAGAAAATTTTATTTTATAAATTCCTTCATTACTAACTTGTGTTTTTTTGTGTAACGGAGTTATGTGTTCTTTGTAAGAAGGTATTTCTTTTTTAATTACAGGTAATTCTGGTTTTGTTATTTTAGATTCTAAGAGTGGTAGGGTTTTTATTGGTCTCTTTGCTAAGAAATCTGGCACCTTTGTTGGAGTTTTTACTGGCAGTGTTGTAGCTCTTTGAGGATATAGGGATAGTTTTTCTAATCTTCTTATTGTCGGTTTAATCTCTGGAGATTTATCTTTCTTAATCTCTTTTAGTTTTATATGTCTTAGTTTTCTTGGCCCTGCAGCATCTGCTAAGGCTATTAAATATCTTTTTAGAAATATTGCTTTTGGATCGTGAATTTTATTAACTTCTTTTGATACATCTACAAATAACTTTTTAGCACCTTTTGCCGATTCATCGTGTATAAAAGAAATTTCTTTTTCCATTTAAACTTTAGGTAATGGTTTTGGAGAAAAACCTGTCGGTTCGTATGCAGTTCTACCTCTCACATATTTCTCAAGTAAAACTAAACCTTTTGCAAGATCTTTATTTTCATCTACCAACTCTCCTATTCTCGAGGTTAGTTCTCCAATACGTTCGTCAGATAGTTCAACTTTGCCAACATTTTTGCTTGCTTCTTCGAATAAACCAACTAGTGTGCCTATTCTTTTGTTTAAATCATTGTTTGAGTTGACTATGTCTATAGAAATTTTTTGAAGTGTGAGTGTGTTCTCAATTAATTTATCAATCTTATTATCTTTTATTGCTGATGTTTTTTTTGGAGTTGTTTTTTTCTTAGTTTTCTTTTTAGCAGGCATAATAATCGACCTCTTTAGTTTAATAAGTATAATTTAAAGAAGGAGGTATAAAAAGGTTTCTACTCTTTATTCTCTTTAACTTTGCTCTTCAATTTTTCTTCTAGGCCCAATTCTTTTATTAATTCTTTGTACCTATTTCTAATTGTAACTTCTGTAACTCCTGCTACATCTGCTACTTCACGTTGTGTTCTTTTTTCATTATTAATTAATGCTGCTACGTAAAGTGCGGCTGCTGCAATTCCTGTTGGTCCACGGCCAGAAGTTAATTCTTGTTCTTGAGCTTGCTCTAGTATTTCAACTGCTTTACTCTGAGTTTCTGCATTTAATTTTAGAGCTGAAGAGAATCTTGGTAAATAGTCTACAGGATTACTTGGCAGGATTCTTATTCCTAATTCTCTCGTAATAAATCTGTAAGTTCTTCCTATTTCTTTTTTATCAATTCCAGAAGCTACTGCTAGTTCATCTAGTGTTCTTGGAACTTCATGACGTCTACATGCTGCATATAATGCTCCTGCAACAACAGATTCCATAGACCTTCCCCTAACTAATCCTCTTTGAACTGCATTTCTGTAAATTTCAGAACTATCTTCAATTACTGAAGATGGTAATTTTAAATATGAACTAACTCTTTTTAATTCTGCAAGAGCTAATTTTAGATTTCTTTCAATGGCTGTAGAAATTCTTTGTTGCCATTTTTGAAGTCTCATGTATTTATCTTTAGATTTTCCACCAAGTCTATAAATGTCAGAATCGGTACCTATGCTTGTTCCTAAACCTTGATCGAACTTTGTAACAGTTATTGGAGCTCCAGTTCTTCTTCGTTTACCTGCCTGATCAGAATCAAATTCTCTCCATTCCTGACCCATATCTATCATTTTTTCTTCGATAACTAGGCCACAATCTCTACAGATAACTTCTCCACGTTCTTCCTTAATAATTAGATTTATGCTTGCGCAATCTGGACATTTTTTTATGTATGATGCCATATATTTTCACCACCAGTAAAGTGTACTGATATGTTTTATAAGGTTTTCTCTCAAAATTGATTTATAAAGCTTTCTATTTTGGCAAAATTAGCTGTTTATTTTCTAGTATGGAATATCTTGTCAATTCTGGAGGTTATTGATTTTCTCCAGATGAATACTATAATTAGTGTGATTGTTAGATATATCATTGCTTGTGGTGCAAAATAAGATGATTTATTTGTATCCTCGAGTATTGGAGGAATTATGTATATGATCTCATCTAGTATCATCCCCATTACTATTGCAAATGGATAAAATATTTTTTTATGAAATTTATAGTTTATAATTGTTAAAACAACTAATGCTATTATTCCAGTGTAGATATGGTGGTATGAATCTGTGTATATTATACTATTTGTTGGAATAAATAATAAGAACATTCTAGTTATAAAAACAGTTAAAATAATAATTAAAAAAAATTTATTTTCTCTTTTCATAAACATTAAACAAGGTTAGGAATATATAAAATTATTCTTTAATAAGAACTGCATTTACGCTGCCTTCTTGTCCAGGTCTAGAAGTTATTCTTGCCTTACCTTTAGCTGTTTCAACTACAGCACCTTTAGTTAGTATGTTTCTTCTAACATAGTGCCTATTAGCATTACTTTCAACAACACTTTCTATTTTTACTTTAGAGAATTTCTTTGTTTTTTGATCGTAAAGGTTAACACTCTCTGCAACTAATAATATCTCTTTCCTCTTACCAGACATTGTTCTTAGAGATCTCTTTTTCTTCTCTCCAACTTTTGTTAGTGTTGGTTGTCTGCCTAGTTCATATTGTTTTTTCTTTTTAAGAGGAATGTATCTACTACCAGATGCTTTCGTTCTTGAACGGTCTTGTGATATTGCCATGTTGATTGTGAGTATATTGTCTATTTAAAAAGTTTTCTACAATTCTTTTTTCCGATAGTTTTTTAAATGAGTAGATAGTGTTTTGATTAAATTTAACTTTGGGGGTTATAAAACAATGGTAACAGACAGACCTTTTGATGCATTGAACGATGCAAAAGACAAGAGAGCAATATTAGAATTAAAAAACGGAAAGCAATTGGTTGGAACACTTAAAGCGTTCGATCAACACATAAACTTAGTTTTAGAAGACACAGAGGAAAGAGTAAACGGCGAAGCAACTAGAAAGTTGGGAACAGTTTTCGTTAGAGGCGACACAATTATATTAATTTCTGCGGAGTAAGAGAATGACTAAAGGAACACCATCTATGGGAAAAAAGTCTGGTAAGAAGAACTTTATGAGATGTAGAAGGTGTGGAAAACCCGCGTACCATTTAAGGAAAAAAAGATGTGCTAGTTGTGGATTTGGTAACAGTGCAAAATTAAGATTCTTTAATTGGATGAAAAAAAGTAAAAAGAATAGTTGTAAAAAATAAAATATTATCTTTTTAAAACGGTAAAATTCTAAAAGATAGTAATAGAAGTATTAGTGCAACTGCTGTAGTTATACCATATATTTTCTTGTCCCATCTAAGTACTTTTGCTCCGTCAAGATTTCCGAATGGGATCATATTGAATAGTGCTAACCATGCATTTATTAGTAAACCATATTTTGATAGCATTGGAAGTATTGAAAGATTTAGTAATAATAGGAAGAAAAGTGCTATAATTATATTTGTTATCGGTCCAGCTATGCTGATTTTTCCGTTTCTTTCTCTATTAATTACTCCTCTGATCATTACTGCTCCTGGTGCTGCGAATACAAAACCAAAAAAGCTCATGAAAATTGCTAAGATCAACATTGTGTCAAATGCTCTGAATTCTGCATAACAGTGATACTTTTGTGCTACATATTTGTGTGCTATTTCATGAGCTAAGAATCCTACACCAACTGTTAGTGCAGATATTATTATCATAGTTAGTAAATTTGGACCAAAGATCCCAGAAATACCTCCGGATAGAACTATTCCAAATGCTAATGAGATTGCTACCCATGCTTTGAATAAATGTTCACGCTCTATTTTGCTGAATTTCATGGTGTAATTCTCGAATGACAAACTTTATAAAGGTTTAGTTGAGACGAATTGATATGGAAGGACTAAAAAAATTATTGGTTAGTGGATGTTTGGTAGGAAATCTTTGTTTGGCTGAACCTGTTCAAACAGAAAACTATAGTGAACCTGATAGTATTAACGTAGAATCTAGTTTAGTTGATAATATTTGTGAAGACCATCCTGATTTTTGTAGTTTCTTTGATTACAAAAGAATTTTTTATGATGTTAATTATGATCCTGCTCTTGAACAATCTGAAGAAGCTGGAATGATAATAAACAGTGAATTAGTAAAAAAGCTTAATGATGATTTTGAATTATACATTGAATCTAATCCTGGCAAAGTAAGTGTTGGGCTAAGATATAAATTCTAATTTTTTTAAATAACAAAAATTTTATAAAGGGGTTAGTAGTTCTTTTTCCTTATGGCAGATACATCTACTGAAAAAATGAGAGAAGTAGCAGAGAATCCTAAATTTATCAGGAACATTGCTATTGCGGCGCATATCGATCACGGTAAAACGACTTTTTCTGACAACCTATTAGCTGGTGCTGGTATGCTTTCAGAAGATTTAGCTGGTTCTCAAAGAGCTTTAGATTTTCATGAAGATGAGACAGAAAGAGGAATTACAATTGATTCTGCAAATGTTAGTATGATCCACAATGTTGGTGATAAAGATTATTTAATTAATTTAATTGATACTCCTGGACACGTTGATTTCGGAGGAGATGTTACTAGGGCTATGAGGGCTGTTGATGGTGCAGTAGTTTTATGTTGTGCTGTTGAAGGAATCATGCCTCAGACTGAAACAGTTTTGAAACAAGCTCTTAAAGAGATGGTTCGACCTGTTTTGTTCATTAATAAAGTTGATAGACTGATAAAAGAAGTTAAGTTAACTCCTGAAGCTATGCAGGAAAAATTCATGCAAATAGTTACTGACATTAATAAGTTTATTTTTAATTATGCTCCGGAAGAGTTTAAAGAAAAATGGCAAGTTAGTATAAATGATGGTAGTGTTGCATTTGGTTCAGCATTCCACAATTGGGGAATTAGTGTCCCTTATATGAAAAAACATAATATTACATTCAAAGATATCATAACTGCTTATGATGACGATAATCATAAGGAATTAGCAAAGAAGGCTCCAATCCATGAAGTGGTGTTGGATATGACTGTAGAGCACCACAAAGATCCTGTTGTAGCTCAAGCTTATCGTATTCCGAAAATTTGGCATGGAGATAAAGATTCAGAATTAGGAAAATCCTTGATTAATTGTGATCCTAAAGGTCCGGTTGCTTTTGTTGTAACTAAAGTTGTTGTTGATAAACATGCTGGAGAGATTGCAGCAGGTCGTTTATTCTCTGGAACTTTATCGCAAGGAGATAGTGTATATCTTAATGCTGGAAAGAAAAATGTTAGATTACAGCAAGTTTCTGTTTACAAAGGTGCACAAAGAACTGCACTAGAATCAATCCCTGCAGGAAATATTGTAGGTTTAGTTGGATTAAAAGATACATTTGCTGGAGAGACTATATCTTCAGAACCTATCGAACCATTCGAGGCTATAAAACATATTTTCGAACCGGTTATTACTAAATCTATCGAGCCAAAGAAAGCTGCAGACTTACCTAAGCTTATTGAAGTTCTAAAACAAGTTGCTAAAGAAGATCCAAGTATTCAAGTTAATATTAATGAAGATACTGGGGAGAACTTAATGAGTGGAATGGGTGAATTACATTTAGAAATTATTGAAAATAGAATTAAGACTGAGAAGAATATGGATGTTATTACTTCACCTCCAATTGTTTCTTACAGAGAGACAGTTGATAAAGAGAGTCAGATTATGGAAGGGAAAAGTCCTAATAAACACAATAAATTCTTCATATCTGTTGAACCACTGTCTGATGAGATATATAGTGCAATAAAAAAAGGAGATTTGCCAGAATTAAGAATTAAGAAAAAGCATACTGATATTGTTGAAAAACTTGTTGAGCTTGGGGTTGCTTCCAAGGAAGCTAAGAAATGGAGAGAGCTTTACAAGGGAAACGCATTAGTTGATAATACAAGAGGTATTGTTTACATAAATGAAGTTATTGAAATGATTATGGATGCTTTTGAGCAAGTTATTGATGCAGGTCCTCTAGCAAGAGAGAACTGTGGAAAAATGCTTGTTAGAATAAATGATATGAAACTTCACGAGGATACTATCCATAGAGGTCCTGCACAGGTTTATCCTGCTATTCGTGAGTCTATAAAAGGTGCTATGGAAAATGGTGGATCTTTCTTATTAGAACCTATTCAAGAGATTCAAATTGAGAGTCCTGCAGATTATCTTGGTGATTTATCTGCTTTGGTTCAGAATAAGCGTGGTCAGTTGATTAATGTTGATCAGAAAGGTGAACATATTACTGTTAAGGCTAAGTTGCCTGTTGGTGAGATGTTTGGATTGGCTTCAGATTTGAGATCGGCAACATCCGGTAAAGGAAGTTACTTTATTGTAGATCAGAGCTTTGAGAAATTACCAGCTAACTTACAACCTAAGATTGTAACTCAAATAAGAGAGAGAAAAGGTTTAAGGGCATAATTTTTAGAGTAGAACTGCAAGCATTACAATAGCGCCGAATAAAATACCTGCGAAAACTTGTAGAGTTGTATGTCCTTCTCTTTTTAATTGTTCTACAAGAGTTTCTTTAGGATATAATTTTTTGAATATTTTCTTTTGTTTTTCAACTTCTAATCTTACTCCTAGTGAATCTCTTATTACTATTGCACTGAAGGCTAGAGTTACTAAAGTTATCATAGAAAGTTTTTCTGTTAGTAACATTGCTGTGCTTAGTGCAGATACGAATGATGAGTGTGAACTTGGCATTCCACCATCAATAAATAAGTGTGATAGAGATATTCTTTTTGTTTTTATTATTTCTGTGATAGTTTTTATTGTTTGAGGGAAGAATGTTGCTAAGATTAATCCTATGAATATCTTGTAAAATACTTCCATAGTGTTAAATTAATAATTTAGTTTATAAATTTATTTATTATTCTTGTTTTTTGACTGTTTTCGTAGAATTTATAAGGTTATTCCAATTTCTTAATTTATGGAAAACTTTCAAACTCAAAAGTATAATGATCTAATGGCGGATCCAATATCTAAATTATTAATTGATTATTATGGTCATGAAAAGAGTACTAAGATGATGAATATAACTGACCATAATAATCTTAAGAGCTCTATGAAATATGTTTTAGATAAGGATATAGGAATAGATGAGCCATTGACTTTAGAGATTCTAGAAAATTCCATTGATAATAATAAGATTCCATTGAGTGTAATAAATTTTGATTTGTTGTGTAAAAGGGATGATAAATCTAGCGGACATTATATCTTCTTTACAGGTCAAGATCTTGATAACTTTTATTATTGCGATAGCGGTCCAGATAGTTATGGAAAGTCTGTAAAACTAGCTAAAAAAGACTTTTTCAAATTAACTAAACTCTGTTGGCACGATTATTCTACCATAATTATTTAGAAATTTCTTTTATTTTTTCCCACGGAAGCTCTTGATTTGAAAAGTGTCCGTAAGCCGCAGTTTTTCTGTAGATTGGTTTTTTTAGATCGAACTGAGAGATTATCTCTGCAGGCTTTAATCTGAAATTTTCTTTGATTATGCCTATTAATTCGTCTTCAGATAGTTCTGATGTCCCAAAAGAGTCTACGAAGATACTTACTGGTTCTGCAACTCCAATTGCATAGCTGATTCCTACTTCACATTTTTTACATATTTTATTTGCTACTAAACTTTTTGCTATATGTCTGGTTGCGTATGCTCCACTTCTATCCACTTTTGAAGGATCTTTTCCTGAGAATGCTCCTCCTCCGTGCCTACCTATTCCACCATATGTGTCTACTATTATTTTTCTTCCTGTGACTCCGGCGTCACCTTCTGGTCCACCTATGATGAACTTTCCAGTAGGATTTACTAAGAATCTTGTATTTTCATCTATGTAATCTTTACAAACAGGTTTTATTATATGTTCAATTACATCTTCTTTCAGAGCTTCGTATTCTATCCCTTCGTCGTGTTGAGTTGATATTATTATGGTGTCTACTCTTTTTGGTTTGTTATTCTCATATTCTACAGAGACTTGCGATTTCCCGTCTGGTCTTAGATAAGGGATTGTATTGTTTTTTCTTAGTTCTGATAGTTTCTTTGTTAGTTTGTGTGCTAAACATATTGGTAGAGGCATTAGTTCTTCTGTTTCGTCTGTTGCATATCCGTACATCATTCCTTGATCTCCTGCACCTTGCTCTTTGTGAAGTCCTTCTCCTTCTGTCACACCTTGTGAGATGTCTGGGCTTTGTTCATCTATTATAGTTGTTATTTTGCAACTATCTGCATCTATTCCATATTCTAGTTTTGTGTAGCCTATATCTTTTAGTGTTGCTCTGGCAATATCTTCTATGTTTATGTTTGCTTTAGTAGTTAGTTCTCCTGCTATTACTAGATTATTACTTTTTACTAAGCATTCTATTGCTACTCTTGAATTTTCATCTTGACTTAAACATTCGTCTAGAATTGCGTCTGAAATTTGGTCACAGATTTTATCAGGGTGCCCTTCTGTAACTGATTCTGAAGTGATTAATTTTTTCATAAAATTAGTTGGTTTTTAGTTATTTATAAGTTTTAGGTAGATTTATAAGTAGTTTTTATGTATAATTAGTATGTTAATAAAGATACTACAAGATATAGCAGATAATTGCATTAAAACCTATAATGATGGAGTTGATTCTGAAAATCCTTCTGATTATAAGAAGGTTAGTTCTTCTGAATCCTCAAACCAGTATAATTTAATTTCAAATGATATTGATAAAATCTGTAATGGGATTGGAAGTTGGATCTCTGCATTCAAGGAAGGGTTTAATGAAGGTAGGGCAGAAGAAAAATTAAAAGCTAAGAAGAAAGCTAAGAAGAAAGCCAATTTAAAAGCTAAGAAGAAAGCTAATTCGAAATCTAAATATCCTAGCCTGGATGAGCCAGTGGAACCTTTCAAAAATGTTGATATTTTTAATTATGAGCCAGTGGAACTTTTCAAAAGTGATCTTCCCACTTATGGTGCTAAATATCCTAAAAATTCTTATGTAGATAAAAATCTTATGAGTTTGGATACATTAGAAAGAATTCTGAATCCTAATTTGAGTGTAATCTGTGACAGCATTGGTAAGGATTCTAAAAATTGGACTAGTCCTACAGAGAGAGCGAATGAAGCTGTTGCTAGTGCTAAAGGTTATTCAATTTCTGGAGATAATCCTCTGTTTGGTAAATATTCTTGTCCGTATGATTCTCCGTTTGAGGGTAAGCTTCTTGAAAAAGATATTGCTACGAGTAGTATGGGTAGTTTATTTGGAACTTATACTGCTCCTAAATACTAGAATTTTTCCAGTTAGGGTGTTTTGTATCTAAGTATTCTCTTATGTTTCTACTTATTTTTTTCCAGATCTCTTTTTCTTCTTTAGTCATAGAACTAGATTTATTTTGGATTGTATATAAAAGATTTTAGGGTGCGTGACAACGTGACAATTAGGGTTTGTGCAATTTTTTTAGAATTTTGTGGCAGGCTAGAGTTTTCCTGAACCTTCTTTAGTCATAGAACTTCTTTTTTAATAATTTGATTAATTCAGGTTGTTTAAATCTGTGTCTCATCATTATCATAGTCAAAAACAAATCTATATTTTTTCATTTTCACATAGCATATTCAAGTATTTCGTTGCAGATTTCTTCTTCCTCTTCTTCCTCTGCTTTCTTTTTCTTCTTTTTGTGGATAACGTCGATTTTCAAGATCTCTGGATTATTTGCTTCACTCATACCAATTTCAAAAATAACAGTTTCACCAATCGCCCCACGTATAGTTTCAAGTCTTTTACTTAATTCATTATCTTGAGTGTAATTAATTTGTTCCATAGCAAAAAGTAGTTGTATAGTGTTTATAAGTATATCTATTATTTAGTAGACATTTAACTATTGTAGTAGAAGAGGATTATTCGTCTTCCTCTTTCAGTTCTTCAACATAGTCTAGGGCCTTCTTAAAATCAAAAA
>CAZCDH010000002.1:2809-49027 GCA_964497715.1 Candidatus Woesearchaeota archaeon | reverse complement strand
TATTATTTTATAAATCTTTTCAGAATTAGAAATTATTATGTTATTTGATTAACAGAAAACCTTTTATATTATTTTTAATCTATATTTATAAATAAAATGTATAATAAAAAAGCTTCAGTTTCTGGATTAATTTTGATAATAGCATTTCTTATAATAATTTATGCCTTGCTTTTGCCTCCTTGTGATAAATGTAGGCTTTTAGATCTCGAATGTTCTGATGATTGTTTTTCTAATTCTGGAAATGTTATTTTATCTGAATCTCCAGGTTTAGTTTATCCTTCTTCAGAAACTAAAGTAATATACGGTCTAGAACAAATGAATTTATTTTTTAGATATGAACCTGAGATTAGAACAATAAGTGAGAATTCACAAGTTAAAAGAAATTTATTTAATAGTAAGGATCAATCTTTCTCCTTTAATATAGATAGTTTAGAAAATTTGAAAAGTTTAGTTTTGTCTTTTGCAATTTATGAGAAAAAAGGGGAATTAAATGTGGAGTTAAATGGTCATGATGTATTTTCTGAGTTTGTTGAAGGAAATATAGTTGTGTTAACTCTACCTGTAGATTATGTAAGGGATAGCAATGAGTTAAAATTTTATGTCACTTCTCCCAATTTTTGGTCAACTAGTTACTATGATTTGATTGATATTTCGATAAAAACTGGCTATGAAGATATATATGCTAGTGGAAGTGATAGTTTCGTTATTCCTTCATTTGAAATAACTAATATCAAAAAAGCTAGTTTATCTTATTCTATGTATTGTAATACTTACTCTGGAAATAATTTACTTAAAATTTATTTGAATGGAAATTCTATTTTGTCTGAAACTTTGTCCTGTGAAAATCTTAATCGGATTATTGATTTAAATGTTAGTACTATAAAAAGTGGAATCAATGAAATAAAATTTGTTATCAATAATGGAGATTATGTTTTTAGTGATATAAAAGTAAATAGTGAGTTTAATGAGATTATTTTTCCTGAGTATTCTTTTAATGTAAATTCTTTAGGTGAAAATCTTGTTTATCTTGATATGGTTTTTGATGAATCTGGTTCAGGCGCAAAACTGATTATCAATGAGGTAGAGTTTGATATTAGTAATGGCCCTAAATCATTCACTAAAGATATTACTTCAATGGTGTCTACTGGAATTAATTTGATTAAGATTGTTCCAGATAATTCATTTATAATAGAAACACTTAAAATAAGAATAGTCTAAATCTAGTTTAATTAAAAGGTGATTAAAGATTAGTGAATCAATTCATATATCGGGTGATGGAAAATAACTTTCCAAGAAATACTAGGCAAGTTTATGAAAGTTCTTATTGTTGTTATATTAATAATTGGAGTTATTTTTTTATTTAATCTTTGGCGATCTGGTGCTGCATCAACTATGACTAAAGAAGGGTTAGTAGCTTTGGATGATTCTGGAACACCTATTAAAAAAGATTTGTTTAATTTTTGGAATGCTTTTTGGAATCCTACCGAGATTTCTGATCAATTTAAATGGGAATCTGAGGTGGTTGAAAATGAACTCAATGTGGATTTGGGAGTTGATATTATAAGGTTTGAAAAAACTAAGAATAAGTTTATGTCTGGGGAGGCAATTTATTTGACTGGAGTTGTTGAAGCTGCAAGTCTTAGAAAAGAGGGAATGAATGTTTCTTTTTCATGTGAATTGGAAGATTATTATTATGATTCTGAAGTTTATCCTGGAGGTTTCGTTGTTTATGGCGAAGGTGTTGTTCGAAGACAGGATGTGAGTTGCCTTTTTCCAAGCGGAATTATTGCAGATAAAGAAGAAGTTGCAAAGAAAGTAACTTTGAATTCATGGTATGATTTTGTTACACTTTCTACATATAGGATGTACTTTATGGATTCAGAGATCTTAGAGTCCTTTTTGGTTGAAGGTATAGATCCGTTTATCAATAATAAATATCATGTTACAGATAGCCTATTAATCAAACCTGCTAATATTATGAGATCTAGAATTACTGAAGGTCCAATAGATATTAGGTTGAGCAGTGAAACAAGTCAGCCTTTTTCATCATCTAATAATTTTGTTAATTTTAATGTAGATTTGATAGATACAGGTGATGGAAATTTAAAGAAAGTTAATAGTTTGAAACTTTATGTTCCATTTGCTATTGAATTTGGTCAAGATCTTAGATTCTGTGATTTTGTTGATAGTGGAGAGGTTGATGGACAGTTTAAGATATATGAAATTGGAGAGAGTGCCTTAGAAAATAAAATAAATGTAGATTGTTCGGCAAATCTAGTTTATCCCTTTGAACAAGATTGTGTAGATGATTATAATGATATAAATTTGCGATGTAATCTTAGAGTGTTACCTCTTCCAGAAGGAGATGATTTTTTTGTAAGTTTAATTAAAGCTGAGGCTGATTATTCATACGAAGTCAAAAAAAATGAAGTTATTACTATTGTCCAAACAGAAGTTAGAGATATTTGTGGAGATATATCTAATGAAGAAGATTGCATTTCTGCTGTAGGATGTATGATTAATTATGATGGTCTTGATTTTGGTTCTTGTGAGACTTGTTCTGCAGATATTATAGGTTGTGAAGGATATAAAAGTGAAGTAAATTGTAATAATGATGCCTGTGGTTTTAGTAATTGTGATTTTGATGGCGAACTTTGCATAACTTCATAATTAGAAACATTTTTATATCTCAAAGTTTTTTTTAATTTAAAATGAGGTATTTATTGATTTTATTGATTAGTGTAGTTTTATTATTTAGTTCAGGATGTGCTGGTCCTGTTGAAAAAACTAATATTGGTGGAGTAGACATAGGATTCTTATTAAATCAACCTCCCAATGAACTAAGAGAGGATGCTAATTTTATGGTTGGTCTTGAGTTGATCAATAATCTTCCAAAAGCTGTTGAAGGTACTTTGTGTCTTTCTGATACTCCTGCTAATAGTTTTGGAGGAATACAAGAGCCTGAATGTCGCGCTATCTTTATGGCCCCTGCAGAATTGTCAGGAAATTCTAAATATGTTGAAGAGAGCAGGTTTTATTTTCCAGAGACCGGATCGTATTATTATCATAATCTTGAGATGGGAATTGATACAACTACTATAACCGCTGAATTAGAGTATAGTCTTGAATCTGTAGTTCGTGGAGAAATATGTTTAAAGAGAGATCCTGCTCAAGAGATTGAAAATTGTAGATCTAATGATGTTCTCACTAAGGGAAATAAAATAACTTCTGATTTTGCACCTGTGACTATTGATCGAATTGAAACTAGTATTGTTCCAGAAGGTGGACAGAATAGATTATATCTTGAGATAGACATTACAAAAACTCCTTATGGCGAGATTGTTTCTGAAACTGGGGAAAGTATTTTGATGATGGATATTAAATTAGCTGGTACTCCTTCTATTTTTGAGTGTTATCCCTTAAGAAATGGTGGAATTAGGATGATTGAAGATAGAAAAACTGTAAAATGTGATTCTTTCATTAGTTTAGGTGCTCAAGAGTTTTATATGGATTCTTTGATTATAAAACTAAATTATGATTATTCTATAAGTGCTAGTACTGGAGCGATAGCTTTAAAAAGAAAAACAGGTGATAGATAAATATAGGTGATACACTGTGAAAAATATAATTTATATAATGGTTTTCTTGATTTTTGGTTTATTTATATCTGGTTGTGATAATGGTGATTCTGGTTCTGATGGTGAAGGGCCATTTAGTGGAGGAATTAGTGGATTAAGTTTATCTTTTGTTGAAGGTGCACCTCTTACACAATTTAATGCTGGAGAGAGTGTTCCTTTCCAAGTTCTTATTAAAAATGCTGGTGAACATGATGTTCTTGCCGGAGAAGTTAAGGTGAAATTGTTTGGAGTTAGTCCTACTTCTTGGGAAGGTTTGATTACAGAATATGTTCCAACTATTAGCGAATTATTTGGAATTACAAAAGATGTTGATGTTGGAGGGGAAGAGATAGTTTCTCTTGGCGAAGGTTCTTATATTGGTACAGTTTATGGTTCTCAAGATTTTTCAATTCATGCTAAGATGTGTTATCCTTATACTACTACTGCAGTTTCCACAGTTTGCATGGATTCTACTACTATAGAACAAACTGGGGTACAAACTTGTGACATAAATGGTGAAAAAATTAGCAAAGGTGATGTTTCTTCTGCACCTGTACAAGTAACTTCGATTAGTGAAGATTATCATTCAAGCGATTCAATAAGATTTACTATAGTTTTAGAAAATTCTGGATCTGGAGATGTTTATTCTAAAGATATTTCATGTGATGAATTTGGAGTTTTAGATGAAGGTAAAATCTATGTTAATTTAGAACCTGCAGATGTAATCTGTTATTTCCCTGGCGGAAAATCAAATTCTGGAATCGTATCTCTAGGAGATAATTCTAAAATATTGATCTGCGAAAGAGTTGTTGAAGATACAAGTAGTTATACTGATAATTTGAATATAATTCTATCCTATAATTATGTAGAGAGTGTAGAAACTAGTGTAACGGTTATTGGCAATTAATTTTTTATTTCGGATTTAATTATTTCTAAATCCTTTTTCCATTCATCTATTAAAGATCTATTATAGATTATTGCTGCAGGATGAAATAAAGGTATTAGTTTAATTTTTATCCCTTCTATTTCTATATCTTTAGGTTTTCCATGAACTTTCGATATTCCTGGTTGCAATTTCATTTCATTTACATTACCTAATGCTAAGAAGAACTTTGTTGCATAATTCCCCAATGAACAGATTACTTTTGGTTTCATCTCTTTTATTTGTTTTAACAGCCAAGGGGTGTGGGCTTTAATCTCAATAATAGTAGGGTTTCTGTTTTTTGGTGGTCTACATTTCAAAATATTTGTTATATAAATATCTGTTAGATCTAAATTTGCATTTTTTAATAAATTGTCTAGATTTTTTCCTGCTGCTCCAACAAATGGAATTCCTTGTTCATCTTCATTCTTCCCTGGAGCTTCTCCAACCAATAAGATTTTAGAATTTATATTTCCTTTTCCCACTACAATGTTCTTACAATTTTTACAGATATCTGTATTTTTTACTAGATCCACTTCATTCATAACGATTTGTTATTAATTTAACCTTAAAATATTATGGTTTTAGAATTATTTTTCTTTTTTTGCCAATCTTCTATATTTTCCAAATTTATCTTCTGGAGAAAATTTTGCAGGTTTTGGATTATTTGTATCTTCTTTACATTTAGAACAAGTTTTTTTTAAGGTATAGTTTTTACAATTTTCACATTTAAATATTTTTAATGTCATCTTAATTTTTTTCTTGAATGAATTCGCCAGTTCCTTTGGCATCTTTAATCTTTTTTAGTATTGTTCCTGTAACATTTTCTAAAATTTCTTCGGCAGTTTTATAATCTGAAGCTGTTACAGTTATTTGATATTTTGGTGCACCCATATATATGATTTTTATTGTACCTTTTTGTGAATCTGTTAATACTTTTTTAATTGTATCTACCCCATCTTCTGTGTTTAAAGATATATTCAATACTCCTTTAACCTGCACTTCTTTAGGTTTTATTCTTTCAATAACTGTTTTTATTAATAAGTCGGAAATTTCTTTTTTTATTTCTAGTTCGTTAATTTGATCTTTATCTAATACAAAGTTTTGAAATGATTCGTTTAGTGAACCATATTTAGAGATTAACTCATAACCTGCTTCTTTGTACATATATTCTATATCTTTTTTTAATTCTTTTCCAACAAACTCTAATAATTTTTCTGCTTTTTGTTCTTGTTTACATTCTGCAGATTTGTTAATTCTCTGCATTTTATTCACTCTTCTTAGAGAGAGTTCAATACTTTTTGTTATTTTGTTTACTCTTAATATTTTACAAACTACTTTTTTACCTTCTTTTACATAATCCCTGATTGTTCTTATTCTACCTGGTGCTATCTCTGATATGTGCATCATACCTTCAAGATTATTATATTCGTCTAATTTTAGAAATACCGAATGATATGATATCTTCTTAACTGTACAAAGAACTATTTCTCCTTCTTTAGGAATTTCTTTCTTTTTATAAAACATCTAATCTAGGACCTCCAGGACGTTAGCAGTAATATTTACTTTTCCTCCTGTAGGTGTTGCTAGCGTTTCTTCACAAACTAGACATTTTATTTCGCTTGTAGCTTTGCTGAACACTATTTGTTCATTCTTACATTTTGTACAACGTATTCTTATAAATTTACTTTTAGGTTCTTTTTGTTCTACCATTTTATTCTATAGTCACCTTCTTAGATCTTGGCATCCTTACCAATTTTGATTTATTACATTCCTTACAAGTTAATTTTAAGTCTTCTTTTTTGCTGGTTTTAACACCATATCTTTTCCATGAGCTTTGTGCACCCTTTGAACCATATTTTCCTAAGTTTCCACAACCTATTCCTAATCCTCTTTTTTTTGCTCTCTGGAGTGAACCTCGTTTTAGTGTACCTCTCTTACCACCAGTTTTTCCAGTCGCTACTTTATGTTCTGTATGTTTTTTACAGTGCACACAATTTGATTTTTTTAATTTTGGTACTTTCATCTTATTTCCTCTGCAATATTTTTTGATATTAGTAATTCTGCAATTTCGTTGGGCAAGATTGCAGTATCTTCTTTTTTGAATGGGCCTCTAGTTTCAAGATTTGTATCAACAAAGCTTTCAATTGGCCTTAATATAGTAATCTTTTTCGAATTTTTAGGCATTTTATCAACTTTTAAGTCTTTTGGTTCTATCTCTTTCTGTTCTTTATGGCCATTTCCATTAATTATAATGTCAAATATACTATTTCTTGAATTATCTAATACTCTTTTTAAGGATTCATAGAGTTCTATTTCTTTTTCTAACATAAATGATTCTTCGTTTGTTTCATTATTTGTTTTTGAATTTAATAGTGCTAAGTAAATTATTTTATTTTCTCTTTTTTCGTAAAGTTCCTTCAGAATTTTGAATATATTTTCTAACTGTTTTTTGGTTTTTTGTACTTCTATTGTTGTGAATATACTTTCTTTTTTTTGTTGGGATTCTAATATCTCCTTTTTTTCTTCTATGTATGTCATAACTTCTTTATAGAATGTTGTTTCAAGTTCTTGCAATTCTTGATTTTGTTTCTCCTTTCTTAAAATATTATAGAGATTTTCATAAGTTATGATGTTATTTTCATTTCCCATGTATTGTAGAAATTTAGTTAGACTTATAAAATTTATTGTAATGGAAAGATTTTTAATATTCTAAATCATAATTTGAACTATGAAAAAGAATATTTATCTTTTTAGACATGGCCAGACTTTTTATAATCGTGATAAAATATTTACTGGATGGAAGGATTCCAAATTAACTCCTATTGGCCATAAGCAGGCTAGAATCGTTGCTAAACGGTTGAAAGATAAAGAAATCAATATTGCTTACCATACTAGGTTGAGTAGGTCTAAAAATACTCTGAAAGAAGTTCTTAAATTTCATCCTGAGTGTAAGGTAGTATTAGTAGATGATAGGATGATAGAGAGGAACTATGGGATAGTTCAAGGCATTTCTCATAAAAAGTATATCTCCGATAATGGTATTGAGAAATTTGATTTTTATCATAGAGATTATCGTTCTAAATTTCCCAAGGGCGAGAGTATAGAAATGGTTGAAAAGCGAGTTAATTCTTTTGTTAAGGATTTGATCAAGATGATTAAGAAGGAGAAGGTTAATGTTGCAATCTCTGCACACGGCAATTCTATGCGCCCTTTTCGAAAGTATTTTGAGAAATTAAGTGTCAAGGAGATGATGTCTTTGGAGAATCCTTATGATAGATATTTTGAGTATAAAATTGATTGTTAGATTGCCTCTAGAAGTTTTAATTGTACTCTTTAAGATATATGAGAAATTATAATTTTTTTATTTCTAAGAAATCTTTTGCAGCTTTAGTGTTTGGGAAGATTTTTTTTGCTTCTTTTTCTAGATTTGTTGTTGTTTTATATCTCTGTCCAAAGTGAGTTAAAAATAATTTTTTTACATTTGCTTCCTTTGCTATTTTTGCCGCATCTTCTGAAGTCATATGTTTGTATTCTTTTGCCTTTTCTTTTAAACTTTTTTCGAATGTTGATTCGCAAATAAGTAAGTCTGAATTCTTAACAAATTTTGATATATCTTTGAAGTATTCTGTATCAGTTATTATTGAAACTTTTTTACCTTTCTTTAAGATAGTTGCATCTTTTGGAGAGATTTTATTTCCTTTGTAAGAGATTGTTTTTCCA
Source organism: Candidatus Woesearchaeota archaeon (assembly GCA_964497715.1). Classification (GTDB taxonomy): domain Archaea; phylum Nanobdellota; class Nanobdellia; order SCGC-AAA011-G17; family PNOQ01; genus JABHIB01. The sequence goes on along the minus strand of CAZCDH010000002.1, from coordinate 40,765 downwards.
TCTTTTAGTTTTTTTAATATCGGATCTTTAACTAATCCAAATTTTTCTGTATAATCTATATTTATATTTCTTTTATCTTTTTGAATAAATGAGTATCCTATTACTGGCATCGTATGTTTTAAATTTTTTGAAGCTAAGTAATAATCTTCTGTTTCGTAGAAATTTTTAGATTCTTTGATTTCATGTATTTTTAATTTTAATTTTAGACTTCTTTTACTTAAAAATAGTTCAATCATTTGTTTCATAAATTTTTTTGTTCCCTTTGGTCCGAATATTTCTAGAGTTTTATCATATTCTGCAGCTGCAATAGTTTGTATCAGTCCTGGAAGTCCTAAAATGTGGTCTCCATGCCAATGAGTAATTAATATTTTTGTTATTTTTGTAGGGCTAACTCCTATTTTTCTTAGTTGTCTTTGAGTCCCCTCTCCACAATCTATTAAGATATTTTCATTTTTATCTGTTAAAAGTATACTACTCGGATTTCTATCCTTTGTTGGAATCATTGATGAAGTTCCTAAAAATGTTAATTTCATATATTAAATTTATCAAAAGGTTTTTAAATAATTTTTGTTTTTATTAATGTATGAAAGTTGAGAAAATATCCGGATTGTTTAGTATTGAGAACATTTCTGCCGAGTTTGGTAATCTTGCTAAAAAGTTATATGATAAAGGTAGATTTGGTGAAGTAAAAAAAGATAAGGTCAAGTATAGTTCTCTTGAAGCACTATATCTTCTTGAAACTGATAAATTAGATATCTTGGATGGGAATGGTAAAAAAATCAGTTTTGATAGTTTTGTTAAAAAATCTAGAAAATCCGATCCTAATTTTTGGGCAAGATATTGTGTATTTAAAGATTTAAGATCTAGAGGTTATGTTGTTAAAACTGCTTTAAAATTTGGTGCAGATTTCAGAGTTTATGATAGGGGAGTTAAACCTGGAGAGGGACATGCTACTTGGATAGTGTATCCGGTTTATGAGAGTGACGCACTTACTTGGTATGATTTTGCCGCTAAAAATAGAGTTGCACATAGTACTAGGAAAAAATTACTTCTTGGAATTGTTGATAATGAAGAAGATGTAACTTATTATGAAATAGGTTGGATTAAACCATAAAGTTTTTATAATTAGTTTGAGTTCCACATTGCATGGGAGACGATAGATTTTCTGCTTTAAGTTTTGTAAAGAGAGAAGGGCCAATTTTGCCAGCTCAACTTGCTAAAGAAATAAATACAAATATTCTTCTTTCGAGTGCAATTTTATCTGAATTAGCTGAAAATAAACAAGTTTTAGTAACTAGTATCAAGAAAGGCGGTTCTCCTCTATATTATATTTCTGGTCAGGAAGAGAAACTTCAAGAGCTTTCTAGATTTTTAAGTGTTGGAGATAAAGTAGTGTATGAATCTTTGAAAAATAGTGTAGTTATAAGGGATAAAACTGCAATCTCAGAACATAGGATTAGTTTAAGAAGAAGTTTGAAAGATTTTGCAATTCCTCTAAATGTTAAACTAGGTAAGGAGTATGAGCTTTTTTGGAAATGGTATCTGTCCTCTAATAATGATGCTAAAGAGAGAATAAAAGAGATAATTAGTGGAGTGAAGGGAGATAGTTCTGAAGATCAGAGAGAGATGAATATTCCGATTAAAAAAGAAGAAGATTCTCCTAAAGAAGAGGAAGATTCTCCTAAAGGGGAGGAAGTTTCTTCCAAAGAAGAAGTTTCTGAAGTACCTAAACCTAAAGAAAGTTTGCCAGTTAGTAAGGTTGATACAGGAGTTGAAGATCTTAATGGTTTTTTCTCTGAAAATGAGATGTATGTTATCTCTCAAGACGTTGTTAGGAAAAATAAAGAATTAAATTTTGTTGTAGATCTTCCTTCTAAAATTGGTCCTCTTAGGTATTTTGTTAAGTTTAAAGATAAAAAAACTGTGACTGATGCAGATTTGATTGCCTCAGTAGATGAAGCGAGATCTAAGAAGTTACCTGTATTGTTTTTGAGCAAAGGTCAGTTAGCTAAAAAAGCCGAGAAATATTTGAATGATAATGTTTCTGGGCAATTAGTTTTTAAGAATGTTTAATTTTTTTATATTATACATTATTCCTATCAATAATACTATAATTAAATAGGTTTTTGTTTTATTTCCTAAGTTATATTTTTCTTGTATGAACTCAGTTTTTCTTTCATTACAAGTTGTATTAAATTCTGTTAGTGCTATTGAATAAATTAATTTCATTGTTTGTTCTAATTCTTTCTGAGGTATTTCTGGATTTTTTGAGTTTAACCAAGGTTCCCAATCTTTTCCATTTTGTGAAGCAATGTAAAGTGAATTATTTAATTCATAATTATTTTTTTCACATTTTGTTAGTATTGTTGAAATTTGTTTTTCAAATTTAGAATGGTCATTTGGATCTTCTCCTTTTATGTTGTGTGGGGATACAAACGAGTCTGAAATATAGTGTGTGGCAACTCCAAAAGCATAACTAGCATTTTCATAGTCTTTTATTGAGAGAGCTTGTTCTAATTTGTCTAACCAAAATAGGGTTTTATTATATGACGGAGGATAGTGGTGTAATCTTTGATCATGAAAATCTTTATCTGGAGCTATTGAACCTATTTCCATTAATTCCAAATCTAAGTCTCCTTGTAATTCTCTTGGAATAGAATAATATATCTTTTGTACTATTGCTTTGTGTGTTGGCCAGTTCCATGCACTAACTGATGAAATCATAAAAAAGCATAAGATTATTAAACAGAGAATTTTTTTCATAATATAGGAGTTAGAGGAATATATTTAAAATTATTTAAAATGAGAGAGTATATATTTGTATTTGGTAGGGATCCAGAATTGTCATTTGCTGAAATAGTTTCATATTTTATTTCTAGAAATATTGTTTATGAGATCAAGGGACATAACAAAGAAGTTGCCGTATTCTTATTAAATGAAAAGGCGTTCAAAGTTAACAAAGTTATTTCTGACCTTGGAGGGTGTGTTAAGATAGGGATAGTGATTTCTGAAGGTGATTTTAATGAGTTAATACCTTATGATGGTTTTAAGTCTAATATAAAATATGGTATGAGTTCTTATGGTGATGATTATTTGAGGAGTGACTTTGAAGTATATCTTAAGAAGTGGTTCAAAGAGCAGAAAATAAGGGCACAATACAAAAAGCGAACAAATAAAACTTTGGATCCAAGAGATGTTAGTGAAGATATGCTTGAATTTTTATTATATGGGAGATATGTTGCTAAAGTTATTGCTCGTTCAAATCCTTCAGAGTATAAAAAGAGAGACTTGGAAAGGCCAGTAAATGATTTTATGAAAAATACTTCTATTAGGTTATCAAAAATTTTAGTTAATTTGTCTCAGGCTAAAAAAGATGAATTATTGTTAGATCCATTTTGTGGAACTGGAGTTATTTTACAAGAAGCAATGTTAATAGGTTCTAATGTTGTTGGGGTAGATATAGATGAGAAGAGTGCGAAGATTAGTCAAAAAAATTGTAATTGGATAAATAAACATTATAATATTAAAAGAGGTTTCAGATTGTTTAAAGGTAGTTCTACCAATCTTTCTAGTTATTTCAGTAAGGGTTCAGTTGATGCTGTTGCTAGCGAACCTTATATGGGTCCATTTCTTAAGAATAATCCAAGTAATATTGAAGCTCTCAAGATATCTAGAGAGCTTGAGATTCTATACTCTGATTTCTTAAAGAGTTTGCGCCCAATTCTTAGATCTGGTAAAAAACTTGCTTTAATTGTTCCGGTTTTTAGAGTAAATAATAAGAAAAAGGTAAAATTTGATTTTGATTCTATGTTGGCGCGTGCAAATTTTAAGATTGCTGATTTGGGGAGCGAAATTAAGTTTCCTTTAGTTTATGCAGATCAAAAAAGTAAGATTGAGAGAGAAATATACGTTCTAGAGTAGTTTTTTTTGATTATAGGTATTTTTATAAGTTTTTAGTAACTAACTATACTTATGATCTCGGTAAATATGCTTTCTAGTTATTTGTATTGTAAAAGAAAATTGTACTTACAATATGTTTTGAAAGTTTCTCCAATTCCTAAGGAGGCGATTATCTGGGGAAGATTAAAACACGAGATATTTGATAAAGTTAATTCTTTAGATAAAGAGATTGTTAGTGGAATTATTAGTTTTATGCCTTTAGAAGAGGTAATTATGGTTTTTAGAAAAGAGTATTCGAGAATTTTCTTTGAAATTCTTGAAACTATGAAGGATGAATTAATTGAGCTTGGTGTTGATTCTACTGGTATTTTTCATAAAATGTGGCCAATGTTTTTGCGCGAGGCGAGAGATCGTGCAGCAAATGTTTATGGGTGCATGATTAGAGAGAAAGTTTATGGAGAAAGTTTATGGAGTAGATTATCTCCAAAGATTTTAACAGAGGTTACTTTGAGTTCTTATGCTTTAGATCTTAAAGGTGCTATAGATAGAATTGAAATACATAATGGCGAATATACACCTATTGAATTAAAATCTGGTAGAATGCCAAAAGAAGGAGTTTGGCCAGGAGATAGAATACAACTTGAATCTTATATGTCTTTGTTAGTTGAAGAAATGCATAAAAATGTTAAGGAAGGGTATGTTCATTATATAGATCATGACGAGAGGCGGAAAATTTCAATGAATCCATTTATTAGAGAGAATGTTATCAGTACTGTTCAAAATGTTAATAATATATTGAAGGGAAAATTGCCCCCGATCACTTCTAATAAAAATAAATGTTCCTCTTGCAATTTTAGAGATAAATGTTATGGTTTGACCAGTTCTTAGTTTATTTTCATTATTATCTCTTTAAAGTTTTTTTCTGTCTGGTGTTCTTTATATTGTTGAAGTAGTTTGATTTCTTTTTTCATTAGTTTTCTATTAATCAAAAACTGACAAAACTGAGTAACATTTTTTGGACTCTCGGTATAATAACATCTTTCAAAATCTAAGATTTTAACTTTTGGATATTTAATTAGAACATGTTTTAACGGTCTTGTAAATTCTAACTTATTTATTTTTAATTTATCTAATTTCCTGGCCTGTTTTAATATGTTGATTATTATCTTTTTCCTCTTCTTTTTGTCCTTCTCTTTTTCTAGAAATTCCGGCAGGAATTCTCCTTCGACAAATTCATAGATTATGTATTCTTTTCCAGATTTTAATAGAATTGGACCAATATTGTATTTATTTAATAATTTTAGAAATTCAGATTCATTTTTTAATCTACCAATTGCTTCAGATTCTGGACTTTTTGTTTTTATTGCAACTTTTTTATTTTTGTAGATCCCGGTATATATCACTCCTCTACTTCCCTTTGTTAAGTAAGTCATTTCTTTAACTGATTTTTCTAAGTATTTTGGTAACATATTCATTTCTTGGTTTCCTTTCTTAATTAAATTTGTCATTTAAAACAAAAACCTTTTTAAATAATCTTTTCTAACTAAATCTAATAAAAGACGGTGGTTACATGAAAAAGATTATTTTATTATTTTGTTTAATATTTTTTGGTTTACCTAGTCTTGTTTCTGCAGAACTCAATGTTACTTCTGCAACAGATTGGCTTTTTTCTGAAATGGACGAAGTTGAATGGAATAAAGATACTGATGAGGTTGCATTATCTGTTCTTGCTTTGAGAAATTTTGGTTATGATGTTAGTGAAGGTATAGAAAAATTAAAATCTACTAGAAATGTAGATAATTGGGAAGGTAATGTATATTATACTTCTCTTGCTAGTTTAGCATTGTCTAAATTTGGTGAAAATGTTAGTGATGAAATTGATTGGTTATTAGTTAATAGATATCCTGCCATGCAAGATGGTGATTGGTTGATTCAAGTTAGATTTACTGGCGGAACTCAACAATCAACTTGTTCTGTTGATTATGAGGGTACTTCGACAATTTTCGAATTAAATGGTACTGAGATCGTAGGTGGTCCTGGTTGTATTGGCGAACATTGGATTAATTTTGAGAGTTGCGTTAAAGGTTCTGCTGCAGATGTTTATGAAAGTTTTTCTATTGATTGTGTAGGAGCTTCATTCTCTCCTTCATTATTATTTAAAAAATATATTGGAGATTATTATCTTACAAATTCTGGTAGTAATCTTTTAGAACTGGAAAATGGTTGTTTTTCTGCAGGCGGTGCCTGTAGTTGTGCATATACCGGATATGCTAGTTTTGTTTTAAATGAATTGGGTGAAAATGCTGCAACTCTTCCATTTTTAGATTCTAGTTGTTCTGATGATGCCTTAGGAAACTCATTTTTATTATTAATGACTAGTGGTAGCGAGTATTCTGATTGGTTAACTGAAAATCAGTTAGGAAGTAATTGGGATAATAGCGAATATACTACTGCATTGTCTATTCATGCTTTAAGAAGTTCAAATTTGGGAAGTAGTCAGTTAGTTTCTGATTCTAAAGATTGGTTAGGACTGCATCAACTTTCTGGAGGTTCTTGGGATGATAGTGTAAAAACTACTTCTATGGTTCTGTGGGGGGCGTTTAGTGATGAAGTTCCTGTTCCTATTCCTGTTGAAGGTTCTTGTAATAATGGTATTCTTGAAGGTAATGAAACTTGTGAGATTGGAGTTTCTTGTACTGGTGATTTAACTTGTATAGATTGTCAGTGTGTAACTGTTCAAACTTGTAATGAAACAGATGAGTGTAGATCTGATGTAGATTGTACTCAAACTGGATATACTTGTAATCCTAATAGTTGTTCTTGTGAGATAATTTCTTTTGAATGTACTTCTGATAATCAATGTGATAGTGGAGAGTATTGTGATCTAGCTACACATACTTGTCAAATAACTCCTGTTGCCCCTTCTGGTTGTAATCTTGATAGTGATTGTGATGATGGTGAATTTTGTAATATAACTAGTGGTCACTGTACTCTTTCTGAAGGTGGACTTGGATGGTTAGCTTGGTTTATAGCCATAATAGTTATTGCAGGTGGTAGTTTTGCAGGTTATTGGGCATATAAAAATAAGAAGTTTAATTTGTTCAAACCTAAAGGTCCTCAACCTTCTAGTGGGTTTCCTGCTCCAAAAAGAGAATTACCAAAACCTTCATATCCTGTAGCTAGACAGGCTATTACTCGACCGAATGTTAGAAAATATATTCCTAATAGAAAAGACAGTAGGTTGGAGAAAGAGCTTGATGACTCTATTAAAAAGGCAAAGGATCTCTTAAAGGAAAAAAAGAAATAAAATGAAAATTGCATTTTATATTTTTATATTTTTAGTGGCTTGTTCAGTAGTTAGTGCAGATCCTCTATCTATTGAGATTGAGAGATCTGAATATAGTTCTGGTGAAACCTTTCAGGCAGAGATCGAATATTCTGAAGAGTTATTAGAGGATATAACTTATCGTAATTTTGAATTAATTAATCCTACTGGAGAAATTGTCGATATCTCTCCATTTGTTTTTGAGCTTGATGATGGCCATTATTATATTTATTTTAATCTTGATAGGGATTTAATTGTAGGAAATTATTCTCTTTTTGTAGATGATTTATCTTATCTAAAAAATAATCTCATAGTTCAAACAAATCAAACTAGTGAGTTTTCAATTGTTCCGTCCAATCAAACTCTTTCTATATCTCCAGGAGTTATCATTCTTGATTCATTTTCAACTAGCGAAGTGTTTAATTTTTTTGTTGTAAATAGTGGTTCTGAAGATTTAGATATTTTTCTAGAAAGTAGTGATTCAAATTCTATCGACTTTACTAGTAATAGCTTGTATATTAATTCTGGAAATTCTGGAATATTTGATGTATATGTCGATAATTTAATATTTGATCGAACTGATAATCAATTTTTAGAAATATTTTATGGAGATAAGTTTTATTCTGTTCTGGTCTGGGCAGGAGAGTTACAAACTTCTAATGTTAGTTCTGAAAGTAATTTAGTTTCATTTGTTTCTGCTGTGAATAATTTTAATATAAGTATTTCATCTAATGAGAGTAAAGAAGGGTTTTTAGAAGTTGGTAATTTTTATGATTATTCGGTCGCAGAAATTAATTTAGGTTTAACAGGTAATTTGGAAGAAGTTCTTAATTTAGAGATTGTTAGTTTAGATTCTATTAGTGCTGGTGAAACTAGTAAAATATATATTAATATAAATGAAAATCTAAATTCGTTGCCTGGTCATTATTATGGGAATATAACTTTGAATAGTGGCTCAGATTTTGACTATTTTCCCGTTTATATTGAAATTGAAGGAGCGATTCCTAATAATTTTAGTGGGTGTGGCAATGACGATGATTGTAATATAGGGTACTTTTGTAATTTGACAAGTGGAGCTTGTATTGCAGAATCTGTTGTTGAGTTGTGTTCAAGTGATTTGGATTGTCCATCTGGTTTTGTATGTAATACTGATAGTGGTTCTTGTTATGTTGAACCAGAAGAAAAATCAATAAAGGGCATAATCTCTGTTATAGTAATATTGATTCTTCTTATTATGCTTGGTTACTTCCTTCATAAAAAAGTAAAAAATAGGCCTAATCAAGGATATCCCTTTCTTAAGCCGTCTTAGAATTTTCTTGTCTTTCTTTTGCTCTTTTTTCAAGTATCATTCTTTTTAATGCCATATCGTATTGATGAGTTTTAGCAAGTACATCATTCAATAAATCTTCAATATCTTTGGAATTTAGTTCTGGTTTTTCTGGAGATATTATTTCTACTGAAGATGGCATGAAATCAAAGCAAAATCCTGTTAATTTTTTGAAGGTTTTAAACTCTAGTTCGAATTCTGTAAACGTAGACCAAAGTTCTTTAACTAGTTCAGGTTCGGCAGTATCTTTGCTTTCTAGTTTTATTTCCTCATCTTTTTCTATAAGGTCAACTACTTTTTGCATTGTATCTACTACGTGTTCTTTTGGCATGCCCACTATTTCTATTATTGTGTTAATCTTTATTTTTTCCATTTTCTATGACCATTTGTATTATTACTAATATCAATATCAAGCAAAAAAAGTAAATTGCTGATCTCTGAGCTTTCTTGCTTGTTGATTCATAAATTACTTCTCCTGTAATGTCTTTGGAGAGATTTATAACTGTTTCTACTCCTGTCTTCTCCATCAATGCAACAACTTCTTCCTCTGTACATTTATCTTGGATTATTTCGCATAATTTGTCTGTTGTTCCATTTATCGGAATTTCTATCTTGTTTTCTGCGTCTAATCCCTTTACTATTATTGTGTAATTTTTATTTGGATAGTTTAAATTACAATTAGGTAGAATTTGCAAAGGTAATGTGATGTCATAAGTTGTATATTTTGATCCGAGATTTGTTTTAGTGGTTTTAGTTAGTTTACTTCCTTCTTCAGAGAGTATATACATCTCGACCATTTCTTTTGTTGCATTCCCTTTATAGATATTTAATTTTACTCGGATATTGTCTCCAAATTTTGCTTTATTATCTGATCCTAAATATAGCTTTTCAATTGATATTATTGAGTCTTTCACTTTCTCTGAATCGTCAGGATTTTCTTCTCCAGGTGTAGGCTTTGTTAGTCTCCACACATTATCTACTTTCGACCATGATTCTCCTTCTTTAGTATCTGTATAAGTTACCCTATCTAATTCTATGTCTTCTGGAGAGAAAAGAATTATTTTTTCTATATCTTCATCATTATTTAGAAATCCTGAATATGCTCCATTTAAGTAAACAACAAGATATTCTTTTGGTTTTATTAATTGTGTATAGGTGTTTGTGTTTGAGATTATTAATTTCCTATTCAATGTGTTGTCTCTTATTGTTGCATTTGTTAGATCTAGTTCTTTTGTACCATAATTAAATAATTCTATCCATTCTCCTTTTGGCATAGGCGCATTATCATATCCTTCTGGATTTGGAAGGAATTCATTTATTTTGAGGGTATAGTTATGGATTGTGTTTTCTTGAGAGTTTTGATATCCTGGAGTCGGTGTACATTCTTTCCACAAATTATCTAGTTTGCATAGAGTTTTTCCATTATCTCTTGCTCCCCAATTTGAATAATAGTGTAATGCGTCTTCAGGTTCTTCATTATAATTTAGAATTATTAGTTTATCTTCGTTTGCTAATCCTCCACAGATTGTTGCACCACTTGTATGTAATGATACTGAGTTTTCTGCAATATCAAAGTTATCGTATGCCTCTGTTCCGGAACCTCCGTCTGTAATTATAGCAAAACTATTTGGAGGTATTGTATCGATGTTCTGGAGGTAACCCAATCCATTCGAATGATTAATGAACCCTTCTAAAATGTTATTATTACAGATTGTCAGATTTGATATTCTTATTTCATGATCTTCGTCATTGTAGATTTCTATCCATTCGTTATAATCTTCTGATTGAGTTGGAGCATACATAACTTCTGTGATCCCTATAGCGTTTGCTAAACTAGGTAAGAAAAAGATTATTAATATGGAGATTATAGTTTTTCTTGTTTGTATTTTCCAATCAACTCCTCGAATTTTATTCCAGATTTTTCTGCCAGTTTTAGTGAAATTGTGTAATTGCCATTTTTGTTAGGTATTAGATTATCAACATCCAAGAAATGCCATCCGAGTCCATCAAATCTCATTCCAATTATTGCTGTTGCTCCAAAAAGTTCTGAAAATAATTTTAATTCATCAATCTCTTTTTTGTTAAAATGCTGGCTCTTGCTTTTTATTGATTTACATTCTATTGCAAGAGTTTCATTATTTTTACTTGCGAGCAGATCAGGAGATGGTCTTGAAGTTGATCCTGATCCTGCAGATCTCATAGCCGCCCATTCATTCTCCCAAAATAAATGTAAAAGTTCTCTTTCTGCTCTAGTCCCTTTTTGTTTCATAGAAGTATAGTATTGGTGATATGATTAAAATAATTTGTGGTTAATAAAAAAAAAGAAAATAAGAGATTATAAATCTCTTGATTGTACAGTTTTCCTACCATTAGCTTTACATCTTTCACATGCTCTAGTAATTATAGTTTCTAATTCTTTATCAAGAGCTTCTGCGAAATCTCCAGCTACGTTTAGGTCACCAGTAAATTCTTTTACTTTAGATTTTACAACTAACATTTTTTATTTTCCTCCCTTTAAATAGCGTTGAGTGTTTCAACTTATTTGATTTAATATAAGAGATTTATAAACTTTTTTATTCTTCTTCAGGACGCATTGTAGGGAATAATATTACATCTCTTATTGAACTAGAATTAGTTAACAACATTGTCATTCTATCTATACCTAATCCAAGTCCACCTGCAGGAGGCATACCTGTTTCTAAGGCTTTTATATAATCTTTATCCATAGGATGATATTCTTCATCTCCACCTCTTCCTGCTTCCTCTTGTTCTTCTAAAAGTTTTTCTTGAAGTATTGGATCATTTAATTCAGAATAAGCGTTACCTATCTCCCACCCATTAATGAACGGTTCAAATCTTTCTATATGGTTTTCATCGTCTCTTTTTTGTTTGCATAAAGAGGTTGTTTCCTTAGGATGATCTTTTATGAATGTTGGTTGGATTAATTTATCTTCAACAAGTTCTTCAAATAATTCATTTATTGCCAAACCTCTATTATAAGGTTCTAGAGTTATTTTGTGTTTTTTTAGTAGAACTTGAAGTTCCTTATCTGAGAGTTTCTTTGTATCAATTTTTGCATATTTTTTAAGTGCATCACCCATAGTTATTTTTTCCCAAGGTTTACCCAAATCAATTTGTTTTCCTTGGTATTCTATTTTTGTGGTTTTTAGTACTTTTTTTGCAACATATTTGTACAGCTCTTCAGTTAGTTCTTCCATATCTGTGTAGTCTGCATATGCTTGATAGCATTCTAACATTGTAAATTCTGGATTGTGAGTTTTATCTACTCCTTCATTTCTAAATGATTTATTTAATGAATATACTTTCTCAAATCCTCCAACTAATAATCTTTTTAAATGTAATTCGGGAGATATACTAAGGTACAAAGGTATGTCCCATGCATTAACATGAGTTTTGAATGGTCTAGCATTAGCACCACCATAAATAGTTTGTAGTGCAGGAGTATCTACCTCCATAAAACCTCTGTCTTCCATAAATTGTCTTATTGCCTTTATTATTTTAGCTCTTTTGATAAAAACATCCTTGACATCTTGATTTGCTATTAAATCTAAATATCTTTGTCTATATCTTATTTCATCATCTTTAAGGCCGTGCCATTTTGAAGGTAATGGTCTTATACTTTTTGATAGTAATTCAAATTCTTTTATTTCTATTGTTATTTCTCCAGTTTTTGTTTTGAAAACTGTACCATTAACTCCTATAAAATCTCCATTATCTATTTTCTTTATATCGTTATAATTTTCTAATGATTTTTTTGATGCGAATAATTGTATTCGTCCACTCTGATCTTGTATTTCGAAGAAAGCTATCTTTCCCATTACTCTTGATACCATAACTCTTCCAGCAATACTAACTTTTTTTCTTGTTTTTTCTTCTTTTTTTAATTTTGAGAATTCTTTTTGCAAATCTTTTGCATCATCTTTTTTATCGAAACTGTAAGGATAAGGATTTATACCTTTCTCTCTAAGGTCTTCTAATTTTTTCCTTCTTTCATCCATTATTCTATCTTCTGACATATTGAATCAATTTACTTGTGTATATTTAAAACTTTTCTATTTCTTGGAGACATAAAACTTACTAAGTTGTTTAAAAAAAATAAGAAAATAAAATAAAATTAAAGGTTTTAACTAAGTATGCTGTATATTTTCTTGTATACTACAATGAATGCAGCTGTGCTCAAGAATATTTTAAATGCATCGAAGAAAGTACCTACAAGTACTCCAACATAATATCCACTACTTAATATTGGCGTAAATTGAGATAACAGTACAAAGATCAATGTTAACCATAAAAATGGCATTACATCTTTTGCTTTATACATCCATCCGACCACTATACCGAGCAATACTAAGATAAATAACCAGTAATTTCCAGTCAAATTGAACTTAACTGTTGCTGCTATTGCCAAAACTAGTGAAATTACCCATGCTGCTGTAAAAGCCCATTTATCCCACATTGATTTTTTCTTAGCCATGTAATCAACCTCCCTTTTAATTTTTTGAACTTAAATATAGACTAAATATGATTTTTTGTTATTTAAACGTTTTGAAACTATAATATAGTAGTGATTTCACTAGAATTAGAGCTGATTTGCTAAATATATGTTATTTTTATTTTGTACTATCTTAACTTTTGCTGTTGATCCAATTGGTTTGTCACATTTGTTTATTGTTACACATCTTTGATTTGCAACTCCTATCATTTGATCTTTTATCCAGCCTGGTGCTTTTATTTCTGCATAAACTTTTTGATTTACATCCATTGTTTTTGGAAATCTTGTCATTTTTTCAAACTTGAAAATTTTAGGATCTAGTTTTAATTGAGTGTTATGTTCTTTTTCCCATTCCTCAAGTTTCTTATAGAATTTCCAGAATGTTATATTTTTTGCCTTTTTCATTTTTCTTGAATATTTGTAAATCTCATATTTCTGGATTCCAATTAAACATTTGAGTTCTTTTGCTAATTCGACTATATTTCCTATTCCTTTATCGTTTAGTCCTGGCAACCATACTGGTGCTAAAAGTAGTTCAATATTTTTTTTAGAATTGATGTATTTTGCTAGTTCAATTATTTGTTCTATCTTATAATTTTCATTTCCTGCTAGTTCTTTTGCTTCGTTTTCATCTGTTGAATGTATTGATAGATTTATTCGTATTGGTATCCCTATCGAATCTAATTCATCTATGTCTCTTTTTTTTACTAGTGTTCCGTTTGATTGCATAGATATTTTATAGATTCCTTCTATCTCTGCTACTTTTTTTGCTAACTCTATAAACTCTTTATGTGCAAATGGTTCTCCAACTGAATCTAGATTTGCTTCAATATTTTTTCCACCCCTATATTTTACAATTTCTTTTACCCAGTCTATTAGGTAATCTATATCTACAGAATAAGTAGTTTTATGAGTTCTTGAATTTGGTCCTGCATCTGTTGAACAGAAAGGACAATTTAAATTGCATATTGTTGTTGCTCTGATTTGCAATAAGTTTGTTCCCCTATCTATTATTCCAAATTGAATTGCTCCCATCAATGGAATTCCGGATTCTCTAGTTATTTTTATTGTTTCCATTGTATTCAAACTTCATCTTTGGATATATTCCTCTTTTCATAAAAACTTTTCTGGTTTTTACTGCGGTCCCCATATCTTTCTCTATCATTTCTTCTGAACTCAAGTATGCTTCACCAAGTGCTACAAGTTCTCCTTTTAATGTCATTATCGCTACGCTATCTTTTCTTTTTATTTCGGAATGAAATTTAGAAATTCCAGGGATGTTTAGTTCTGCCCCATGACTTATAGAGTCAACTGTTGTATCCATTATCCAAATTTTTGGTAAATGAAATATTGCATCTTCTATTGGTTTAATCATTTTTTTTAATTCAGATTCGTCGCCTTCTTTATAGAATTCATATGCATCTGTTAATTCTTGAAGAGAGTACCACTCTGTATCATTAAAAGGTCCAGCTTTTGACCTAACTAGTTGATCCATGTGTGCACCAGTTTCTAGTTTTTCTCCAATATCATGGCAGAGTTTTCTCATATATGTTCCTGCTTGGCATCCAACTTTCAATAATACTTCTTTTCCTTTTATTTCTAATATGTCTATGTAGTATATTGTTCTTTCTCTTTCTCTTCTTTTTACTGCAGATCTTATCGGTGGAATCTGTTTAATTTTTCCAATAAATGAATTTACTGCCTCTTTTATTTCTTCTTCTGGTTTATCTTTATGTATTTTCATTAAACAGATATATTCTTTTCCTGTTGTTAGAATTGTTTGAACTATTCTTGTTGCATCTTCTAATGCAATTAACAAGACTCCTGTTACTTTAGGATCTAGTGTTCCAGAGTGTCCTGCTTTTTCAATTTTTAGAATGTCTTTAACATAGGATGTAACTTGATGGGATGTTGGCCCTTCTGGTTTGTTGATATTTACTACTCCATATTTGATTAGTTCTTCAATAGTTCTTTCTTTTGGAGATTTTCCATAGTCTTTGTTAGAAATAGATTCTTTTTTTACTATAATTTCTCTTTTTGTTTTCTCAAATGGTAGAAGGCACATTATTTCTTTTCTTTTAACTCAGAAGCCGTTGGAACTTTTTTTGTCTCTTCCTTTTTAGCTTCTGTTTTTTTCTCTTTTAGTTCGGAAGCTTTAGGTACTTTAGTTTCAGGTTTACTAGGCTTTTTCGTTTCTTTATCGTCTTTCTTTTCAGTAGTTTTTTCTTCTGTCTTCTTTTTAGCAGGTTTCTTTTCTTTTGGCTCTTCTATTTTTTTCTCAGGAGCACCAATTATTTCCACATTTGCTAACTTATCTTCTTTTACTACTTTAACATTTACTTTGGATGGTGGATTTTTTGGTCCATTCTTCCAAACATTTTCATTTAGGTATTTACCTATTAGAACATCATCTACTTTCATATGTTTTTTTATAAATTCTTTTATTGCTCTTATTGATTTTGCAGATCTCTTATACTTAGGTGCTTTTAGAAATTCTTTCCTTAGCGGTATAATGTAAATTCTTTCTTTTTTATCTGCCATTTTTATGCTTTAATTTTAGTTCTTCTCCAACTTCTTTTAATTTTTGTAAATACAGAAGGGTGGATTTTTTTTCCTGTTCCAGCTATCTTTGGTACAACCCAGAATGGTGCCCATCTTGTTTGTCTGCCTTTTTTAGCTAATCTTGCTTTTTTTGCTGGAGTTATGTGTCTTGCCATTTTATTTAAATTTTATTTTTGTTTGTCTTTTTTGATTTTGAATTTCTCTTAACAGAGTTTTTAATTGTTCATCTGTAATTTTTCCTCTCAATTGATTTTTTTCAATTGATTGTGTTATCAAGAGAATCAGTTGAATTGAAAGTTCTTGATGGGCTATTTTTATGTTCCCATATCTTTCGATTGCTTCTCTTGTCATATGTTGTTTAGCTAATCTTTCTAATTGATCTAGCTGTTGTTGTAATTTTATTAATTCTTCTTGATTATTCTGATTTTTTTGCATCTTTTGCTACTTTATTCAAAAAGGATTGTCCTTTTGGAGTCAACACTCTTCCGTGATGTACTCCTTTTTTAGTTTGTGTGATCAGTTCTGCTTTTTCTAATTGTTGTAATATTGTTCTAATTATGTTTCCAGAACCTTTTTTGAATTTTTCAGGTCTACTTCCTCTAGACTGTTTTCCACCGTATTTAACTCTTAATTTTGCTGTCCCTATTGGTCCAAGTGTATACACTTTTCTTAATATTGCTGCAGCTCTAGTAAACCACCAGTCTCTTTCTACAGGAGGCCTTTCTTTATGTGCTCCAGTTTTTGCAAATTTAGCCCACTCTGGAGCTTTGATTACATCTATCTTTTTTAATTCCTGAGCTGATTTTTCTATCAATTCATTTGCTTTTATATCGTCAATTGCCATATTATATCCTTGAAAGGCTTAGCTTTTGTTTAAAAATGTTTCTATTTGATTCTTTTTATTTGTAATCCTTCTTTTGAGTCTTCAATGATATATCCTATTTTTTTAATCTCATTTCTTAATCTATCTGCTTCTTTCCAGTCTTTTTCAGTTCTTGCAGTTTCTCTTTTTATTAGTAGTTTTTTTACTTCTTCTGGAGTTTCTTCATCTTTTATTTTGTTCAGATTTAGTCCAAGAGTTTTATCAAATTTAATTATCAAATCATATGCATTTTTCCCGTTTTCAAGTTTATTAGATTCTCTAATAAATTGGAAAATTGTTGCCAATGCTTTCGGAGTATCAAAATCATTGTCCATTGCTTCTATGAATTCTTTTTCTGTTTTTTGTATTAATTTTTTATCCAGGTTATTTTTTGATTTTTTAGCACTAGTCACAAATTCTCTTATTCTGTCTAATGAGTTTTTTGCTTGTTCTAGATTTTGTTTTGAAAAATCTATAGGTGCTCTGTAGTGTGCCGAGATGATCATATATCTTACAACCATGGGATCATATTCTTTGAATGCTTCTTTTAGTGTAAAGAAATTCCCTAATGATTTTGACATTTTTTCTTTATTTACTTGTATGAATCCGTTATGTAACCAGTAATTTGCAAAAGGCTTTTTATTTGCCGCCTCTGATTGTGCTATTTCATTTTCGTGGTGAGGGAATATTAAATCTTGTCCTCCACCATGTATGTCAAAAGTTTTTCCTAAATATGTTTTTGACATTGCAGAACATTCTATGTGCCATCCAGGTCTTCCTTCTCCCCAAGGACTTTTCCAAGCAGGCTCTCCCTTTTTTGCTAATTTCCAGATTACAAAATCTCTATAGTTTTTTTTATTCTCATCTTTTTTTATTCTTCTTCCAGCCTGAAGTTGTTTAACATCTTGATGAGATAATTTCCCATATCCTTTGAATTTTGATGTGTTAAAATACAACCCGTCTTCTAGTTGATAAGTAAATTCATTTTTTTCAAGATCTTTTATTATTTCTATTATCTCTTTAATGTGCTTTGTAGGTTTTGGATTTTTAGTTGGTTTTAGAACATTCAATTCATTATAATCTTCATTGTATATTTTTGTGAATTTTTTTGTTAATTCGGATATTGAAATTTTATCCTTGTTCGCCCTTTCTATTATTTTGTCATCTATGTCTGTATAATTAAAAATAAAATTTACTTTATATCCTTTGAATTCTAGATATCTTCTTATTACATCAAAATTTACTGCAGAACGTCCGTGTCCCAAATGACCATAATCATAAATCGTTGGACCGCAAACATACATTCCAACCTCTTTCTTTTTCAAAGGTTTGAATTTCTCTTTCTTTTTTGATAGGGTATTGTAAAGTTTCATAGAAAATAAAAGAAAAAAGAAGTATATAAAGTTTGTTTAATCACTCACTAGATTAACAATTATTGTTTTATATCCATAAACTTGTGAAGGGTTTGCCGAAGTTGCCGTTATTGTGTAAAAACAAGTTGGTCCGACGGGTGTACCTCCTGGGACAAGTATTTGGAATGGAATCGATGTTAAATCTCCAGGATTTGTATTTAGTGTACTCTCTGGAAGTAAAATCCAATCTGCACTACATTCTCCACCTGTTACTTCAGGGGTTAGTACAAGTGTTGTCCAGTTGTTATAATCTCTTACTCCCACTCCTGCAGTTATTCTTTCACCAGGTCTAACATTAAATGTAATTCCCGATATATAAAATTCTTCATCACTTCCCATCATGTCTCTAATCATTCTATCTGCTTCAGTGAAAGCTTCTTCGCTTATTCCTTCTGCTCCACCCATGATGTTTTTTACAAAAGTTAATCCTAGTGTTAATAATGTTACTCCAATGACTACTACTATTATTGTTGTCATTGATAGTTCTATTGCTCCTCTTTTACTAGAATGAGTTTTCATTAATTAATCACCTATGTTAATTTAGAATATCTTTATTTATAAGTTTTCTTATTTTCTTGGTTGAATTGTGATTTCTAATGTATCTGTATATCCTACGTTTAATTGATTATATTCCCAATGGCCTTCTGGCCAGAATTCACAAGTGTCATCATATATTCTCCCATAGATCAGATAATCTCCAGGTAATGCGTGAGGTGGTATTCCTGCCATTATTTGTGAAAATATCACCCTTTCTTCCGATATTACTTGATCTGTATTAATACTCCATTGCCCCCACCCATGACCTGGATGTGTTAGATTCTGAAATGTTAACCATTGGTACAGGTTATGCTCCTCTCCATCTCCTGTACATGATATGGTTTTGTCAGTTGTTCCATCTAAATAAGTAATTAGATCAGTTACATCTAATTCTATTTTATAATATCCTTGATACTCTCCCTCTTCTATTATGCTTTTTGTAAAGCTATTAATAACTGGTTGATTGCTTTCTATTAGTAATCCACATAATTGACTATTTTGTTCGTTTGTAGATAAAGAATATGAATCCCAATTATTTGAAAGAGTCATTTCTTCAAAATTATTATATCCTTCAATAATTGCCTCAAGATTTTGTAAGAAATTTACTATTTCTACTAATACTCCTCCATGTGGCACAAAATAGGTTATCATTTTATCAACAATATTATCTCCTCTAAGTACTTCATCTCCTCTATTTGTTCTTATGTAATTTGAACAATCTGTAGTTCTTTGTGAATTATTTGTGTTTTCAATATTTTCTTTCATATATTTCATAAATGGTCCTCTTTCATTTTCTGATAGTTCTCTAAATGTGTATTCTTGATTTTGTGATCTTTGTAATGAAACTGTTTCGTTCTCAAAATTAGCTAGATATCTTCTTGCTGGGAGATAGGTATCTGTTTCATCTGTAATCGTTAGAATTCTATATTCTTCTGAATCATCTGTGTAATAATTTATTGCTATGTCTTCTATCGGTTCTTGTGTTTCTTGATCTAGAATTTGTAATGTTTCACCTGTTTCAAATGTTACTTGGCCTTCTTGATTTGTTTCTTCGTTTTGATATTCTATATATGGTACGTTTTCTTCTTCTGGTACAGTAATCTTGCTTTCACAACCTCCAAAAGAGATAGCTTGTGCTGCAATTAGTGAACCTAATATGAGGTTTTTACTTTTTTTGATTATTTTTTCTAGTCCCATTTTTTAAGAATTCACCTAATTTTATGGGACGAGGGGGATTTGAACCCCCGACATCTAGATCTTCAGTCTAGCGCTCTCCCAGACTGAGCTACCGTCCCGTATGCCTTTTGTATTTCTAATTTGCTATTTAAATCTTTCGAAGTATCAAAATTTTTACAGTTAATTTACATATATCTCATATATCTTTAAAAGTGATTTAAGGTTATCTAATTTTGAGTATGCCTTTAAATGAAATAGTGTTTCTTGGAACAGGAGGTGGTAGGTTTTCTGTCGGAAGACAATTAAGAGCTTCTGGAGGAATCATTTTAAGAATCAGTGGTATCCAGTTTCATGTGGATCCTGGTCCTGGTGCACTTGTTAGGGCAAGAGAGTACAATATAAACCCTAGGGAGACTAGTGTTTTATTGGCTAGTAATTCTATGTTGGATCATTGTAATGATGTCAATATTATGATTGAAGCTATGACTCATTCTGGTTTGGATAAATCTGGTATTTTGCTTGCTAGTAGGTCAGTAGTTTATGGCAATGATAATAGGCGCCCTTATTTAACTAAGGACCATAGGCAACAGATTGAAAAATACCTTGCATTGGATGCGGGACATAAAGTCAAATTTAATAATAATATTAATATTACAGCATTAAAAACTAAACACAAGGATCCTCATGGCATAGGTTTTAAGTTTAGCAACGGTAGTTTTACTTTAGGTTACAGCTCTGATACTGAGTATTCTTCTGAGGTAGTTGAAGATTTGAAAGGTTGCGATATTTTAATCCTTAATAGTCTCAGTCCGTTTGGGTATAAAGATAAAAATAATCTTTCTTCTGAAGATTGTGTAAAAATTGTTAAAGAAGTTAAACCTCAATTAGTAATTATTACTCATTTTGGTCAAAAAATGATTGAGAAAGATCCGATTTATCAAGCAAGGCAAATTCAAATGCAATCAAAAATACAGACTATTGCCGCTAGGGACGGTATGTCTATAGATCCTATTACTCTTGTTGCTACACATAATCGCAAAACTATGAATTTTTAGTTCTATATTAGAAAGTTTTAAATAAAAACTTTGAGATTTGATTAGTAGTATGAAGTTACCTAAAAAATATGATTTTAAAGTTTCTGAAAAGAAATGGGATGAATTTTGGAAGAAAGAAGGAATCTATAAATTTGATCCAAAGAGTAAAAAAGAAATTTATTCTGTAGATACTCCTCCTCCAACTGTTTCTGGAGATATGCATATTGGACATGCATTTTCATATTCCCAACAAGATTTTCTTGTTAGGTATCATAGGATGAATGGTAAGAATGTTTTCTTTCCTTTTGGTACTGATGATAATGGTCTACCTACTGAGAGATTGGTTGAAAAATTAAAGAAGGTCAAACATAACTCTATGAGTAAATCAGATTTTGTTAAATTGTGTCAAAAAACTGTTAAAGAAGTTAAACCTGATTTTATCCAAGATTGGAAGAATATCTGTATGAGTTGTGATTTTGATACAACTTATTCAACAATTGATGAACATTCTATGAAAACTTCTCAAAAGTCTTTCATTGATTTGTATAAGAAAAAATTAGTCAAATTAAAGACTGCACCAACCATGTGGTGTGTTAATTGTAAAACTGCTATTGCTCAGGCCGAGTTGGAAGATAAAAATTTCAAATCAAGTTTTAATGATATTGTTTTTAAAGTTGATGGAAAAGATTTGGTAGTCTCTACTACTCGTCCAGAATTGATTCCAGCATGTGTTTGTATTTATGTGCATCCAGAGGATAAAAAATATAAAAAAATTGTTGGTAAGAGTGCTAAGGTTCCATTATTCGATTATGAAGTCCCTATTTTTGCTGATGAATCTGCTGATCCTGAAAAAGGTACAGGTGTTTTGATGATTTGTAGTTATGGTGATAAGTATGATGTTGAAGCAATCTCTAAAAGAGATTTAGATCCACGTATTGTTTTAACTAAAGAAGGTAAAATGAATGATCTTGCTAATTCTTATTCTGGTTTAAAATTAAAAGAGGCAAGGCTGAAGATTTTAGAAGATTTAGAAAATGAAAAATTATTGGTTAATACAAAATCTATTGAGCATGCTGTTAATGTTCATGATAAATGTGGAACCGAGATAGAATTTCTAGCTTCAAAACAGTGGTTTATTGAAGTTCTTAAAAATAAAACTAAATTGATTAAGGCTGCTGATAAAATAAATTGGTATCCTGAATTTATGAAAACAAGATATGTTAATTGGGTAAAAAACTTAAGTTGGGATTGGAGCATTTCTAGACAGAGATTTTATGGAATCTCTTTTCCTCTTTGGCATTGTGAAGATTGTGGTTCTGAGATTATTGCTGATGAAAAACAATTACCTGTTGATCCATTTAAAGATAAACCTTTGAAGAAATGTTCTTGCGGTTCTGATAATTTTGTTCCTGAACAAGATGTTATGGATACTTGGGCAACTTCCTCTTTAACTCCTCAGATTGTTTTAAACTGGGCAGGAGATAAAAGTAGCGAGTATAATAATGTTAAATTTGAAAAAATGTATCCTATGTCTTTGAGGCCACAAGCACATGATATAATTAGAACTTGGGCGTTTTATACTATTGTTAAAGGAATTTATAATTGTGGTGAGATTCCTTGGAAAGATGTTGCTATCTCTGGATTTGTTCTTGATCCGAATAAGGAGAAGATGTCAAAGTCAAAAGGCAATGTTGTTAATCCTCGGACAATATTAGATAAGTATGGTGCAGATGCTATGAGATTCTGGGCATCAGGTTCATCTTTAGGGAAAGATTATTCATATCTTGAAGATGATGTTATGACTGGTGTAAAGATGATTAATAAATTGTGGAATGCATCTAAATTCTCTATTATGCATCTTGAAGATTTTGATAATAAATCTACAAAATTAGATTCTATAGATAAGGGAATTTTATCTAAGTTTAATAATATGGTAAAAGAAGTGCATGAACTTTTTGGAAAATATGAGTATTCTAAAGCAAAATCTCTTACAGAGTCTTTTTTCTGGAATCAGATTTGTGATAATTATTTAGAGATTGCTAAAGATAGGTTATACAATCCTGATAGTCGCGGAGAGAGTTCAAGAAGAAGTGCACAATACACTTTGAAATATTTGATTCTAAATAGTTTAAAATTATTTGCTCCAATTATGCCTTACATTACAGAGGAGATTTATCACCTATACAAATTTGAAGATTGTGAAAGTATTCATATCTCTGAGTTTAGTAAATATGATAAACAACTGAAAGATGAACATAATGAAGGGGTTTGGGATAGATTTGTTGAAGTAATTACGGAGATTAGGCAGACTAAGGCAAAACATAACAAATCTTTAAAAGCAGAGATTTCTCTAACTCTTTGTGCAGATGATGAAAGTTTATTGAGAGATAGTTTAGGTGACTTGAAATCTGTTAGTTGTGCAAAAGATATTGAAGTTGGAAGTAAACTAAGAATACTATTTTAAGATGGATACGAAAGAAAAGTTAAAGTTGAAAAAATTTGTTAATGAATTAGATTCTAATAGGGGAAGGCATACCGAGTTGGTTAGTTATTATATTCCTGTAGGATATTCTCTTCATAAGATTATTGCACATCTCTCTCAAGAGCAGCACACTGCTACAAATATTAAAGATGCTAGAACTAGAAAAAATGTTATAGATAGTATTGAGAAAGTTATTCGTCATCTTAGATTATATAAAAAAACTCCAGAAAATGGTCTTGCTGTATTCGCAGGAAATATTTCTAAAAATGAGAGTCAAATTAAGATAGAAGTTTTTAGTGTTGAACCTCCTCAACCTTTACAGACTAGGTTATACAGATGTGATCAAAGATTTGTTACTGATATTCTTAAAGATATGATGGAGCACAAAGAATCTTATGGCCTTCTTGTTGTTGATAGGCGTGAAGGAAATATTGGTATGTTAAAAGGGACTGCAATTGTTGAATTGGCTAGCTTTACTTCAAATGTTCCTGGGAAAACCACAAAGGGTGGTCAGAGTCAACAGAGATATGCTAGATTAAGAGAAGAAGCAATGCATGAGTTCTTTAAGAGAATTGGCGATGCTGTAAATAAAGAGTTCTTAGAGTTGAAAGATATGAAAGGACTTTTAGTTGGTGGTCCTGGTCCTACTAAGGAGTATTTTATTGATGGATATTACATGGATACACGAATTAAGGCTAAAATAAAAAGTGTTCAGGACCTTAGTTATACTGGAGAGTTTGGTTTGAATGAGCTTGTTGATAAGAGTAGTGAGGCTCTTGCTGAAGAGAGCATAATTGAAGAGAAACAAATAATGGAAGATTTCTTTTCTGAACTTGCAAAAGGTTCAAAGAAAGTTTGCTATGGTGAAAAAGATGTGATTGATGCATTAGATAAGGCTGCAGTTCAAAAAATTCTTGTTTCTGAGAAAACTGATCAAGAATTAATTGATAAACTTGAACAAAAAGCTGTTGATACTGGTGCAGAGATTATTATGATTTCTGTTGAGACTCGTGAGGGTGAACAATTAAGAAATATTGGAAAAGTTGCAGCATTCTTAAGATATGAACTTCAGTAAATTATTTAAATCCTTTCTTGCTATTTCTGAGTTATGTCTAATGACAAAAATAAAATAGAGGCTGTACTTTTTACAACTGGTAGATTTCTAAAGTTCGAAGAGCTAAGTGCATTATGTGGTATTGGTAGTGCAGGTTATTTAAGAACACTGATTAAAGAGGTTCAAAAGGATTATGAGGGGAGAGAATCTGCTTTGGAGATAATTGAAGAGGCAGGTAAATGGAAATTAAACATAAAGAAGAGTTATCTTTATTTAACTGAGAAATTATTAGATAATGCTGAGCTTGATATGCCGACTCAAAAAACTTTGGCAGTGGTCGCATATAAACAACCTGCAATTCAATGTGATGTTGTTTCAGTTCGTGGGAATAAATGTTATGATCACATTAGAAAATTAAAAGAAGAAGGGTTTGTTACTTCTGAAAAATTTGGAAGAACAAAACTCTTGAAGTTAACTCAGAAATTTTATGATTATTTTGATGTTGTACAAGAAGAATTGAAATCAAAGTTTGGTGATATTTCGGAGTGATCCTACATGGTTAAGCTAAAAAGATTTTTTATTGAAAATAAATTCATATTTTTTATTCTTATATCTACTATTATTCTTAGATTAATTTTCTTTAACAGATTTAATGGTATTTGGTGGGACTCTGCAGTATATATTGGAATGGCAAAAAGTATGTTTGGAACTTTTGGATTCTGGGAATTTTTAAGGCCCATAGGTTTGCCATTTATTTTTGGTATTTTTTGGAAGCTTGGTTTAGATGTTGTTTTGTTTGGTAGAATTTTTGAAGTGTTTTGTAATCTTGGAATTATTTATTTGGTTTATTTAATAGGTAAGAAAATTTTTGATAAGAAAGTTGCTTTGATTGCAAGTTTTGTTCTGGCCTTTAATGCTCTGTTTTTTTTCTTGGGTTTTAGATTATATTCTAGTATTCCTGCTACATTTTTCATTCTTTTTGCTTATTATCTTATATTGAAACGAGGATTTATTAATTCTGTTTTAGCTGGATTTTTGGCAGGTTTCGCAATGCTGATAAGGTATCCTGTTGCAGTTTTATTAGTTCCACTTAGTTTGAAACTTGGTTGGGACGTTATTAAAAGAAGGACAAAATCCATTCGTAGATTTTTTGGATTTAATTTAACTGCATTTGCTATGCTTGGTGTGTACTTATATTATAATTATATTAAATTCGGTGATGCTTTCATTTCTCTGAAAGCTGGACTGTCATCAATATCTACTAATCATGGTGTGCCAATTTTGATAACTCAGTATGATTGGTTCTACATAGTATTTTTATTTTTATTTTTTAATTTTTTATTGGTATTTTTTGTAAGTGGATTGTATCATTTTTTTAAGAAGATGAATGAGAAAAAATTATTCTTTGTTTTGATTCCTATGTTGATTTTTGGAGGATTCCTTCAGCTTTTTGTTTCTATGAGGGAGGAGAGGTATACCACTCCGATATTATTTGCTATCTGTCTAATAATTGGTTTGGGTTTTGTTAATTTTAAATTTAAGAAAGCTAGATATGTCTTACTTGCTCTTTATCTTATTGTATCATTCAGTACTTTTGGTCTTCTCCCCTATACTAATGATGTCCTCCAATTCTATGCCGAAGAGAATGTTCCTGAACTGTTAGAATATTGTTCTGAAAATGTAAGGGTAGCTAGCTCTAGTCCTCTGGCGGCCGTTCATTGGAATAATGTTCAACCATATTATGGGGCTTGGACCACTCCACAAATAAGATCTCAAGTTAATGGTATTGGATGTATATTCTATTCTTCGTGTGATTTTGAAGGAGAATTTCCGTTAGAATATTTCAAAAGATATTATGATGTTGTTTTTTATGATAATTCAAGTTGGTGTGAAGAATATGTTTTGAGGAATAAAAATGTCTAAAGTTTCAATAATAATTCCTGCATATAATGAAGAGAAAAGGATAGTTAGTACTCTTGAAAAGATTTCTGAATTCTTTAAGGATGATCTTCATGAGATCATTGTTGTAGATGACGGTAGTAGTGATGGTACTCGTTCTGTTGTTGAGAGATTTAATTCTATTAAATTAAATAAAAAAAGAGAAAATAAAGGGAAAGGATATTCTGTAAAAGAAGGGGTTGCTATGGCTAGTGGTGATTTGATTTTATTTAGTGATGCAGATCTTTCTACACCTATTGAAGAATTTGATAAGTTGAAAAAGTATATGAGTTCTTATTCGATCGTTATTGGTTCGAGAGCTTTGGCAGATTCTGAAGTTCAAAATAATATTTTTAGAAAATTACTTGGCCGTATTGGAAATCTGCTGATTAGATCTGTTGTCAAAGGAATAAAAGATACACAGTGCGGATTTAAATTATATGAATCTGATGTGGCCAATAGTTTATTTAGTAAACAAACTATTGAGGGATTTGGTTTTGATTTTGAGATTCTGTTTTTGGCACAAAAAGATAATATTAAAATTAAAGAGGTCCCTGTTGTCTGGAAGAATGTAGAAGGAAGTAAAGTTAAACCTATTCACTATCTTATTACTCTTTTTGAGCTTTTCAAGATAATGAAAAATAATTTAAAAGGTAGGTACTCTAACTAATTTAAGATGGAGAAATATATTTTGATTTTATTTGTAGCTTTCTGTGCTTTTCTTGGTGCTATTGGCCAGATTTTCTTCAAACTTGGTGCACCTAGTGCAAAATTAGACTTTAGTATATTAACTAATTATCATATATTATTGGGATTATTTTTGTATGCTCTTGCCACAGTTTTATTTATCTTTGCTTTAAAATTTGGAGAGGTTTCTTTACTCTATCCAGTAATTGCTACTAGTTATATTTGGGTTATGATTTTTGCTTCTGTATTTTTGGGAGAAAAAATTAATCCATTTAATTGGTTTGGTGTTTTTTTGATTCTTTCTGGAATTTATTTCATTGTTAGATAGTCTTAAAAGTTTTTAGTAATTCTCGAAATTACATGATGTCGACATATATGATATTTTATTGGTTTGTAACATTTATCAGTTTGTATTTATTGGTATTTTGGTTACTTACATATCTTGATAAGGAGAGTGCAAAACCTTTGGTTGTAAAGAGTTTGAAAAAGTTTCCTCTTGTTAGTATTGCTATTCCTGCATATAATGAAGAGAAAAGAATTAAGAAAACTATTCTCTCTGTTTTGAATTTAGATTATCCTAGCGATAAAATTGAACTTTTTGTTATGGATGATGGAAGTTCAGATGGTACAAAAAAAGTTGTTGAGAAGATTATTAAGGAACATAAAGATAGAAATATAAAATTAGTTAGCAAACCAAATCGTGGTAAGGGCGCTGTTTTGAATATCGCTCTTAAGATGGCCAAAGGCGAGTATTTTGTTGTTTTTGATGCAGACTCTACAGTTGGAAAAAATGCTTTGATGGAGATGTTACCTACATTTTCTATTGATAAAGATACTGCGTGTGTTCTTCCAGCCATAAAAGTTAGAGATCCATTTAATAGTCTTCTAAAATATCAATGGATTGAATATCTTGTAACATTTTTCTATAAATATATTATGGATTTTGTAGATTGTATCCCGGTTTCTCCAGGACCTTTTAGTGTCTATAAGAAAAAAGATATTGATGAAATTGGAGGATTTGATGAGGATAATTTGACAGAGGATTTAGAATTAAGTTTAAATTTACAGAAACATCATAAAAGAATTCGTCAGAATAATAAAGTTGTTGTTGAAACTTCTGCCCCTGAAACTTGGAAAAGTTTTTACAAACAGAGAAATCGATGGTATAAGGGTGGATTTTACAATACTTTGAAATATAGGTCTATGATTTTTAATAAACAGTATGGTGATTTTGGTCTATTACAATTTCCTGCATTTTTTGCTATGGGGTGGTTAGTCTTAGTACTGATGATGATAGGTATCGTAAAATTAGTTAGTAATATTTATGATTTTTTTATTAATCTTTATGATATTAATTTTGATATTTTACATTTTATTGATTTTTCCGGATTCTGGTGGTTTAGTATAGAGTATGCAAATATTCTTTTGATGATCTTTGCTACGACTACTCTGATGGTATTGTTGTTTTCTGCAATAAATCATCATGAGGAAAAGTTATTTAAAGAAAAGTGGATTCTCCTTCCATTATACTTAGTTGTATATGGTTTGTTCCTTGTGTTTGTTTGGCTTGGAATCCTGATAGATATGATATTTGGTAAAAAACAAAAATGGTAGTTAAAAGAACAGTTACAAAAAAGAATTATATTCTGGCGTTTGTTATAACTGGTTTAATTTTTGTTGTTGCATTTTTATTTGGTATGGTTGCTGATCGAATGTTTGTTGAACATGTTGATAGGTTTAATGATGAAACTAGGTATGATATGTTTAGATTAGAATTAAGAAATGCCCTTCTTGAAGACAAAATTTGTGATTATAAGTCTGATTCTTTTGTGAAAAATGAGTTTGGTTATGTTTCTGCAGAAATAATGCAGTTGGAAACTAAGCTAGGAAAAACTCATCAAAAGGTTATGGACTTGAAGAAATATTATACTCTTTTAGAGATTTATGATTGGTTACATTATAAGAAGATTAAGGAGGAGTGTGGTTCAGATTATGACCTTATTTTGTACTTCTATTCCAATAAAGAAGATTCCCAAGGTAATGATTTATGCGAGGATTGTGAGAGGCAAGGTTTCATTCTAAGTTACATAAAAAGTGAGAACCCTTCTTCTGTGCGAGTTTATTCATTTGATTATGATCTTGAATCTGAAGAGGTAGGAATTTTGAAGTCCTTGTATGGTATAGATAGTTTCCCAAGCATTGTGATAAATGATAATGTTATTCGTGGATTTTCTGAACTTGAAGATATAGAGTATTTTCTATAACCATAATCTTTTTAATTTTTAATTAACTACTAAATAACTATGGCAATTTGCGAGATGTGTGGGAAAGAAGGAGATGTGGTCGATTCTATTGTAGAAGGGGCTAATATGAGGGTGTGTTTAGAGTGTTCTAGTTATGGTCATGTTGTTACTATTAACCAACCTGTTGTTGATAAAAAAATAGAACGGGAGAAGGAACTCAAGACAAAACCTTCTGTTGAGATGATAGATTGTGTTGTTGACGATTATTCTGAGAAGATTAAAAAGGCAAGAGAGAAAAGAGGCCTAAAACAAGAAGATCTTGCCAAAGATATTGCTGAAAAAGTTTCTGTAATCCATCAATTGGAAAGCAATAAATTAAAGCCTAGTTTTAAATTGGCAAAAAAGCTTGAAGTCTTTTTGAATATTACATTGATAAGTCAATTTGAACAAAATATTATTAAGAAAGATGAGTCTATAGATTTTAAAGATAATGCTGTTACTATTGGTGATTTGTTGAAGGACGATGAAATTAAATAAAAAATCTTTGGCTATTTTTTTGTCCAAACTAAAGAAACAAGAATTTGTGAGTGCTAGTTTGGAACAGTATCCTACTGACTCAGATAGTGCTGCACATATTTTGTGGCACGCTTATATGTCTGGAGATATAGAAGATAAAATTGTTGCAGATTTTGGTTGCGGTAATGGAATTTTTGGTATAGGTGCTTTAATTCTCGGAGCAAAAAAAGTTTATTTTGTTGATATTGATAAAAACTCTATAGAGGTTGCCAAAAAGAACTCGGAAAATAGTGAGGTTGAAGGAGTGTTTGTTAATAGCGATATATCTAAATTTTCTGAGAAAGTAGATTGTGTTCTAATGAATCCTCCTTTCGGTGTTCAGAATGAGCATGCAGATAAGGTTTTTTTGGAGAAATCAATGGAACTTTCTGATAAAATCTATTCATTACACAAAATTGAGAGTGGAAATTTCATAAAAGCGCTTAGTAAAGATCACGGATTTCTTATTGATGGTATAATGGAATTCAAATTTATTTTGAAACAAACTATGCAATTTCATAAAAAAGGCGAATATGCTGTTAGAGTTGGTTGTTGGGTCCTAAAACGAAAGCTTTAAAATAGGGCTTATTTCTTAATCTTTCTTAAGATGGAAATCAAAATACTGGAATCGGAAAAAAACAAAATTAAAATTGAATTAATTGGGGAAGATCATACTCTAGCTAATATAATTAGAAAAGAATTGTGGAATGATTCACATATAAAAGTTTCTGGTTATGATGTTAAACATCCTCAGGCTGGTAGTCCAATTTTAATAATTGAGACTGATGGTAAAGAAGACCCTAAAAAGGCTTTGTTGGTAGCAGTTGATAGGATACAGAAAAATAATAATGATTTACTTGATCAGTTAAAGATCAATAAATAATAGTTTAGGTGACCTTGATGAAGAAATATAAATCTCTTCTTAAAAAAACCTGGAAATTTCTATGGTATAGTGATAGTCCTGCTTCTTGGATAGTTTCTCTCGTTATTGCATTTGTATTAGTTAAGTTTCTTATTTATCCTGGATTAGGTTTAGTTCTTGGTGGAACTAGTCATCCTGTTGTTGCTGTTGTTTCTGGAAGTATGGAACATGAAGGTATTGGTTCAGAAATCTGGTGGGAAGAAAATAAAGGATGGTATGAGAAAAGAGGAATAACAAAAGATGATTATTCGGGGTGGATTTTTAAGAATGGGTTCAATAAAGGTGATATAATCATACTCTATGGCTCTAAATCGAAAGATATAAATAGCGGAGATGTAATCGTTTTTCAATCAAATTCGCACTATCCTATAATCCACAGAGTTGTAGATAAGTGGAAAAATAACGAGGAGTGGTATTTGAAAACAAAAGGCGATAATAATGGAGATAGTTATGATTCGCTTGGTGAGACAGAGATTAGTGAAGATAGAGTTATTGGTAAATCAATCTTTAAAGTGCCTTACCTTGGTTGGATCAAAATCTTTTTTGTGGAGATATTAAAATGATGAATGAAATGTTTTGTCAAAAATGTGGTGGACTTATGGTTGTCGATAGAGAGAAGGGTAAATTAAACTGTCCTAAATGTGGATATACTCCTAGGAGTAAACCTTCTAAAATCGTTATGAAAGAAAAGGTTGAGCTTGAAAAAGATCAGCAGATCGAAGTGCATGGCGGAAAGAAGATTGAGACTTTGCCTAAGATTAAAAATAAATGTGAGAAGTGTAGTAACGCATATTCATATTATTGGTTAGTTCAAACAAGATCTGGAGATGAGGCAGAGACAAGATTTTTTGAGTGTACTAAATGCGCACATCGTTGGAGAGATTACTAACTTTTATATCCTTTAGAATAGTAATAGTTAAAAACGAAATCATATTACCACTCTTGATTAATAATGAAAGTTGTATTAACTGAACCAAGATTTTTAAAAGATAGCATAGGTGTATTGTCGGAATTAGTTAGTGATGTTAGAATGAAATTTGATTCAGACAAGTTAGAGATTGTTGCAATGGATCCTGCAAATGTTGCTATGATTGTTCTTCGGTTGTTAAGCAGTTCTTTTGTTGAGTATAAAGTTGAAGGAGAAGAAATAATTTCTGTTAATCTTTCTAGTTTAAAACAAATTCTTGGAAGGGCTAGACCTTCTGATAGTATTACTCTTGAACTTGATTCTGAAAAGAATAGATTGAATATTCAACTTCGTGGAGATAGTGTTAGGAAGTTTAATCTTGGATTGATAGAGCTTCAAGATACACAACAAAAAATTCCAGAGTTAGAATTTCCTGCAAAAATTAGTATGAGCTCAGTTGTTTTTAATGAAGCTGTAGAAGATATGGATATAATCTCTGATTCAATAGGTTTAATTGCTGAAGGTGAAAAATTAGAAATTTTTGCTAAAGGAAATACTAGTGATGCTAAAATAAATCTTGGTAAGAGTGAGGAAACTTCAATAGTTGTTGAAGGAGAAGATATTATCAAATCAAAATATTCTGTAGAGTATCTTAAAAAAATAATTAAGGGAAGTAAACTTTGTGATAATGTTAGTTTGAAATTTGGTGAAGATTATCCTTTGCAAATTGAATACAGAGTTACAGATAGATTACAACTGTTCACAATTCTTGCTCCGAGAGTTGAAAATAAATAATTTTTTTCTGGTTTTATATACGAAAGCTTTATAAATTTCTTTCAACATTTCGGCCTTATGAATAAAAGAGGGCAGGTGACGATTTTCATAATTTTAGGTATTGTTGTTTTAGCTATTGTGGGACTTCTTTTTCAATTACGTGGCAATATTTTTCCTAATGAATTGACAGGTGAAGAGTCAGAAAGATTTGTTTCTGCACAGATTGAACCTGTTAGATCTGGAATTGAGTCTTGTGCTGAAGCGAGTTTACTTAGCGCTGTTAGACATGTGATGTTAAGGGGTGGAATTAATTCTCCTTTGGAGGAAATTAGTCTTTCTTGGAACGATACTAATGTTGCTTATGCTTATGATGGCAGAGTTCCTCGAACTTATTTGCCGAGTGTTGAAAGGGTAGGTAATGAGATTAGAAATTTTATGGAAGAAGATTTAGATCTTGATAGTTGTATTGAATTAGTGTTTGATTCATTTGAAGGAGTTGGTCTTTCTGTTACTGAGATTAGTGAAATGGTTTTAGAAGCTCCATTGATAACAGATAATGGGATGAAGCAGTCTATTAGTTATCCAATTGAATTAAGTAGAGGAGATTATATTGGAACTATAGATAGTCTTTTGGCAGTTGTTGAAATTCCTGTTGGAAGGGCTTTGAGAGCTGGAAATGCAATTGTTAGTTGTTATAGTGGAGATTATCTTGGATATCCTGATTATAATTTATTTTGTAATATTAATGGTATACCTTTTTCTGGTTACGGATATAGTTATTCTGCTGGAGAGATAGATTATGCCAATCAATTAACATTTAGTAGTAATGGTTTGAATGCCTGTGAAGAATTCCAATATGTTGATATACCTGTTGAAGGAGAGGAGGATGTGAGATTTTGTGTCTTGTTGAAACTATGTTAGTTAATCATAAAAAATTGGTTAGTGTATTTCTTTCTGCTTTGATAGTTTTTGCTATGTTTAATATTGCGATTGTTCTTGAGAGTGAACCAGTTTATGCTGCAGATGGATGTTGCATTACTCATCCAAATGGAGATTATTGTGTTGATGTTGCTGATGTTGGTGTGTGTGATACTTTTGCTGAGTACACTAGCTGTTCTGAGTTAGGTGCTTACGGTGATGATAGTTGTGAATTAGATACTTGTGTTCCTGCTGTTGGTACTTGTTTGTCTAATTATCCTAGGGTTCAGTGTAGTGCAGAGGGCGGAACACCTTATGCTCAACCGAAAGAAAATGTTCAGGCTTGTAAATTAGGTTGTTGTGAAAGTAATGGTCTTTGTAATGTTGTTGAAGAAAATATTTGTTCTGGCGAACATGATCCAATGATAACTAATAATGCTGTTTGTGATAATGAGTGTGTTGATAATCAAGTTGGTTGTTGTGAGATGGCCGGCAGTTGTGAATTTACTTTTAATAGTATGTGTGTCAATCCCATTTTTTGGCATGCTAATACTGAATGTAGTTCTGTTAGTTCTTGTTCAGCTAGGTTAAGTGAACCTGATGGCCACACTAGTTTGAATTGTGGAAATCTTGAAGAAGGAGATGTTCATAAATTATTTTGGTATGATAGTGACGGAAATCGAGATGATCTTGTTGAAGATTGTGGTTATCCTGATAACACTTGTTTTGATGCTGATGAAGATGGTGGAAGTGAGAATGCAGAGTGTATAACAACTTCTTGTGTCCCTGATTGTCCTGATTGTGACCCTATAGAATTTAAGAATGGTGAGCAACTTTGTTTAACAATGTATAGTGGTTCTTTTTCTAGTGATCAGAAGAGTAAATTTTTGAAAGAGTATGTTTTAGAGTGTCAAAATGGTGAAGTTGAAGCTATTGAAAATTATGACCATGGTGAAAAAATTTGTATAAGTACTGTAAAGGATTTTGGTGAATTTGATAGGAGAAATGCTAAGTTCATAACTAATGGTGCAGAGGCTTGTTTTGAGTGTGGAGAGGCAAGACATCTGATAGATGTTTTTGGTTACCTTCCTGGAATTGGTACAAATATTATACTCCCTCTTGTTGGAGAGTATTGTACTCCTGATGATTGTGAAGATATTGAGAATGATGAAGGGTTAAAACTTTGTGATTATGATCACGACTTTGCATGGTCTCCTCTTGGTTCTTGTAATCCTAAACCTGAGTATTCTCCTCATGTTGCTGATAGTGATTTAGAAGAGAGATGTAATATTTGTGGTGCTGGTGGTGATCCTTATACTAATATTTGTACTGAGCAAGAGTGCAATCTAATTGGAGATTGTGATTTCATTCCAGAAGGAGCTAATTGGGAATCTCTGGTTAATGCTGCTTCAGGAGTTATTGGTACTGCTGTTGGTACTGCTATCAGTTTGTATGTTATTTGTCAGATTACTCCATTTTGCGATCCTAATAATGCTGGATTTTTGGGTGGTGTTGGTCAGACTATCTGGTCTATGTTTGGTAGTAATTTATTTTGGGGAGTTATAGGTACTGTTGGTGGATATGTTGAACGTGTCAATGCAGAAGTTGAACAGTATGATTTTTCTGCTGAGACTGATGAGGGTAAGGCAGATTTAGCTAAGACTCTTGCTATTGCTAGGACTTTTAACAATGAGAGAGTTTTAGAAGCTAGTGATGTTTCTGCAGATATGGCAGATAGATTTGATCTTGGTGAAGGAGTTGTTGATATTGCTAGATTGCTTCTTAGTTCTGAAGGTGCGATGAGTTCTGTAGCTCTTGGAAGATATTTTATTGAAAGGTCTCTTAATAGCGACATACTTGGTGCAGTTAGTGGATTGAGTGGAGATGAAATATTTGATGCTGCTAACGGTGTTGTTAGTGATTATTCTACTAGATATGGTTCTTCTTATGTTTCTGATTTTGGTGCCGATGGATTACAAGTAGGACCTGGCGATTGGGAGATTGTTAATCCTAATAATGAAGTTTATTTAGATCAAATAACTGAAGATTTCACAGACAGTGTTTCTGATGAGGTTGCTGCAGAATCTGGAAGTTTTATGAACACTGCTTTGAGAACTTTAGGAATTATGTATACTATTTATCAACTTGCTGAGGGTGTCAATGCTGGAAGTTGTGATCCTGAACAATCATATACTAATAGTGATCATTGCTGGCAATGCGGTGGACCTGAAGGACAGTGGGACTGTAGTGAAGATAGATGTAATATTCTTGGTGCAGATAATGAACATTGTGCATATGTACCGAATAGTGATGATCCAGGTACTGGTGCGTGTGTTGCTATTGATTCTGGAGATGCAGAAGAGCCACATGTAAGCTATATTAGATTAGATGTTTATGATTTAGAAGGTAATTATATTGAGTATTTAGAGAGCGTTGAAAATAATAATATGAATAATTTAGTTGCCCCTCTTTCTGGAGTTTATGGTTGGGAAGATGTAGGTTCAATTAAGATAAATGTTAATACTACTAATGATGCTGGTGAACCTGAGAGGGCTAATTGTAGGTATGGTGATGCTAGTGGAATGGAGTATAGCGAGATGAATTTATTTAGCAGATCAGATTATCCTTTCACTAATGATATTTTATTTGATCTTAGCGAGTCTGATAAAGAGGGTGGCGGAGCTACTTATTATATTAAGTGTGAAGATCTAAGTGAGAATCATCAAGGAGTTAGTGAAGATTATTATTCTGTACAGGTTAAGTTTGGAGATAGACCAGATTATTTACCTCCTACTTTCTGGAGTATGAGTCCACCTAATGGGATCTATAGGACTGAAGGTACAAACTCTGTTAATTGGAATATTATTGTTGGAGATAATCCTAATGGTGTAGAAGGTTGTAGATATTCTCAAGATAACTCCGAGTATGCTACTATGGAAAATTCTTTCGGTGGTGGAACTCCTGTGGCTTGTCCTGGAAGTGAGACTGCAGATTGCCAGATGTTCAGTACTGATTTAGTATTTAGTGGAACTCCTGATCTTGAATTAAATGGGATTGAGACTTATTTGTACCAATTTGCATGTAGAGACAATAGTGGTAATGAAGGTCTTGTTCAAGCGAATCTTCAGTATGATTCCTTGAATGCAACTTTTAATATCGTACCTAGTTTTAATGTTACTATAGATAGTCCTGCTGACGGAAATTTAACTTATGATTCAACACCTTTGATCCAAGTATTCGCAGAGAGTGTGATTGGTGGTACTGTGTGTAGCTACACTTTAGATGGTCAGAGTTATCAATTCAGTGAAGTGTCTGGACCGAGTTTTGTTTTAGAACATCCTGATGCTTTGAGTGGAAGTCCTTTTGGAACTTTACATAACTTAGTTGTTAGTTGTGAAGATCTTGCAGATAATGTTGTAAGTGATAGTTCTGCATTTTATGTTGTGTCTGATGAAGATGCGCCAGAACCTGTGAGTATTTATACTGGTCAAAATTATTTATATCTTGTATTGAGTGAGGCAGCTAATTGTAAATATGATAATGAGGTCTCTAATTTTGCATTTGAAACAGAAGGAAATGCGATGCAATCTTCTGGTCTTGATAGAACTGTACATTATGCTCCTTTAGGATCTGATGTTTATTATATTAAATGTCAGGATGATTTTGATAATATAGGGAGCTTTACAATATATCCATGAAACGTGGACAAGTATTAGGTCAGCCATTTATTTATATGTTCTATGTCATCGTAGCTGTGCTTGTATTATTAATAGGAGCTAAGTGGATAGCAGGAGTTATTGATACTGGAGATAGTGTAGAGTATAGTGTTTTTATTAATGATTTAGAAGGCAAGGTTGATCAGGTTTATAGCGATAATTATGGTAGTGTTGTTTATGCTAACTCTATAAGTATTCCTGAGGGTATTGATGAGATTTGTATTATGGATCACTCTTTAGAACAAAATTTTAGTTCTGTTTTAGATGAGACTCTAGCAACTTATATGAATATAACTTCTAGTTATAGTGACAGTGATAATGTTTATTTCTCCGGAGAAGAATTGAGTTATGGTTTTATTCCTCTTCTTGTTTTAGAAAGTAGTCCTCTTTGTGACGGTACTTCCGATGGCAGTTTTGATGTTAAGTTTTTTAACAATGGGACTGGGATTAT
Source organism: Candidatus Woesearchaeota archaeon (assembly GCA_964497715.1). GTDB lineage: Archaea > Nanobdellota > Nanobdellia > SCGC-AAA011-G17 > PNOQ01 > JABHIB01. The sequence goes on along the minus strand of CAZCDH010000002.1, from coordinate 3,470 downwards.
TGCTAGGTTAATATAGGAAGGTTTATATATCAATTGGTATCTATTAATATCACTATGAATACTCAAATAAATGTAAGAATGCCGAATAATCTGCTTAGTTCTGCTAAAACTTTTGCTGAAGAGAATGGTTTTGGAACAGTACAGGAGTTCATCAAAGAAGTTGTTAGGGAGAAGTTATTTGATGAAGAGGAACTTAGTTCAGAAGAGATTAAATTAGTGAAAAAATTAACTAATCTAACTAAAAATAAAAATCTTTTTGGAACTGAAAAAGAATTGTTTGAGAAACTGGATGGGTGATAATTTGGAATATGTTCTTAAGCCTTCAAGATTTTTCCTTAAACAGTTAGATAAACTAACTTCAAAATCTAAGAGAATTCTAGAAAAAAAATTCAAATTGATTAAGCAAAATCCTCATAGATATAAAAGAGTTAAAGGATTTAATTATTTGCTCTTTAGAGTTAGATTTGAAAATAACAGAAAAGAAAAAAGAGTCATTTATGAAGTCGATGGATCTCATATACTCATACACTGTATTCTTGATAGAGATAAAGATTATAAGGGTTTGAAAAATTATCTTAAAAATCATATTTGAAACTATTTGTGTCGATATAGGAAGGTTTATATACTATATCTGGCTATAGTTCACTATGGTAACGACAAT
>CAZCDH010000002.1:0-2709 GCA_964497715.1 Candidatus Woesearchaeota archaeon | reverse complement strand
ATATAGGAAGGTTTATATACTATATCTGGCTATAGTTCACTATGGTAACGACAATTCAAATAAGTGGAAATCTTCAAGAAACTTTAAATGAAAAAAAACTTTACGATAGGGAAACTTATGAAGAAGTGATTTGGAATTTAATAGAAGATAGTGCAGAACTATCTGAAGAAACACTGAAGAATATTAAAAAGTCTGAAGAAGATATTAAGGCTGGAAGAGTTTATACTCTTGAAGAGATTAAGAGTGAGATAGGATTATGATTTTTGAATTATTATTCTCTAAAGAATTCAAAAAAAATATTAAAAAGTTAGAGATCCAAGAGAGAAAGAGAGTTATTTCTGCTCTAATGAGTTGTAGGATTAGGCCACATGCAAAAGTTGGAAAACTAGTTGGTTCTAGATATTATAAGCTAAGGGTTGGAAAATATAGAGTTATCTTAGATATTATTAATAATAAATTAATAATTCATGTTATTGAAGTAGGTCATAGAAAAAATATATATAAGAAACTATGATCAATTTATTTTTGTTATATAACACAAATTATTTAAACTTCTGATTCGATTTTTAGGTTATGGATAAAAGAGGTCAGGGTGCTCAGTTCAGTTGGGTCTTCGCAGTGTTTGCAGGAATGATTATTTTTATGTTCTTTGTTGGGTTTGGTGTTAAGTATACGGACCTACAAGAAACTAAAGAGAGTGCTGCGATAGCTAGAAATTTCAACAACCTTGTAACTAGTGCAAAAAGTAGTGAACAGTATTTATCTTATAGTCCTAATATTCCTTCTTTTAAATTATTTTTTGATCTTGATGATTGTAGTGCTTTCTGGATTAATGATGATGTTAGTTTGAGAATGTTAGGTGTTGTTTTTGGAAGCAATTCTCTGTCTAGCGATTATGTTATCTGGAGCAAGAGTTGGTATGCTCCTTTTAGAGTTGATAATTTTGTTTATTTTAGTGATGCTTCTAGAAAGTATTATTTTGATTCTTCTTTAAGTTCTCTTAGCTCTTTAATGGAAGAAAAGTTTTTGATTGTTAGTGATGCTTCGTCTGCTGATGTTGTAGTTCTTTCTTCTAATGTTGGAGATATTTATCCAGGTAGGGAGATAGTTGTTAGTTCATCTAGTGTTCTGTTTGTCGAGGAGAATTTGGAATTTCCTTATCACTCTGATGAATTTATTTATGCTGCAATCTTTTCTAATGATGCTTTCCAGTACGAGTGTAATTATGATAAATTGATTGAAAGATTTGAGTTTATGAAATCGAGTTATTTGTACAAGGCTCAGAATTTAGGCGGATGTAATTATTCTCCTATTGTCTCTGCTTTAAACAGCTTAAGTGTTGACGATTCTAACGCTCTTGAATCAGAGAATTTGGCACTGAGTAATTTTGAATGCGAGGTGGTTTTCTAGATGAAGCGTGGACAGATGCAGATGCAGGAAAGTATAATTGTTATTTTTTTAGTTATGATTTTAATATTAATAGGTATGGTTTTTTTCTATAACTCTACTTCTAAAGGTATACAAAATTCTGCTGATGAATATGAAGAGTTTAGATTCAGACAGTTGATAGAGGTTATTCCAAACATGGCAGAGTTTAAGTGTTCACATTTAATGCACGAGGATGAGTGTCTTGATTGGTTGAAAATTTTGGCATTCAATTCTAGTGTCTCCGAGTATAAATTGTTTAAAGATAAGAGGATTAGTTTTACAAGGTCTGGAATTGAATATGTTATTTATTCGGATTTTGTTTCTTGTTCTGAACAGAGAGTTATTAGTAGTCCTGTAAGTTTGTATGATCCTAGTATTAAAAGGAATTCTGTTTCTGAGCTTGTAGTGAGGTGGTGTTTAGAATGAAACTTGGTCAGATAGAGATGATGGGATTAGTTATTATTGTATTTTTGATTGTGGTTATTGGTTTGTTTGCTTTGAAGTTGGGATCTCGTGAAGATAGTGGTAGGGATTTGGATATTTATTATAGTGTTAAAATTGATAATTTAGTTAATGCTATTTATCGTGCTGATTTGGGACCTGTAAGTTTTGAAACTCTTGCTGTTAGCTGTTGTGACGGGAATTCGATTGACTGTTTAAAAGTTAATGATTTTGTGAATGCCACTCTTAATTCAATGATTGATGAAAGTGTTGGGTTTGAGTTGAAATTCTCTAGTGGTGCTTCTTGCCTTCCTGTCGTCGGTGATTGTAGTGAAGGAGTGGGTTCTAGTAGCGTTTTTATCCCTGGTGGGTACGAAATTCGTGCTATTTTGTGTAGAAAGTAGTTAAAATCGGCTGTATTGTCCAAATTCTTTAGTTTGAGGCTTAATTATGTTCTGAAGTGTATAAAAGTTTATAAAAGGCCAAAATTAGTTTGAATTTAGTAATAATGATAATATACAGCGACTTAGGATGTTTTGACGACAGCGATCTTGGCATAAAAAAAGAGGTTAAAATTTTTACACTTTGGAGGTGTGAATTTTAATATGAAATTTATAAAACAAATTGCAGCTGTGGGTACTGGTATTGCCATGCTTGGAGCTACAATGACAGGTGCTCTTGCAGCTGATTTAGGAACTTTACCTGAGCCTTTTGTGGCTTCCGATGCTTACGTAAACGTAGCAATGGTTATTGGTGCTGGTTCTGCTGATGCTGATGCAAGAAGTACTATACAGACGTACATGGACGGTTTAGCAACTGCTACAACTGTTAGTGGTGGAG
>CAZCDH010000001.1:89714-93874 GCA_964497715.1 Candidatus Woesearchaeota archaeon | reverse complement strand
TGAAAAATCCAAAAATATATAAACCATCAACGATAAAACTTAGTTATGCCAAAAAAGATTTCAAAAGATATCCCTTTATCAGAAATAACTTTAAGGAGATATGAAAAACCTTATGCAACAACAAAAAGAGAATTAACAAGAAAAATTTGTTTATCAGTTGGCTTATTACAACCAGGAGATTCTAGAGATATAATAGTAGATATCTTTCATGTATTATTAAATAACAGACACAAAAAAATACTAATGAATTCTGAAGAAATAAGAGAGAAAGTAATCGCTGCAAGAAAAAGACAAAAACTTCCACTACAAGGGGTGGCATCATCAAATGTTCGTAGACAACTAAAAAGATTAAAAGATATATATCTAGTAGAGAACATAAAAAATCAATACAGAATAACAGAGTTTGAAAATATGTCAGTAATATTTGAAAAACAAATAAAGAATTTTTATTTAAATAACATTCTAGAAAGAGTTGAAGAGTATTTTAAAGAGATCAAATGATATACGAACCAGCAGAAGATTCTTATTTACTTCAAGAACAACTAAAAAAATTTGTAAAACCTGGAATGATAGTTTTAGACATGGGGACAGGTTCTGGAATACAAGCAAAAACTGCAAAAGAACTTGGTGCAGATGTTTTGGCGGCAGACATTAATGAAGGCTGTGTAAAACATGTTAAAGAGTTAGGAATTGACACCATACAATCTGACTTATTTGAAAACATCAAGGGAAAATTTGATATAATTATTTTCAATCCTCCGTATCTTCCTGAAGATCCGATGGAACCAGAAGATTCGGCAAGATCAACAACAGGTGGGAAAGATGGCTCAGAATTGCTGAATAGGTTTCTAGAACGAGCGAAAAATTATCTAGAAAGAGATGGGAAAATTCTAATAGTTGTTTCATCACTAACAAAAGGAATAAATAAAGAAGGATATAACTTCAAAAAGCTTTCAGAACAAAAGATTGATTTTGAAAATTTAATTACTTATTTAATAAAATCAAATTAAGCCAAGGGATAAACTTTTTCATTCATTATATTCTTAGAAATTTGAGAATAATCTATATTTCCTTCTTTTGTTATTGGAAACTTATCAAATTCATCAAGATAATAAAATTGTTCACCAAATTTAATTTTTGCACTAGTAAACTCTGGCCATAGATTGTCTTTTTTCCCATTTATTTGAATATTCATAGGAAATATTTTGGGATTATCTAAGTTAGAAACTAGTCTTCCCAATCCTCTATAAATCCTGGGTTTTTCTCCAGAAACAATTTTTGATATCTGTCCACTTCCTCCTTCTGGAAAAATCAAGACATATTCATTTTTTTTCAAATATTTTTCAGAATAATCTACAATTCCATGGTTTGTTGCAGGAATCTGTTGAAGAATTTCTAACAAACTATTTTTTAATATATTTTTATATGCTTTTTTATTTACAACCGCATGAATTCTTTGTTTAGGATTCAAATAAGCTACAACAAAAAAATGATCAATTGAATTAGTATGTAGTACTGGTTCACCATCGTCATCAAGTTCATATGCCCAATCCTCTTGAGGATTATCATGATTAGAAACAATAATCCCCCCTTCTTTGTCATTGATTATATTCTCCAAACCTTCTACAACAACATCACGATCTTGAAAAATATGTCTAGAAAAATCTCTTATAATATCATATGTTTTATTTCGGATAAATTCTTTCATTTTAAATTAAACTTTCAAGAGAATAGACTTTCTCCTCCATTATTGTTTTAGTTATATTAATTAATTCTTTTTTTGAAACTTCAGATAAAAGATAATTATCAACATTATCTTCATCTTTAAAGAAATAATAAGGTTCACCAATGACTACACTAGCCTTGTCATAATCTGGGATAAAGAAACTTCCTCCATCTTTGAAGTTTGTATCAACTCTAACTGGAATTACAGGTTTATTTGGAGAATCAATAACTAATTTTGCAAGTCCAGGATAATATCTCCTTTTTTTATTAATATTGCTACTCATACCTTCTGGAAATATTGCAACACAATCATCTCTACTCAAATACTCTCTTGCTAAACTAAAACATCTATTATTTACTTTTGAATTAAGTGCACCAGGATTAACGGGAATCTGTTTAGTTTTATTTAATACAAATCTTAACGCAGGATTTTTGTACAATCCATTATACACAAAAAAATGTATTGGAATCTCTTTTCCAAATGCTGAACACACTAACAAATGGTCTTTTGATCTCTCTCCAGCTTTAGAATGGTTTATTGCTAATATCCCTCCATCCAAGTTTTCTAGATTTTCCTGTCCAGAGACGCTAATATCTACATATCTGTTTATGTAAGCGTTGCTCATACTACATATCCTTTTGTATACTTTGGATGATTCCATTAAATTTAGTAAAATCCAAAACCTTATAAATTTTTTACTTGGGTAAAAATCTTCAAACTCAATCCAAAAACTTTATAAATCACCCAGAAACTAAACATATTACCCAATATCACTACGTTCAGTAGGAGGGAGCTAAATGGAAAAAAATATCATATTAGATTCAATAAAAAAAGTAAGAGAGATTTCTAGAAAAAGAAAGTTCGATCAAACATTTGACATAAGTATAAATCTTAAACAATTAAATATAAAGAATCCAGAAGAAAACGTGGACTTATTCTTACAACTTAATAACCCAAAACTAAAAGTTCCAAAGGTTTGTGCATTAGTAGATAAAAATCTTAGTACAAAAGCAAAAATCTTTGATAAAGTTATACTTCAAGAAGAGTTCCAAAGATTCAAGAAAGATAAAAAGGCAACAAAGAAATTAGCTTCAGAATACGATTATTTCGTAGCTCAAGCAAATCTGATGCCAGAAGTAGCAGCAACATTCGGTAGAGTCCTTGGACCAAAAGGAAAGATGCCAAATCCAAAAGCAGGATGTGTTGTTCCATCAACAATAGATCTAGAACCAATCAAGAAAAAACTTGCAGGTTTAGTAAGATTAAATACTAAAGATCAATTAGTTGTTAAAGCACCAGTAGGTTCAGAATCAATGACTGATGAAGAAATCGCATCAAACATAGATATAGTGCACAGTTCACTTGTAACAGCATTGCCAAGGAATGAACAAAACATAAAATCAACATACTTAAAATTAACAATGAGTCCTTCTGTTCAACTAACAGATAAGGGAGTTATTGTAACTAATCCTATAGAAAAAAAAGAAGTAGAAAAACCTTCTAAGAAAACAAAGGAACCTAAGAAAACAAAGGAACCTAAGAAAACAAAGGAGACTAAGAAAGATGAGTAAGTTCAAGGCACATGTTTCGGAAGCAAAGAAAAAAAGTCTAATAGAGACAAAGAAACTATTAGAAGATAATCCCGTAGTGGGAATAATCGATTTGAATAATCTTCCATCTCCACAATTTCAAAAAATCAAATTCAAATTAAAAGACAAATTAAAAGTTATAGTAATGAAGAAAAGTATATTAAAAATTGCACTTAAAGAATTAGAATCAAAGAAAAAAGGAATCTCTGGATTAGACAAACTAACTGAAGAGAGCATTCCAGCTTTATTAATTTCAAAAGAAGATCCATTTAAAATTGCAAAAGCTTTGGATAAGAACAAAACAAAAGCTCCTGCAAAACCTGGACAAATAACTCCTAGAGAGATTGTTATTCCAGCAGGACCAACTGCATTCCCAGCAGGACCAATAATTGGAGAATTAGGTCAACTAGGAATAAAAGCAGGAATAGAAGATGGGAAAGTAATAATCCAAGAAGACAAATTACTTCTAAAAGCTGGAGACGAAGTTAATCAAAAAACCTCAGATTTATTAGCTAAATTTAAAATAGAACCAATTGAGATTGGGTTAAATGTTGTAGGAATATACCAAGATGGAACAGTATTCGAAAGAGAAGTATTAACAGTTAGTGAAGAAGAATACAAACAAAACATAACTCAAGCGGCTACAGAAGCAATTAACTTGGCAGTGTTCTCTGTTTATCCTTCAAAGGATGTAATAGAATTATTGTTGAAGAAAGCAGAATCTGATAGCTTAGCTTTAGAAAGTTCTCAAAAATTACTCGAGAAGATTGGTTCAGATGAGGAACCTAAAGAGGAACCTAAAGAGGAACCTAAAGAGGAACCTAAAGAGGAACCTAAAGAGGAAC
>CAZCDH010000001.1:16048-89614 GCA_964497715.1 Candidatus Woesearchaeota archaeon | reverse complement strand
GAGGAACCTAAAGAGGAACCTAAAGAGGAACCTAAAGAGGAACCTAAAGAGGAACCTAAAGAGGAAACATCACAGTCAGAAAATCAAGAAGCACCGCAGGAAACTGCAAAAGAAGTAACTGACGATTCTGAGGAATCAAAAAAATCTGCTCCGGAAGAAGACTCTCCAGAAGGGTATTCTAAAGAAGTAGAGAAAAAAGCACAAGAAGTAATAACTCAGATGAAAGATAAAGATATTATTGGAGGAAAATAAGATGGAATTAATTTACGCAGCATTATTATTGCATAAAGCAGGAAAAGAAGTTAACGAAGGATCCGTAAAAAAGGTTCTTGAAGCAGCTGGCGCTACAGTGGATGAAACTAAAGTGAAAGCTTTGGTCGCAGCACTAGATGGTGTAGATATAGAACAAGCTATCAAAGAAGCCGCAGTTACACCTGTTTCCGCAGCTCCTAGCTCTGATGGAAAAGCAGAAGAATCCAAAGAAGAAGCTAAAGAAGAGGAAGCTAAGGAAGAGAAAAAGAAAGAAGAAGCTGCAGCCGGACTAGGATCACTATTCGGCTAAACTTCTTTTTTTATTTTTATTCTATAGTTGCAAATGGTAGAAACGAAAGACGACAAAAAGAAATCTAAAGATGTTAAATCCGATATTTCAAGTATTCGGAAAGACCTTAATAGATTGAATGTAGAGAAAGAGAAATGGTTTGCTAAGAAAGAAAAGCAAAAGAAAGAGCTTGGCGAATTAATAAAGAAAATTAAAGGTTTGAAAGTTTCTAAGGACCAGACTGCACTAGAAATAAAAACACTAAAAGAACAAAGAGACAAATATAATACTGAAGTACAAAGTTTAATAGAATCATACAAAGACCTTTCAGATAAAAAGAAAGAATTCTTAGACAAAACAAAGATTGATTATGATCCAAGTGCTATAGCTTCTCAGATAGAGAAGATTGAAAGTAAGATAGAAACAGAAGCACTTCCTTTCAAAAAAGAACAATCTTTAATGAAGCAACTTAAGAAATTAAGATCTGTACTAGTAAAAACTGCAGGAATCAAAGAAGTTATAGATGCAATCAAAAAAATATCTGAAGAAATAACTCAGACAAAAGATACTGCACAAGGATTTCATGAGAAATTAAAACAAGCATTCATTAAGAATAAAGATGGATATTCAGAGTTCATGAAGCTAACTAAGAAGATTACAGATTTAAAGAAAGAACAAGAAGAATCGTTCAATAAATTCATAGAATCAAAAAAAGAGTTTGCAAAAGTAAATGACCTTCTAAAAGAGAAATTAATGGACTCTAACAAATATCGGAAAAAGTCTGATATGGTGAGAGGAGAAAAAAAGAGAAAAGAGAAGGAAAGGATTAGAGAAGAACTTGATAAAAAGACAAAACAGGTGGAAGAGAAGCTCAAAACAAAGAAAAAGCTAACAACTGAAGATTTATTAGTATTCCAAAACCAAGATGATAACAATCGCTAAACTCATTCTTCTAAGTATATTACCTATTTCAGAACTAAGAGGTGCAATAATCTATTCAAAAATAATTGGGATGGATCCATTACTAACATTCTTTATAGCAACATTAGCTAATATAGCAATAGTGCCATTCATCTTTTTCTTTTTAGATTATTTACATCATTTCTTCTTAAGAGCAAGATTTTACAAAAGAATTTTCTATTTCCAAGTAAGAAGAACCACAAAAAAGATAGAGAAACATATCGGAACAAAGTGGGAACTACCTGCGCTTTATTTATTGGTTGCAATTCCTTTACCATTTACAGGAGCATACACTGGAGTTTTGGCAGCATGGATTTTCAAAATTAGAAGGAAAAAAGCACTTTTAGCAATTGTACTAGGTGTACTAACTGCAGGAATATTACTATCTTCTGGACTTTCTCTTATCTAAAATAATATGTTTTTTCAATTCTTTAATATCACTATAACCTGGAATGTTTCTGACTTTGAATTTCCAAATTAAAAATATCCAAACCATTGCAACATAAATGGTGGAAAGAAATTTCCAAAAGATCATATGGATAGCATCAAACCAAACTTTACCGAACTTTAAAGAGGCAAGAATTAACAAATCAATTCTAAATATATTCATTAGAAGAATTAACAAACTGCCTAACAACATCATATTTATTCCTTTAATAAATCTGATATCTTTTGTTGATATAATAAGTATGAACAGTAAGAAATATGCAGAACTAGCTATACAAGCATGAACAAACTCGAAAGATTGGATCCCTGCAGAAATAGTACTGGTACCAATACTTAATCCTGACTCAAAGAGTGACAAAGAAAAATAACTTCCCCATATTGTTAAGGGTTTCAAACTCTCATAGAATATAATATTGTAGAATATCATAGCAAAAACTGCTAAAAATAATCTAATCCCAAGTTTCCTTTCATATTCCATATTTTTGTAAATTACTTTTAACTTATAACAATTTCTAACAAACCTTATAAATTCTCCAAACTAATAACTTAATCATGAAAAAGAGGATTTTATCGTTTGTGTTAGTGTTTCTTATAATTAGTATGTCTGTTGGTAGTTCTATAGGAATTGAGAAAGTATCTAATCAGATTGAAAATAAAAATTCTGAAGGGAGCATAACTAGATATGTTTATGGATCAAGTTTAATAGCTTCGATTAAGGGAGGAGATATAACCTATTATCATTCAGATAGAATCAATTCTAATAGGATAATTACAGATTCAGATGGACTTATAGAAAGCGAATTCAACTCTTTGCCTTTTGGACAAGAGATAAAAAACTCTGGAATAAAATTCTCATTTGCAACTGGGAAAGAACTAGACGAATCCAAATTGTATTACTTTGGAGCTAGATACTATCTTCCAAATCTAGGAAGATTTACTTCGGTTGATCCAGTCAAGGAAAATGAAGCTTATAGTTATGTTAGAAATAATCCTTTGAAATTTATTGATCCTAGCGGAACAACTTCTATCTGGTTATATAGTGGAGGAGATAGGAGAAGTGCAGATTATTTGATAGAATCTTTAAGTGCACAGGGAAATAAACTAGAAATAGGAAACTATAGGTATGATCTTGGATCAGATACTAAGACTACAATAAGATTTTTTAGTGGTCATCATGATCAGATGGATCCAGTATATCATAGCGACTATACGGACGAGTATGATCTCACCGATTTAGAAGTTTCAAAAGATACTAAAGTTAGTTTTTATATGGCTTGTAATTCTGTAATTCATCCAAAATATGCTGAGCGTCCTGAAATCGAAGTAATAAATACTATGTTGACTAAAGGTCCTCATTCTGTACACCTTGGATATTCTACTAAGGCACCCTCTACAAAAAAGAGTAGTGTTGGCAGCCCAGAACTAATAAAAAACTTCTTAAAACTAACTGGAGAAGGTTTTACAGAGTTTAGTTCTAAAAATTTAGCAAGTTTATGGGTTCAAGCAGGAATTGAAACATATGGTCCGAAGGGATCAGAAAAATCAACAGTTGGTGCATACTATAAAGAAGGTAATGATTGGTATTATATGAATGCATATAATCTAGAAGGGGCCAAATTTAATATAGAATAGTAGTTAATTTTATAAATTCCTTTAACAGTTTTTTACCTTATGAAAAGAGGATATATAATTTCGTTTGTAATATTGAAGATAGCGTTACTAATAAGTTTATTATTTGATAACCAGATATTAAATTTTATTTTAAAATTCAGAACAGAACAACTATCGACTTTTATGATATCTCTAGAAGTATTTAGTGCAGAACTATTAGTTTTTGCAGTTTCATTATTATTCTTTTCTACAAAAAACAAAAGAAAGTTAATAATTCCTTTAGTTGCAAGTTTTGCAACAGCAGCAATAATAACACTAGGGTTAAAACACATAATAGCAAGGCCGAGACCATTAGTTGATGCACTTACCTCTCCTTCAACATTTTCATTCCCAAGCGGACACGCAACATTTATCTTTACCCCCCTAGCTTTTTTCAACAAAGAGTATCCAATATTCAAGTGGATATGGTTGGTAATAGCAATAGTAGTGGCATTCAGTAGAGTTTATTTAGGAGTTCACTATCTCAGTGATGTAATCTCTGGTTCAATAATCGGATTTGGTAGTGGAAATTTCTATATATACTTAGAATCAAAATATAAATTATCAAAAAAACTTAGAAAGGTGTTCAAGAGATGATACAAACTTACTGGCAAGCTGTTGTAGAATCAACTCCAATAATAAAAGGGAGAATGATTGAGATAATCTCATCACCAATAAATAATCCTGAGATGTTGTGGTTACTAGCACCCCTACTTTTAACACTTTTTTTAATGGAGCTTTATTTTGGAAGGTACAAAGAAGAAGAATTAGGATGGAATACTGCATTTGGTAATGTACTTGTTTTAATTTTTGTATCGGCATACTTAGCAAACCACATATATCAAAACGCTTTGATAACTGATCCAATAAAAGTATCAATAGCTGCAACAGTAATATTCATGGGACTAATCCTTATGTTAATTGATTTTTTCCACCTACTACCTAAAAAGATAGCATTTCAGATATCTTCAAAACTTCCAATCAACTACATGGCATTTGTAGCGATAATTTTGGTTTACACAGATATAGCTATAGATAGGTTCACAACAATAGCATTTTTCTTAATATTAATAGCTTTATCGATATTTATTGGATTAGTTCATGTACTTATTCCAAAAGTTAGGGACAGAATTATCCCTCCTGCCCCAAAACCGTCAAAAAAGAAGAAAATAAGTGCTCCAGATTACAAAGAATCCACTTAATTTGACCCAATTTTAAGCAATCGAAAGCTTTATTAAACTTTTTACAACCCTACAATAATAACACATTTGAAATAATTAGAATTATCTGTGTGGGGGATGAAATAAATGAATAAATCATACAAAATTATGAGTATTATGCTAGCACTATTATTATCTTTTAGTATGGCTGCGCCAGTTGCAGAAGCTGGTTTTATGGACGGATTATTTGGACTTTTCGGATTTGGCGGAGAAAATGATGCACCGGTTGCACATGATATCGAAGTAGAAATTCTTGAAGGCCAAGAAATTAGTATACATCTGAATGTAACTGATGAAAATGGAGATTTACTTGAATATGGTCTTTTAGATATGCCCGCAAATGGAACTGCAGTACTTGAAGAAGGGACAAACATAGTGATTTATACTTCTACTTTGGGATTTATTGGAGAAGATAACTTTACATATTACGGTGGAGATGGAGAATACCAGTCAAACATTGCAACAGTAACAATAAATGTAACTCCTGCTCCAGTTAATAATCCTCCGGTCGCATATGATCTATCTGTAGAAACTGAAGAAGACTCCCCTATCTCAATTACACTAAATGCAACAGATGCAGATGGCGATGTATTAAATTATTCAGTCTCTAATGCATCAAATGGAGCAGTTTCAATAAATGAAGATGTGGCAACTTATAATCCAACAACAGATTTTGTAGGTTCAGATTCATTTACATATTATGTATCAGATGAAACTAATAATTCAAATACTGCAACAGTTACAATAAATGTAACAGAAGTTATTGATTCAGGATTTACTACAATATCCGATTTTTCATACGGTGCTCTTTATCTTGGGGAGGTAGTTGAAGGAAATATAACTATCACAAACACTGGAGATACTGTTCAGAGTTTTACGATTACAAAAGAAGCAAAAGATGATGGAGAAAGCGAAGATATATCTCTAGCAATCTCAGAAACTCAAAACTTAGAAAACATCCAACCTAATGCTTCTGTAGAGATAGCTTACACTTACACAATATCAGATTCACAACCTATAGTTTTTGGTGAAGATATGGGTTACCTAGTAAAGGTATCCAATAATGTATCAACAGAAACCTTAGTTTTCACATCAGAAATAAAAAGTCATCTTTTTGATTTAGATAATTTTGATTTGAATCCTGAGAGTGATTTGAATCCTGGAGATTCTTTTGATATAGAGTTCGATATAGAAAACCTTCAAAATTTTGATGTTGATGATGTTGAAGTGAGAGTAACAATAATTAACATGGAACTAGATGGAGACGATTTAGAAATAACAAGTGAATTCAATCTAGATGATGAAGAAACAAGAGATAATGAAGAATTTAATTTCAGAGTTCCATATAATATAGATGAGACTCCAAATACTGATGATAGATATTCTGTTGAAGTATACATCAAAGGATATCCTGATGACGACGACACATATCATGAAGAAACAAAAGTTAAATTTTTGTTCAATGAAAAAATAGAAGTAGTAAAGGAAGAAGATGATGAAGTTACTATAACTTCTTTAGATATAACTCCTTTAGATCCCCAATGTGGAAGTCAAATGACAATAACTACAACTGTTGTAAATACTGGAGATTCTGATCAGAGAGAGATGTATCTGAAACTAACTGTTAATGAGTTAGATATAATTGAAACTTCTCATCCTTTTGAGTTAGATTCAGATAATGATGATGACAGAGAAAGAGAAGAGATGTTCATTTTCACAATTCCTGGAAACTCTACAGATGGAGATTATGTAGTAAAAATTTGGGCTTATGATAGGAACGATAATCTGCTTGGATACGACTCAAAAACAATGAGTGTCGCAGGAAACTGTGCACCTTCAACTGACGATGGTTCAACTGACGATGGTTCAGACGATGACGATGACAATGCCGACAACTCAGGAGTAATTGACTTACAAGGTGCAGATGGATCATGGCCATTTTCATTCATAACAGGTGCGGCAATCAGTGACTTGTTCGGAGCTAACGGATTAAAAACGACTTTCTGGTTATTGGGAGTTCTAGCATTAGTAATCATAAATATTTATTTTGTACTATTGCTAAGAAGAACTTCAATAAAGAGATAACTTTTTAATCTCTTTTTTTTCTTTTTCTTTTTATGGATTTAATACCTAAAGCTAATTGGATTTCTAGAATAGAGAGTATCAAAGAAACAAAAATAAAACCTTCTAAAAAACAACTAAAAGGATCAATAATAGAATCTATCAAAAAACAAGCAAAAGATGACAATGCGGTCTTATTCTCAGGAGGAATAGACTCAACACTAATAGCGTTTATTCTAAAAAAACTAAATAAAGATTTTACCTGTTACTCTATAGGAATTGAAAATTCAAAAGATTTGAAGGCGGCAGAAGAAATCGCAACCACTCTAGGTTTTAAATTAAAATCAAAAATAGTTTCTCTAGATGAGGTAGAGATTTATCTAAAGAAAACAATTAAAATACTAAAAGAAAGAGATACAGTAAAACTAAGTATAGGGACAGTAGTCCATATTGCAGCAGATTTAGCTAAACAAGACAACCAATCAAACCTATTTTCAGGCCTAGGGGCAGAGGAATTATTCGTAGGCTATAAAAGATATAGGACTTCAGAAAATCCTGAAAAAGAGTGCTGGAACGGCCTTAAAACTACTTGGAAGAGAGACCTGAGCAGAGACATACCAATAGCAAACAATCTAAATGTAATTATAAATGCGCCCTTGCTAGATGAAGAGGTGATAAAACAATCCATGGCATTTCCAATCAAAGAGAAATTCGACATAGAAAGAGATAAAATCATTCTTAGAGAACTAGCAATCGATCTTGGAATACCTATCGAGTTTGCAAATAGAAAAAAAATAGCTGCACAATACGGTTCAGGCATAGATAAGGCGATAACAAAGCTAGCCAAAAGAAACGGCTTCAAGCTAAAAAGGGACTACCTAAATCAATTATAAGGGCCCACTGGGAATCGAACCCAGGATCCGAGGGCTGCAACCTCGTGCCTTACCGCTTGGCCATGGACCCAAACGGACCTGCAGGGATTTGAACCCTGGATCTTCAGCTTAGAAGGCTGACGCCTTATCCAGACTAGGCTACAGGTCCATTAACTTTTAGAATCATTTTTGTTTTATAAAAGTTACTAAACTAGACAAATCAGGTTCAATCAATTCGAAGCACTTAAAAATAACTAGGGATTAACAAATTATAGGCTTGGCAACAAATTAGGGGTGAAAAAATCATGGAGTAGAGGTATGTCAAGAACCCTTAGAGAAAAAATGAGCGAAGCAGAATTCACAGTTTATTACAAAGGAAAAGATAAAGGCAGTCATAATGATGCAAAAATTATCTCTCAATTTCTAGATACAAACTTAATTTTTCAAGACAATACTGAAAGGCTTTTAGCTGGAGAAGATCAATTAGACTATGAAGAATTTAAATTACTAGTTTACAATTCAAAATATCAAAAAAGGAAAAAGGTTTCAGCACACGGGATTCACAAAGAAACAGAAACTAATTTTTTAGGAGAGTATCCAATACTTTCAGATCTAGAGAGTACAAACAATCTATCAAAAATAGTTGCTTTTTCAAGATTTATTGCCGACGAATATATTATTCCGGTCGCAGAACAAAAAATATCTCCAGAAACCTTTGAAACAAATTTCGTATTTTTTGGACAGGATGATTTTTCATCAATAAAAGAAGTCTGGGAGAATGAAGTTATCCCGGATGTTATCAAATTAACTATGGAAGGAGATGGATTCAAAGCATATCACGAACTATCGAGATATGTTAATCTCTTAGAAATAATTCAAAAGGATATAACTGTAGAACCTATGGAAAAGTTAGAAAATTCAATAATCAATATAGGTATAATGCAGGGAAAATGTTTGAAGGAATGTTACTAAATATGAAAATAGAAGCAATAATCTCTGATATGGATGGGACTTTAGTGCAGTATGAGAATAGCGATTACAAAAGTAGTTGGGATGCTATAGGAAATAGACTAACAGGATGGAGAAAAGATCAGTGGTTCCTAAATCTAGAGATTTATTACAAAGAGAAAGAAAGATTAACTGAATGGTCTGAATCAAATGCATTACTATTGAAGGGATTAGAGTTTGAGAAAATAAAAAATGCACTTCTTCCAGTACCTTATAGTGAGGGTGTTGAAGACTTTTTTAAAAATCCCTCAAGATTAGAAATAACAGGAATACTCAGTGGAGGTATAAGTATAGTTGCAGACGAAATAAAAAATGAGTTAGATATGCATTTCGCACTCTCTTGCAATTTAGGGACAGAAAACGGTCATTTTAATGGAGAAGTAGAGGTTCTAGATATGTGGAAAAAACACGAAGTACTTGAAGAAGTTTTAAAGAAAAATTATAATATATCTATGGAGAATGTTTGTTACATCGGAGATCATGATAATGATATAGATGTATTCAGGAGAGTAGGAATCTCAATAGCATTCGATCCAAAAACTCAAAAAACTATAGATAACTCAGATTATACTATATATAATTTTAAAGATATTAGAGAGATCTTAGGATTATACTCATTTTAGAATTGCCTTTATTCTTCTTACTCCGGCAGAGCTGGATTTTTCTTTTACTATCTCAAACTTACCCAACTCTTTAGTGTTTTTTACATGAGGCCCTGTACAAATTTCTTTAGAGACTTTACCAACACTATAAACTGAGACTTTTCCAGAGTATTCAAAAAGTCCAATAGCTCCAGCTTTTTTTGCTTCACTTATAGTCATCTCTTCCATCTTTATTGCAATACTTTCCTTGATCCAATCATTAATAATTTCTTCAACCTTTTTTATTTCTTTTTCATCTAATTTTCTATCAAAATTAAAGTCAAACCTAAGTCTCTCTGAAGTAATATTGGAACCTCTTTGTTCAATATCTTTTTTTAGAACTTTTTTCAAAGCAGAATGTAATAAATGAGTCGCAGTATGAAGTTTAGTTACTTCTTCAGATTGATCGGCAAGTCCCGAACCAAACTTTCCTTTAGTGGCCGTTCTAGATATTTCCTGATGTTTCTCTAGCTCTTTCTCAAAGCCCTTAACACTAACTTTAACTCCACTTTCTTCTGCAAGTTCAAGAACAATCTCCAAAGGGAAACCATAAGATTGGAATAATAAGAAAGCATCTTCTCCAGATAACTTTTTGTTCTTGGTCATTTCCTTAAATTTTCTAAGGCCCTTTTCTAAAGTTTTTTCAAATCTAGTTTCTTCTCTGTCCAATTCATCTAATATCTCTTTTCTTTTTTCTTTAAGTCCAGGGTAGTGTTTAGAATAGATTTTAATTATTTCTTTTGATATCTCTCCACAAAGATTCTCTTGAGAGATTCCTAAAATTCTTCCATGTCTTATAGCTGTTCTAATCAATCTTCTCAAAACATATCCTTGATCAGCGTTTGAAGGGGCAACTCCATCATTAATTAAGAATGTTGCCGACCTAACATGGTCTGCAATTTTTCTAACAGATATCTCTTCAACTTCGTTAACTTTTTCAAATCCTGCAAGTTTTTTTATCTTTTTAACTATAGGTATAAAATTACTAGTTTCATAAATTGATCTTTTTCCCTCAAGAATCATAATAATTCTTTCAGTTCCCATTCCAGTATCAACATTTTTTTGTTTTAATTCTGAATATTTACCTTCTACATCTTTATTGTATTGCATAAAAACATCATTCCAAACTTCTACCCAGTTTGAGTCAGTTGGATCAAATCTCTCAGGAGCATCTCCTTCTCCTGCCCAATAGAACATTTCAGTACAAGGTCCACAAGGTCCAGTTTGTCCAGCAGGTCCCCACCAATTATCTTCTTTTCCAAGATAAGCAATTCTTTTTTCTGAGATGCCTTTCTCTTTCCAAACTTTCGCACTCTCTTCATCTTTTGAAGAATCTTTATCTCCAGCAAAAACACTAACTCCCAATTTATCAACAGAAAAATTCAACCATTTTTTATCTGTAAGAAATTCAAAACTCCAATTAATTGCCTCTTTTTTCCAATAATCTCCGAGGCTCCAATTCCCAAGCATTTCAAATAAAGTTAAATGAACATCGTCTCCAACTTCATCAATGTCTCCAGTTCTCAAACATCTCTGAACATTAACCAATCTTTTTCCGGAGGGATGGTTCTGCCCAAGTAAATAAGGTACTAATGGGTGCATTCCTGCAGTTGTAAATAAAACAGTAGGATCGTTCTGAGGAATTAAAGAGAAATTAGAAATCTCTTTATGTTTTTTAGATTTAAAGAATTCAATATATTTTTCCTTCAATTGATTTGATTTCATACAGTCATAACAGAATAAAGTTATTTAAAAATTTATCTAAACTTCTAGTTCAGACAATTTTTTTCGTATCTCATCTATATCTCTATCTAGAGAGGTTCTCACAACTTTTGTTTTTTTAATTTGATGAACCTTTGAAGTTTTCTTTTTCTTCTTTCCATTCAATTCAATATCTCTTTCAATCTCTTCAACTCTAGGAAGTTGTTTCTCTCTAATAACTTTAAACTCTTTCTCTATTTTTCTCATAAGAGTTCTAACTTTCTTCATAAGAGTTATTTTTTTATCTCTGAGCAAACCATATCTCTCATAACTTTTAAGGATAGAAGTAGTATCGATTGCGGAGTGTAGAATCTCTTCTCTAAGAACTAATGGATTCTCAACTCTTACAAAAGTAGTACTATCCTCATTTGCAACACCTGCTTTCTTTTTGGCCATTTTAAAGTTCGAATAATTTTTTATCTACAACAAGAAGTTTATTTTTGATCTTATCTATATCGTTGTGCCATTTAGCTAACTCTCTATCTTCCTCAGACCTTATTTTACTAAGCTCAACAAGTACTCCGTCCGCCTCTTTACACAATCCTTTGATAGTTTCTATAGATTCAATAGCATCCTTGTATGCTTCAATTTTAACAAAGATTGGTTTATCTCCTTCAACTCTTTCTACAGGCCTTCTTACTCCAACACTTGTAATTGGTTTTACAATTTTATGTGGATTTATTTTAGGCATACCCATAGGAGAAACAATCTTTTTTCTAGGTATAATTATAGGTTTTTCTACCTCTTTTTTTATCGCGCCAAGATCTCCGGCACCATAACTAGGATAACCTCTACCTTCTGAAGGTAACTCCGGAAGTTTAGGTAATTTTAAATCAGGAATTCCTCCCTTTTTAGCACTAGAAACAGTCTCACCAAAATCAAATTCTTCTTTTTTCTTCTTTTTGAAAAGTCCCATAATGGATTCCTCCGATAGTAAAATTTTATTTTATACATTCTTAAAGTTTCTGTGTTATCAATAAGTGGTGAATTTTAGAAAACTGGGAAAATTCGGCCAAATAACAAGCTTTTTAAAGTGATTTATCCCAAAATGACTAAAGAACAAAAAATGGATATAGATTTTGAAAAAATTGAGGAGTTGGTAGCAAGATTAGCAGGAAAAGATACTGTTGAACTATCAAAACTTATAATAGAGGGAAAGGAAAATGTCTCAGAATTCTTATTAGCTGAAAAGCTAGAATTAGGAATAAATCTTGTCCGTAATAGATTATATCGTTTACAAAAACACAATCTTGTTAGCTCAATGAGAAAAAAAGACAAGCAAAAAGGTTGGTATATTTACTATTGGACGTTTAATCTTGTTCAAGCTAAACTTTTGATAAAATCTCTAAAAGAAGAAGAGATAGGATCCCTAAAAAAACGGTTGAAAAAAGAAGAAGAAGACCACTATACCTGTTCTAGAAAATGTTTAAGATTAAATTTTATGAATTCAATGGATAATGATTTCAAATGTCCTCTTTGTGAAGGGATGTTAGCACAATCAAACAATAAAAAGATAATAAAAGAGATTAAAAAAGAGTTGGAAGTTTTACTTGAAGAACCTTGTGAAAAAGTAGCAGCATAATTCTATATTGGTGGACCATTCAAGACCTTAGCACCATCGAAAGGTCCGAAAGGAATCATATTAAAGAAGAACAATATCATATTCAATACTTTAGTCATATGAAGTGCAGATAATTGTGTTCTATTCAAACCTTCCATCTTCTTAAGCAAAATCGCAGCAGTAATCCATAATATCAAGTTAACTGCAGGGCCAGCAAAAGCAATCATTCTATACGCAAAAGCATTAGCAATAACTGGTATCTCTACATACCCTGGGGCAATAAGAATAAATGGAGAATTTAATAACTTCAAAACTAGTCCTATTCCTAATCCAAAAGGGAACATTTTGAAAGTCGCACTGAAACCATAAGATAATGCAACAAATTTATGTGCTAATTCATGCAATACTATTGCTGGTGCCGTAACTACAACTGCAAACTTAAAATCTTCCATATTAAATTTATTTGGGTGCATCATATCATACACGGTTTTAGGTCTACGTATAAATTTTCCAGTAAGTATGTATCCTATGACTCCTGTCATTATGATTAATTCAAGAATCTCTCGGAGAGTGATTAATACCATGTTAATTTTATAAAATTAATTAATTTAAAAGGGTTTCTTTTATTGCCACTATGACAAAACCGACTAACCAATTTTATAAATAATGTTACACTCTCAAAAATATGGTTTTGATTAAAATAGACAAGAAAAAACTTTTAGAATCAAGATCTCAAACACTATTCAAGATAAAAGAGATAATTGGGGAATTCAATAGTACTTCTCCTCCATCTGTTTTTGTAGGTTCGAAGTTACAATATCCTGCAGTGAATGTGGGAATTCTCTCTCCACCAGAACAAAAAGAAGATGCTTGGCTATATGATGCTCAGAATTATTGGGCAAAAAATGAATTTAAACTAGAGGAGGTAATAAATTTCAGGAGATCACTAATTAATTCAAGATTCAAATCAAATGTAAATGCCATAACTAGTTCTCAATCTAACTTAAACAAGAGGTTCTTAGAAATCTCTCAAGAATTATCAATGGCAACAAAATCTGTAGATTTAGAGATGGAACTAAAAAAGAAAGCAATGATAAGATTAGATTTTGATAATGTGAATATGCCAATGGGTCCGAGGGCAGAACTAAAGAAAGTAAAACTTACAGAAAATCCGAAAATTCATACAAGGATAGACAAAGTTGTTTCGGACACCGATCTAAAATCGACAGAAGCAATTTCAACACTTTACAAAAAGAATTTTGATGAACACGCAATCTCAAAATTACTATCTATGGGAATGTTTGGATTAAAAAAAGATAGGAAGTTAGTTCCGACACGATGGGGCATAACTGCTACAGATGATTTAATCGGAAAAAAGTTATTAGAAAACATAAGACACTATCCTCAGATAGAGGAATATAAAATATTTTTTGGAAACTATTTCGGAAATTATTACTTAATCATTTTATTTCCTGAAATGTTATCTTATGAACTATTTGAAATGTATCTCCAAGATTCTGCATGGAATAAGGCATCAGGTATAAGTATGGCAACAGATTTTGAAGATTTTTTTGGAAGAAAGAAATATGCTTCAAACACCGTCGGAGGATACTATGCCGCAAGACTAGCAGTTTTAGAATATTTAACTAAAATAAAGAGACAAGCCTCTGTTTTAGTATTAAGATTTGAGACTCCAGAATATTGGGCAAGTATGGGAGTATGGGTTGTAAGATCTGCGGCAAGAAAAGCTATGGAAACAAAAGAAGAAAATTTTGAATCAAAAAACATAGCATTAAACTATGCTTATGGAAAAATAAAAAAACATCTCAATTTTGATATAACTCAAATATTGAAAGAAAGTAAAATATTAAATAAAAAACAAATTAGTTTGAATAAGTTTATTTCTTAGCCTTAGCTTTTCTTTTAGGTTTCTTTTCTACAACAGGCTCTTCTTCAATTTCTTCCTCTTCTTGAACAAACTCTTCTTCAACAATCTCTTTACTTTCGCTCATTCCAATCAAGAATATTATCAAACCTATTAATGCGATAAACGCACCTACATTACCTACAACTAACTTCAAAGCTATGATAAGTTGTGTTCTGAAGAAATCCCATCTGACATAGGTATATAATCCACCCATAACCATCATTAAACCGCTTATAATTTTTAATAAATGCTTCATTTTTGTTCCTCCTAAACCAAAATGGTAACCAATCTTAATATATATAGTTTTTGGAATAATCTCCAAATACAGAAACTTTTATAAACCGTTTCATTTCACAAACCATACTATGTATAAACACATTAGAGAACTCTGGAAAAAACCTAAGGAATCTTTGAAAGAATTATTTACTGAAAGGTTAGTAGTTTGGAGAAGGGATCCTACGATAATTAGGTTAGATAGACCAACAAGGTTAGATAGAGCTAGATCTCTTGGATACAAAGCAAAGCAAGGATATGTTATGGTTAGAATAAGACTAAACAAATCCAAAAGGATGCGCCCATTAATCAAGAAAGGTAGAAGGCCAAAAGCAAGAAGGAGAAAGAAAGTTGTTGGAAAGAGTTACCAATGGATTGCAGAAGAGAGAGTATCAAAAAAATTCACAAACCTTAGAGTTTTAAACAGTTATTTCCTTGTAAAGGATGGCCGGTACAGATGGTATGAAGTTATAATGGTTGATCCAGATCATTCAGTAATCAAATCAGATAAGAAAATTAACTGGATTTGCAAAGGTAAACAAAAAGGAAGAGTTTTCAGAGGATTAACTTCAGCTGGTAAAAAGTCAAGAGGACTTAGAAAGAAAGGAATCGGTGCTGAAAAGATTAGACCTAGTTTATCTGCGAATAAGGGAAGAGCTAAATAATATTTTCTAAATTCTTATAATTTTAATTTTATCTTTATTTAAAGCGAAGAATATTGTTCCAAGAACTAACAAAACTCCTACAAACATAAAACCTATAGCTCCCAATAAGAATACCAATCCTGCTAAGAATGGGAATATTAAGGATATTAAGACCCTATTTTTTAAATTAAATATCTCAAGGTCTCCAAGTTTAACAAACACAAATAACGAGATTAACAATGAGATGTACAATATTGTTCTACCAACCATAAACAAAAGTTTATAAAGTAAATTTATTAATCTTTCTACAATGATTCCAAAGAAAAAATTGAAGGAAATAAGAGAGTATTTGCTAAAGGCGGAGAATCCTCTATTTTTTTATGATGATGATCCTGACGGATTATGTTCATATATGTTATTTAGAAAATTAATCAACAAAGGTAAGGGAGTCATTGTAAAATCTGTTCCAATTCTAGATGAAAGATTTGTGAGGAAAGTAAAAGAGTACTCCCCAGACATAGTTTTTGTACTAGACATGCCGGACGTAACTCAGGAATTCATAGACAATGTAGATGTTCCTATAGTTTGGTTAGATCATCACCAGCCTGTAAAAAGAAAGGGAGTTAAATATTATAATCCTCGGTTAAAAATTCCAAGAGATAACAAACCTACATCATATTATGCATATAAAGTAGTTGAGCAAAATCTTTGGATAGCAACACTTGGTACTGTTTCAGATTGGCATAGGCCAGACTTTGCAAAACAATTTATGGAACACTATCCTGATCTTCTTCAAAAGAAATTAAAAAAACCAGAGGAATTATTATTTGATAGCAGAATTGGAGAGCTAGCACTACTAACCTCATTCTTACTAAAGGGTCCTATGAAGGATGTAATAAGTTCAATAAATGTATTCTCGCAGATAGAAACTCCTTATGAGATTTTAGATCAAACTACTCCAAAAGGGAAATTATTATTCAAAAGGGCAAATAAATTTAGAAAGGAATACAAAATTATGTTGGAAGATGCTCTAAAAACAAAGTCTAATGGTAATCTATTCATTTATTACTATCCCTCTCAGAAGAATTCATTTACTAGTGAGTTATCAAATGAACTACTTTACAGGAAACCAAAGAAGGTAATCATAGTTGCAAGAGAATCAGAAGGTTATATGAAACTTAGTTTCAGAAGTTCAAAGATAAAACTACCAAAAAAGATAAACAAGGCCTTAGAAGGTCTTGATGGCTACGGTGGAGGGCACGAGTTTGCATGTGGAGGAAAAATAAGTTCTCACGATTTTGATGAATTTTTAGAAAGATTCAAAAAATTAATAAAAAATTAATAAATTCTATATTCTAATTTATACAATAAATAATCTAAGTTAAACACTATATATGTTTATATATCAAGTCAATTTAATTTCTATAATCTAAATTAATATTATTTAAGAGGTGCAAAAATGAAATTACCTAATTATGTAAACCAAGATAATCTTGAAGAGAGACTATCGGACAATTCTAAGTGGACTTTAGAGCAAAAATACCTTAAAAGAAATAGTGAAGGGGAAGTGGTAGAAGGGCCAAAAGAAAGGCTATACACTATAGCAGATACTATAGCAAATATAGATTCAGGTTATGGTCATTCTGAGAAAGAAATTGGCAAAGTAACAGAAAATTTTTATAACGCCATGACAAATCTAGATTTTTTACCTGCGGGAAGAGTATTCACGAATGCAGGAACAGAAACAAAAGCTCTATTCAATTGTTATGTACTTGATCCTGAAGATAGTATAGATCCTGATGATGATCTTAATGATATCTTCGGAGAAGTTAGAAAAGGTGCGAGAATCCACAAAGAAGGCGGAGGTACAGGATATAATTTTTCAAAACTACGGCCTAGAGGAAGTTATGTAAAAAAATCAAAAGGAGTTGCATCAGGTCCGATCTCTTTCATGGAGCAGTTCGATAAGGCAACGGAAATAATAAACTCTGGAAATCGGCGTGGAGCAAATATGGGGATCTTAGATGTAAATCATCCTGATATAATGGATTTTATTTATGCAAAGGCAATACATGGAAAATTAAAGAATTTCAACATCTCAATTGGAGCTACAGATAAGTTTATGGATGCGACAATAAATGATGGTTATTTCCCATTAGAATTCAAAGGAAATCCTCTGACTCTAGACGACTTACTTAACTATCAATCCAATATAGAAGAGAATAAACTAGGTGGTTCAGAAATTGGAAAGGCGCCAAATCCTCCCTCTTTAATAGTAGATAAGGAAAATAGGAGAGTTCTAGACTCATATACAAACAAAGATATTGGAAGGATAAATGAAGAAAATAATGTCGAGTTATATGGTCCTTCGGTAATGGATATAATTGCAAATCTTGCTTGGCAAACTGCAGATCCAGGAATGATATTTTTAGATGCAATAAATAGAGAAAATCCCTTACCAAATAAGGGTCCGATAAAAGCTACAAATCCTTGTGGAGAACAACCTTTGCATCCTTATGATGCATGTAACTTAGGTTCACTCAATCTTTCAAACATGGTCAAAAAATTAGAAGATGGATATGAAGTTGATTGGAACAAATTAATTGAAACAACTCAAACGGCAGTACATTTCATGGACAATGTAAATGATGCTAGTAAAGGTCCAATAAAAGAAATAGAAGACACTGTATTAGCTCACAGAAGAATAGGACTTGGTGTAATGGGTTGGGCAGATATGTTATTAAAATTGAAAGTACCTTATGATTCTAAAGAAGCAGTAGAACTTGCAGAACAAGTAATGTCTAAAATAAATAATACTGCGAAAGAGAAGTCGGTTCAATTAGCAGAACAAAGAGGAGTTTTTCCAGCATTTGAAGGAAGTATATATGATAATGGAGATTTAGAAGATAGAGTTAGAAATGTTGCAAGAACAACAATTGCTCCAACAGGTTCAATAGCTATGGTGGCAGGAGTATCTGGAGGAATAGAACCTTATTTCTCAAATATTTTTTATAAGAATATCAGAGGCGGAGAAAGGCTGAAATTTGTGAATCCTGAATTAGAAAGAGCACTAAAAGATAAGGGAATATATTCAGAAAAACTACTTGATAAGATAGAAAAGAACGGAGGTTCACTGAAGGGAATAAAAGAGATTCCAGAAGAGTTACAAGAAGTATTCAAGATTGCAGGAGATATAAATTCAAAAGACCATATAAGAATTCAAGCAGCATTCCAAAGAAATTTAGATAATGCTGTAAGTAAAACGATAAACATGCCAAACAAAGCAACAGTTAATGATGTTAAGGAAGCATATTTATTGGCATACCAGATGGGGTTGAAAGGTACAACTATCTATAGAGATGGTTCAAAAGATATTCAAGTTTTAGAAACAAATAAAGAAGAGGAAACTGAGAGAACCTATATCACTCCAAGAAAGATTCCTGATATGATGCCTTCAGTAAAAATAAAACAAAATACTCCTTTTGGTCACATGCATGTAAATATCACTGTGGATCCAAAAGATGGGTTCCCTTATGAAGTATTTGCACAGCTAGGAAAAAGTGGAGATGTAGTGCACGCAGATTTAGAAGGAATTTGTAGGCAGCTAAGTACTAATTTGAGGGCTGGAGTGGATCCGAATTATTGTGTAGATCAATTAGAGGGAATAGGTGCGAGTATAGCTAGCATTCCTACCAGAGAAGGGGTAGTTACTTCCATACCTGACGGAGTTGGAAGGGCACTTAAGAAATATCTGATGGCAATAGAGAATTATGGATTTGAGGATGTAATGTTAGGGAATGTTGATTACAATGAGATTGTTGATGAATTAAGTGATACTTTAAAGAAAGGAAACGGTAACGGTAATGGTAACGGTTCAGCAAATTCAAATGAAGGTCAGAAGAATACATACGGAATAAAATGTCCAAAATGTGAAAGCGGGAAGCTAATTTTTCAAGAAGGTTGTAAAAGGTGTTCATCCTGTGATTTTTCTGCATGTTAAATCGAAATAAATATAAACTAAGCTGTCACTTATCTCATTAAGAGGTGATTAGAAATAAAAAAAGCAATTTTATTTTTTTTGTTATTAGTTCCATTAGTTTTAGCTCAAGAGTCCTATACTGATTACTCTACTATAACTATTGATCTTGAAGTTTTAGCAAAACTAACTATGGAAGAAGAGGAGTCTGGGGCTAGTTTAGATCATGCTGAAGCAACTCTTCTAATTAATCCAATTCAACTCCAAACACAATCTATACTATATTTAAACACTTTTTCAGATGAACCTGCAGAGATAAGTGAATTAGATGATTCTCTAAAATTTAGATGGGAAGATTATTCGGAAACTATAGAGTTTGGATATACTTCAAAAATAGAGACTGAAAATGTTTTACACAAAATTCCACGAATACAATTTCCAATAATAAACTTGGATGAAGATTATGAGATTTACTTAGAAGAAGGAGAAAAGACAGATATTACTCCAGAGATATTAGAGAAAGCAAATGAGATCATTGAAGGAGAATCAAATCTTTATTCGGCAGTTTTCAAAATAGCAAACTGGGTAAAAAAGAATATAGAGTATGATTTGAATTCACAAACTGCAAATGCGGCATTATCTTCTTCATGGGTATTAGAAGATAAAGAAGGTGTATGTGATGAGCTTGCAACATTATTTATTTCACTCTCTCGTTCAGTAGGAATTCCAACAAGATTTATTTCAGGTGTAGCATATTCGGGAACAACAGAAGATTTTGGTAATCACGGATGGGCGGAAGCGTATTTCCCAGATTATGGGTGGGTACCTTTCGATATTTCATTCGGACAGTTTGGTTGGATTGATCCAACTCATATAAGGTTATTAGAAAATGTTGATTCTGGAACTCCTTCAATAAGGTATAATTGGAGATCAAATAATGTATTAATCTCTCCCGAGGGTTTAAACATCAGTGCAGAGATTGCAGACTTTGGAAACAAAATAGATTCTCCTTTTGATATTGATCTAGAAATACTGGAGAATAATGTATCTCCTGGAAGTTATGTTCCAATAAAAGTAACTATAGAAAACCCATACGATTCTTATGTATCTGATACTGCAATAATAACAAAAGCTCCAGATTTATTGTCAGATAATACTAAGATAACTTTACTAAAACCTAAACAAAATAAAGCAATTTTTTGGATAATAAAGATTCCAGATGATGCTGAAAATAACATGAGGTACACCACTCAGATAGAAGTTATAGATCTATTTGGTGAAATAACTTCGGATGTTATAGAATTCTCTTCAAGCGAAGGATATGATTACATTTCAGAAGATGAAGCAAGAGATCTGATAGAAGAGTTAGAAGAGATTGAAGAAAAAACCTATTCTGAAGAGATTTCATTAGAATGTGGATCTGAGAGACCATACTATTATATTTTTGAAACTGTACCAATATCTTGTAATATAAAAAATATAGGTAATAAGATTTTAACAGATATTTCAGTCTGTTTAGATCAAGAATGTGAACTCATAGATTTAACAATATCTAAAGAAAAAGAAATACTCTTTGAAATTCATGCAGAAAATCTAACAGAGAGAGTAGTCTCTGCAAAAAATGGTGTAGTAGATTTAATCAGTAATATTCAACTAATAGTTCTGGGGAAACCAGACTTAAAAATGATTTACTTTGAATATCCAAACCAAGTGAATTATGGCGAAGACTTTGATTTCATATTTAGGTTAGATTCTAAAGCACTGATAAAAAACTTATCCATATCTATAAACAATGCAGACAAACAAATAATCCAAGAGTCACAAGGAATAACTAATCTAGAAGCAAAGCTAAACTCAAAATCTCTCCTGAATAATAAAATAAAGATTTTAATAGAATACGAAGATGAATTTGGGAATACTTTCGAATTAAATGAGATAAAAGCGATAGACATAATAAATATTCCATGGTACGCACAAATTTACAAATTTTTTGTTAATCTAGTAAACTAATATGGATAAAAACAATATGCTGAGAACAATGGGGATAGTTATGATAGTTCTATCTCTAATTAGAATATTCATGATATTAAAGTTTGGAACACCAACAAGTTTATTTTGGTTAAGTAATCATGTTCCATTAATTCTAGGGATAGCCATTTTACTCAGAAGTTCATTTTGGATATTAGCAGAAACTGCATTCATTTTTGCCGGGGAGATTGGGTGGACAATAGATTATCTTTTCAAATTATCATTCAATAAATATCTAGTAGGATCAACAGCATATATGTTTAATCCAGATTTCGCAACACCCTTGTATATCTCAAGTTTACTCCATCTAATAGTGGTCCCTTTCGGGGTGATGGCATTTTTATTGATAAATAAGAAACAACAAAAAGCTTGGAAAGGTGTAGCACTACATCTAGCATTATTAATACCTATAATAATATACTATGGAAATGATCTCAATCTAAACTGTTTATTCAAATCTTGCATAAACTGGTTACCAACAATTCCATTATTCCCTATACTCTTTCCGATATTCTATGCTTTAGTTTGTGTAATTCCAATAATATATTTTTTAAACAAATTGGTTAGTAACTCTTCCCAAAATAAGTAACAAATTCTGCATTAGCTTCACAAGCAAAACATTTGCCTGCCCCTTTAGAATTAAATTCACTGTTCAAACTCTTTGTACCAGTTTTATTTTTGATATTTTCTTCACAAGTAACATTGCCACACCAATTAGTTTTACCAATTTTTTTCTTACTGATTGTTTTTTTAAGCTCAGAAATCATTCCAACTTCTTCAATTGAATCATATAATGCCTTTTTAGCTTTTTCAAATAAACTACTCTGTATATCTTCAAGAACTTTGTCAATACTACTATTAAGGTCTTTCAGTTTTACAACTATCTTCTCACCACTATCTCTTCTAACAATGACAGCTTGTTTTTTTTCAACATCCTTTGGTCCAAGTTCTAGTCTGATAGGTATGCCTTTCAGCTCCCATTCATTGAATTTCCATCCAGCCGAGTAATCCTCTCTATCGTCTAAAATTCCATCATATTTTTTCAGCTTTTTCTCTATATCTTTAGCAACTTTCATTACTTTATCTTTTGTCTTTGTAAATAATATAGGGATTAAGACAACTTTATTTGGTGCAATTTTTGGAGGTAACACTATTCCTTTATCGTCTCCATGTATGGCAAACATAACTCCCATCATTCTTGTACTAATTGCCCAAGTATTCTGATAAGGTAATTGTTTCTTCTCATTTTCATCTAAGAAACTTATGTCAAAAGCTTTAGCAAAATTTTGTCCATCAAAATGAGTATCTGGCCCTTGGATAGCTTTTCCATTTGGCATCATAAACTCTGTACTCCAAGTATATTCTGCACCAGCAAATTTTTCTTTTTCTGATTTCTGGCCAACTAATGAAGGTAATGCTAGATAATCTTTACAAAATGAATCCCATAATCTTATGATGTCCTTCATCTCTTTTTCTGCTTCTTCTCTCTTTGCAAAAACTGTGTGCCCTTCATTCCATAAAAACTCTCTACCTCTCAAAAATGGAACTGCATGTTTAAATTCCCATCTAACTACATTATTCCACTGATTTAATTTCAAAGGCAGATCTTTCCAAGATCTAATCCATTTTGCATAAGAAGGATACATAATTGTTTCAGAAGTAGGCCTTATTGCTAACCTTTCATCTAATTTGGAATTTCCAGTATGGGTAACCCATGCAACTTCTGGAGAAAATCCTTCAACATGTTCTGCTTCTTTCATTAAGTATTTTTCAGGAATTAATAAAGGAAAATAAGCATTTTGTACGCCAAGCTTTTTTAGTTTTTTATCTACTTCTCTTTGTATGGTCTCCCATATAGCATAACTTTTTGGCCTGTAAACAATAGATCCAGAAACTGCAGTATAATCTGCCATTTCACTCTTAATAATTGATTGAGTATACCACTCAGAAAAGTTCTCATCTTTTTTTACAGTTATACCTTCTTGCTTAACCATATTTCAATAATCTCTTTAATCACTTTTAAATCTTTTCATTCAATTAATTTTTAAGTTAAACTTAGAAAACTTATCTCTTACATTCCGATCAAATTAATGATCCATATATAAAAAGGTTTATATAATCTGATTGTGATTATTCAACAAAGTGATAAGTTCAATTAGAAATTTGAATAATTATAAAGTTCTAAAGATTGTTGCCCTTATATTGATAGTTGGATTAAGTTTAATAATATTAAAGGGTAATGAAAACGAGTTTAAAAGATATAGTTTTTATGACTTCGATAAAACCTATGTGCCGAGTAAATCTGAATGGAGTACTCCAGATAAACCTAATTTAGTTTTAGAGGAATCAAGATTTAATGGACATAAAAAATTAATTAATACTGTGCCAAGTAAGGATGCGACGAATTATAGTGGGGATTTTCCTATCGAAACAGATTGTTTGGATCTTGATCAAGAATGGTTTGATGTACATAATAATGATGTAATATTCAGTTATGTAGGAGGGTGTGCCAATTTTTCCGAGGATATCATGTTCGACCATAATATATATATATTTATACTCCTGTAGAAGGTAATTTTCAATTTAATTGTAATGGCCACATGTTATACTCGCATAATTCTGTTATTTCAGATTATAGTGAAGGAGGATTTATATTAGGAGGTTATGCAAAATTAAAAGATTGTAGGGTTATTAATAAATATTTTGGAATTATTTTAGAAGATTATTCTTCAATAACTGATAGTGCGGCACTGTATAATCAAGTCGGATTTACATCATCTAGTTTCTCTTCTGTAATAAATAGTATGGCAACAATGAATCAGTACGGGTTTGACCTATTTGATAATTCTTCTGTGGTAGACAGTACATCAACATATAATCAAGTCGGATTTACATCATCTAGTTTCTCTTCAATAAAAAACAGTACTGCAACAAATAACCCCTGTGGATTTTATCTAAATGATTATTCTTTAGTAACAGGTAGTATCTCTACCAATAGTGATTATGGATTCATTTTAAATAATCATTCTTCTTCAATGGAAAGTACTTCACTAAATAATTTCTATGGATTTTATCTAAAAGATCATTCTACTGTGAGCAAATGTAAATCAAACGAAGGGAGATTTTATGGATTTTATTTAGTAAATTATTCTTCTACAATCGATAGTACCTCAACAAATAATCTAGTTTATGGATTTAGCTTATTTGATAATTCTTCTGTGGGAGGGAGCACCTCAACAAAAGGGGTTGTAGGATTTCATCTACTTGATACTTCTTCAGTAACAAGTAGTATGTCAACAGATAATGATTATGGTTTTTTTCTAGAAGAATCCTCTTCCGTAAGAAATAGCACATCAACAAATAATAATTATGGTTTTTTTCTAGAAGAATATTCTACAGTAACGGATAGTTTTGCTTCAAATGCTGGTCAAGGATTTCATCTACTTGATAATTCTTCAGTAACTCATAGTGCGGCAACAAATAATAGTATGGTTGGATTTAATCTACTTGATAATTCTTCAGTAACTCATAGTGCGGCAACAAGTAATGGTCAAGGATTTTTATTAGAAGATACATCTTCTTCAAAGTACAGCACAGCAACAAATAATAGTATGTTTGGATTTCATCTAATTGATAATTCTTCAGTAAGTTACAGTACTGCAACAAATGCCCAATGGGGATTTTATAGTAATTACTGCCTTGAAGATTCTGAAAAAAATCTAATTAATGTTGTTAGTAAATATAATGATTATGGGACTTCACAAATGGGAGGATGTAATATAATCACTGGAGGAACATTCTGTTTTAATGGGCAATTAGATCTAGATACATCTGGAGCAATTTTAAATGGAATTATCAGATTAAATAACCTTGGTGGTGAATGGGGAGGAAATCCTCAATTTATATCTTGTAAGGGCAAATCAAAATTGCCAGACATAATGGGTGAATAAATTATTTGACAATAGTAATATTTATAAATTAACAATTGTTAAGTTTTCTAATGAAATTAATGCTACAAGATGTGGAAGTAAGGTATGTAATCCCTTCACTACGGAGAGAATTAGCTATTCATCTTTCAAAGGAAAAATTAAAACAAAAAGAGATAGCAGAACTATTAGAAATCACTCCTGCAGCAGTTTCACAGTATCTAGGAAAGAAGAGAGGAATTGCAAAGTTCAGTAAAAGAATAATAAAATTTGTAAAAGAATCAGCAGATAGAATACTAGAAAGAAAGTCAACGACACACAAAGAATTGATTAAGTTAACAAAATTAATTCGGGACACGGCAATGGTTTGTGAAATTCATAAACTATATGATGATGTTCCAGAAAAATGCGAGGTTTGTTTTAAAAATGAAAATAACTAAAGATACAATAATTGGGGAATGTTTAGCAGAATATCCGAAGACAGCAGAAGTATTATTTGAAAGTGGAATACACTGTGTAGGTTGTTTTGCAGCAAATGTAGAAACGATTGAGATTGGTCTAAAAAGTCACGGACTCTCAGAAGAAGACATAGAAAAAATTCTAGTGAAATTAAATAAGGTAGCTAATGAGGAATAAACAGATTTACTTGGATAATTCTGCAACGACTCCTGCAGATAAGAAGGTAGTAAAAGAAATGAGTAAGTATTACTCTGAAGATTACGGGAATGCAGGGAGTATGCATGATTTGGGGTTAATCTCAGATAATGTTTTAGATTTTTCAAGAACAAAAGTTGCAAAAATATTAAATGCGGATTCAAAAGAGGTAATCTTCACAGGATCTGGAACAGAATCAATAAATCTAGCACTAAAAGGATTAACAAGAAAATTAAAATCAAAAGGAAATCATATAATCTCAACAACAATAGAACATCCTGCAGTATTAAACACTCTAGAATCACTAAAAAAAGAAGGATTTGAGATAACTTTGGTTCCAGTAGAGAATAATGGGATAGTCTCATCAGATAAGATCAAATCTGCAATAAAGAAAGAAACCATTCTGATATCTACAATTTATGCAAATAATGAGGTTGGAACTATTCAACCAATAAAGGAGATTGGGGCAATAGCGAAGAACAAAAAGATAACATTTCATACTGACGCATGCCAGGCAGCAAATTCTGAAGAGTTAGATGTAAAAAAATTAAATGTCGATTTAATGAGTTTGAATGGAAGTAAAATCTATGGACCAAAAGGAATCGGGTGTTTATATAAAAATAATACAATTCAATTAGATCCCATTTTAGATGGGGGAAACCAAGAGTTTGGATTAAGAAGCGGTACAGAGAATATTCCTGGGATAGTGGGGTTCACAAAAGCTTTGGAATTAGCACAGAAAAATAAGAAGAATTATTCTAAAAATCTAACAGAATTACGAGATTACTTAATAAAAGGGTTAATGCAGATAGATAATACAATCTTGAATGGAGATAAGAATAAAAGGCTTCCAAACAATGTCAATATAACTTTTTTAAACATAGAAGGGGAATCAATATTGCTCAAACTAAACGAATACAAGATTTATGCATCAACAGGGAGTGCATGTTCTTCGAAATCATTGAATGCTAGTCATGTACTACTAGCGATTGGCCAGTCTGAGAAAGCAGCACACGGAAGTATAAGATTTAGTTTGGGAAAATATACAAAAAAATCAGATATAAATAAGGTACTAAAAGTAATGTCAAAGATTGTTAAAGAACTTAGAGATATGTCTCCAGTTCATATGGGGTTGAAAGATTTAAAATGAGCGATGTAAAATCAAAGACTGGAAAAGAATGGTTTTATTCAGAAAGAGTAAAAGATCATTTCTTTAATCCAAGAAATATATTAAAAACAAAAGCAGAATCAGAGAAATATTCTAAAACTGCAGATGGGGAAGGAGAGGTAGGCTCTCCGGCTTGCGGAGATGTTATGAAAATCTGGATAAAAGTGAAAGATAACAAAATAAAAGAGTGTAAATATCAAACCTTCGGATGTGCATCTGCAATTGCAGCAACTTCTATGTTTTCAACTATGGTAATCGGACTAAAAATAGAAACTGCACTAAAAATAACTGCGAAAGATATCACAGAGCAACTTGGCGGTCTACCTGCAAGAAAATTCCATTGTTCAGTTTTGGCAGATCAAGCATTTAAGAAAGCAGTAGAAGATTACAAGAAAAATCAATGATTTTCAACTAATTTTTTAGCTAAACTAAAATGGTCTCTCAATATTGGATAATAACTTCCTCTAGAATTTAAACTGACATTTGCTACATAAAGAATAGAATCTTTATCAAAATAAACTCTTTCTGTTCTACTAAAGTTAAAAGATTCTGAAGTAGTAATATTCTCAATATTGTTGATTTTCTCTTCTATTTCAGAAAGTGGAGAACTATGAGGTATAACCTTTTCAAAAGATTCTAGCCATAATTTCACTTCACTAGGCGTACAATAATCTATCATAATGTTTCCATATCTCGAATCAAATTTATATTCCATCGTTTAATGAGCCTGCGGGGATTTGAACCCCGACCAATCGGTCCGAAGCCGACCGCACTATCCAGATTATGCTACAGGCCCGAAGAAACTAAACAAATTTACTATTTAAAGCTTACCAATTCCAAAAAAGATATAAACCTAAAGAAATAAAAAATAATATGAGGGTCAATTATTCTAAAAAATCGGTGAATCAATCAATAACTTTACTAAATTCTAAACCTAATGGGATTTCACAACAAGAATCAAAAGAAAGACTTGTACACTATGGAAAAAATGAGATAAAAACAACAAAAGGGATATCAAAATTAGGACTAATCCTAGATCAAATAAAAAATCCATTAATATATATACTATTAATTGCAATATTAGTTTCACTTTTTCTAAAAAGTTTCATAGATGCCGCAGTGATTTCTATCATTATCATACTAAACACACTATTTGGATTTTATCAAGAGTTTAAATCAGAAAAATCATTACTCTCTCTAAAGAAATTAGAGGTTCCAAATGCTAAAGTTGTAAGGGGAGGGATAATAAAATCTATACCTTCAAATCGATTAGTACCAGGAGATATAATAATTTTAGAAACTGGTGATAAGATACCTGCAGATGCAAGAATAATAGAATCCTTCTCATTAAAAGTAAATGAATCAGTTTTAACTGGAGAATCAAGAGCTGTCGAAAAATCAGTCAAACAATTAGATAAAGATCTTCAGATAGCAGATCAATCAAATATGGTTTTTTCTGGAACTATAGTCTCTTATGGTAGAGGTAAGGCAGTTGTATCTGGAACAGGTTATAGGACAGAGTTTGGAAAAATAGCGCATGAATTAGAATCAATAAATGAAGAAGATACTCCAATAAAAAAGAAAATGTCAAGATTTGGAAAAAATTTAGGCATGATAGTTTTGGGAGTTATATTTATAGTTTTAGTTTTAGGATTGATAAAAGAGATGTCTCTCTCGGAGATATTCATGACTTCTTTAAGTTTAGCAGTCTCGGCAATACCTGAAGGATTGCCTGCAGTAATCACAATATGTTTATCATTAGGAATCCAACGTATGATCAAAGACAAAGCATTAGTACGAAGGTTAGCAGCAGTAGAAACCCTTGGTGCAACTACAGTAATCTGTTCAGATAAAACAGGTACAATGACTAGTGGAGAGATGACAATAACTAAAATATATGCAAATAAAAAGGTAATAACTGTAACCGGTTCAGGATATAAGACTGAAGGAAAATTCTTGTATAACAGAAATGAATTAAATAAAAAAGAGATAAACAAATTATTAGAAACTGGGATGCTTTGTAATGATTCACAGTTAAAGAACAAGAATTTTATTGGAGATCCAACAGAAATATCATTTTTAGTAGCGGCAAAAAAGGCCGAAATCAACTCAGAGTTTAGAAGGGTAGATGAAATCCCTTTTGATTCTTCGAAGAAATATATGGCTACTATAGATCGGTCAGGAAGCAAGACCTATACTCATATGAAAGGTGCACCGGAAATAGTTCTAGATAAATGTAAATATATCTATGATAGGGGCGGAATAAAACTTCTAAGTGAAAGAGATAAGAAAAATATATTGGCAAAACATGAAGAATTCGCAAAATCTGCACTAAGAGTTTTAGGATTAGCATATTCAAAATCAAAAAGTCAAAAAGATATGGTATTTTTAGGTTTAGTTGGTATAGAGGACCTACCTAGAGATGAAGTAAAGGGTGCATTGAAATTATGTAAGAAAGCAGGGATAAGAGTAATTATGATTACAGGAGACAATAGGATAACTGCCGAAGCTGTTGCAAAACAATTAAATTTAAACACTACTAGTCTGGAAGGGAAAGATCTGGATAAGTTATCAAAAGAACAATTAGCAAAGAAAATTAAAGATATAGGGATATTTGCAAGAGTAAATCCTGAACACAAAGTTAGAATTCTTGAAGCCTTACAACATAATGGTGAGATAGTTGCAATGACTGGAGATGGGATAAATGACGCTCCTGCACTAAAGAAAGCAGATGTTGGAATTGCAATGGGTAAATCAGGTACAGATGTTACAAGAGAGACATCAGATATAATATTATTGGATGATAATTTTGCAACAATAGTTGATGCAGTAAAAGAGGGAAGGACTATATTTGACAACATAAAAAAATTCATTAAATATTTACTCTCTGCAAATTTGGGAGAAGTATTAATAATCTTTTTCTCATTATTATCTTCATTCCCATTACCTTTGCTACCCTTACAAATATTGTGGATAAATTTAGTAACTGACAGTTTACCTGCACTAGCTTTGGGAGTAGATCCTAGTGAGGATGGAATAATGAGCAGGAAACCAAGAAATCCAAAAGAAGGGATACTAAATGGGACAAAAACTTTCTTGATCTTAGCAGGAATTTTAGGTGCAATAGCAACTTTAAGTTTATTTTCATTAGAGTACTTACAAACTGGAGATCTAGATAAAGCAAGAACTATTGCCTTAACTACTGCAGTAATTTTCGAATTATTGTTAGTATTTAGTTGTAGATCAGAAACAAAGAATATCTTTCAAGTAGGAATTTTAACAAATAAATATCTGATTGGAGCAGTGGCAATATCCTTTTTACTACAATTGTTAGTGATATATTCTCCTCTTGCAATAATCTTCAAACTAGTTCCACTCGGACTATCTGATTGGGTAAAGATATTTGGAGTAGCATTTATAGGAGTAGGAATAATGGAAATAAGAAAATTCTTTTTACCAAAAACAATATAAAGAAAAATTTCCAATTTACTGAATATGATAGATAAATGTTTTCCAAAGGCGATAGCAACT
Source organism: Candidatus Woesearchaeota archaeon (assembly GCA_964497715.1). GTDB lineage: Archaea > Nanobdellota > Nanobdellia > SCGC-AAA011-G17 > PNOQ01 > JABHIB01. Next base: position 58,765 of record CAZCDH010000001.1, on the reverse strand, counting down.
TTGTGCGGGACGGTTATTGGTGCAGGAGTTTTGGGATTGCCTTATGTGTTTCAAAAAGCAGGATTTCTGACAGGAGTTCTAGATATAATCATATTAGGTTTGGCAGTAATGATGTTAAATTTATTCATTGGAGAGATAGTTCTCCGAACTCCAGGAAATCATCAACTTCCAGGTTATGCTAAAATTTACTTAGGAAAATGGGGAAAATCATTAATGATGTTTTCTTTAATCTTTGGAATCTATGGTGCACTAATTGCATATATAATAGGGGAGGGCAAGGCACTATCTGCAATTTTTGGAGGATCTCCTCTGATGTTTTCTTTGATGTTCTTTGCAATAGTTTCAATATTGGTGTTTATAGGACTGAAAGCAATAACAAAATCTGAATTAATCTTTGCTTCTAGTGTATTAGTCTTGATAGTAGTAATGGGAATTTTCGCAATACTAAAGGGTAATTTCAATATAGGAAATCTTGCAGAATTTAATTTAATGAAATTAGCAATTCCATATGGAGTAGTCTTATTTGCATTTGTTGGAGGAGTAGCTGTTCCTGAGATGAAAGAATGTTTAATATATCAAAAACATAAGCTAAAGAAAGCAGTCATTATAGGTTCTTTAATTCCCTTAGCAGCATATGTACTTTTTGCAGCAATAACTATTGGGATAACTGGAGCAAATACTACAGAAATAGCAACAATTGGTTTAGGGCAAGCCCTAGGAAAAGAAATGATTATTTTTGGGAACTTATTCGCAGCGTTTGCAATGTTTACTTCAGCATTAACTTTAGCCTTAGCAATGAAAGAAATCTATCATTTTGATTTTAAAATTCAGAAAACTATTGCATGGGTTTTAACTATGACTATCCCATTACTTATTTTTTTAAGTGGTGCAAAAAGCTTCATAAACATCATAGGGATAACTGGGGCATTTGCTGGAGGAATAGATGGAATTCTAGTGGTATTGATGTTCTGGAAAGCAAGAAAAATGAAATTAAGAGTTCCAGAATATAACTTAGGTAAGAAAACTCTGATTGGTGCAATATTAATTGTAATCTTCGCACTAGGAATATTATATCAGTTATTCAACTTATTCTGAAATCTCATTCGCATAATTCTCGCTCATAATCTCTTTGATTTTTTCTAGATTATCTGAGTGTCCAATAGCATACATAAGTTTTGTTACAGCCATTTCATTTGTCATATCTTTTGCAGAGATGGCTCCTTTTTTCATAAGTTTAAATCCTGCTTCATAAGCTGCATCAACTTTGCCTTTAAGACATTGTGATCCAAGAACCAAAGGAATATTCTTATCGAGAACTTCTTCAAATTTGTCTAAGAATCTTAGGGGGAAGTTTCCGTCACCATATCCTCCAATAACAATCCCTTTATATCCTAATTCAAGAACTTTATCAATTACCTCAGTTTTCATACCAGGAGTTAGATACATATAATAGACTTTATCACTTATTTTAGTATCTTTTTCATAAACAAGATCTTCAAGAGAAGAATTATAATCTGAATCTTTATTGAATTCTCCTTTTTTAAATTCTCCAACAAGTGAAGAGTTAATATTTTCAAAAGCATTTACGCTACTAGGATTAACTTTAGAGATTCTACTACCTTGGTACACCTTACTATCAAACACGCAATAAACTCCTTTATATTCTTCAGTTGCAAATTTAACTGCATTAATCATATTTCCAATAGCATCACTACCTTCTTCTCCAATACCTTTCATTGCACCAGTTATTACAACAGGTTTATCAATACCTCTCAACATTAAAGAAAGTGCTGAAGAAGTATATGACATAGTATCAGTTCCATGAAGAACAACAATACCATCATAAGAATCCTTATCTTTATCAATAGAATCTGCAATCTCAATCCATCTCTCAGGAACCATGTCTGAAGAATCTATATTCATAATTAGTTTTCCCTCTAAGTTAGCTATATCTTTAAGCTCAGGGATCAAATCAATCATTTCTTGAGGTTTGTAAGCAGGTCTAAGTCCTTCGTCTGTTTTTACAGAAGCTATAGTGCCTCCAGTTGCAAGGATAAGTATATTTTTCATTGTAAAATAAATCTAAAATAAGAGGTTTAAAAAGTTATCTTTTATACAAAATTAATCTAAAATTCGTTTCATAGCATCTTTAACTATGACCGGATTTGCCTTTCCCTTAGTCTCTCTCATAACCATTCCAACTAAGAAATTAAATGATTTTTCTTCTCCGCCCTTGTAATCTTCTACCGCTTTTTCATTCTGGGAAACAATCTTCTTACAGATATCTTCTAACTCAATTTCAGAAGTAATCTGTGCAAGTTTATTCTTTTTAACATAATCTTTTGGAGAGAATGGCTTGTCTATTAACATTTCAATAATCTTTTTACCAGTTGCTTCAGTAATAGTCTTTGTTTCAATAAGGCTCAATAATTCAATGATATGAGATTCATCAATTTTAATATCTTGAAGGGTTTTCTTATTATAATTCAAAACTCTCAGCAATTCTTTTCTCAACCATCTACCTGCTAATACTGGATCGATTTCTTTAACAACTTTTTCAAATAGTTCCCCAAGTTCAAGCTCCATTGCCATAACTTTGGCATCAACCTTATCGATTTTGTACTCTTTAATGAATCTTTTAGCTTTTTTATGTGCAAGTTCCGGAATCTCTTTTTTCAAAATTCCAATTAATTCCTCATTAACATCTATCTTAACAAGATCTGGCTCAATAATATATCCATATCCTTCTTCTGTTTCTTTTTTTCTTAAAGAATAAGTCTCTCTGTCTTTAGCATCCCATCCTCTAGTCTCAATTACAATTTCTTTATTTTTTTCAACAAGCTCTTTCTGCCTTACAATCTCATATCCTAATGCTCTTTCTATATCTTTGAATCCTGTAATATTTTTTACTTCAACTCTCCTATATCCGCTTCCTTTTATAGAAATATTAGCATCTGCTTTTATTATTCCTGATTTCATATCAAAGATTTTCAAATAATTCAAAACACTTATTAATTTATTTAGAAATTCTCTCGCTTCGTCAGGAGTTGTTAATTCAGGTTCTGTAACAATTTCAACTAAGGGGTTTCCAGACCTATTATAATCTATTAAACTGTAATCTGAAGTCTTAGCAGATTTTGGATAAGTTATTGAAGCAGGATCTTCTTCAATGTGAATTCTTGTCAGATTAATTTTTTCCCCACTTTCTAATTCAATTGATCCTCCAACAGATAAAGGTTCTTCATACTGGCTAATCTGAAAGTTTTTTGACATATCTGGATAGAAATAACTTTTTCTAGAGAATATGACTTCAGGAGTTAGTGTAGAATTGGTAGCTAAGCAAAGTTTAATTGCATAATCCAATGCTTTCTTATTCAATACAGGTCTTGCTCCAGGATGTCCTAAGCAAATTGGGCAGACTCTTGTATTTGGTTTATCGCTTCCACTAGTACTGCACCCACAAAACAATTTTGTATTTGTATCTAGTTCTACATGAATCTCTAATCCAATAACTACATCAGATTTAAAGTTCATTTTAGCTCCTCGATTCTTTTTAATAATCTGTAAATTTTATCTTCTTGTAAATGGTCTGCCATTACCATCATTCCAATAGGCAATCCTTCTTTATGGATTGGCATACTAGCATGAGGTATTCCTGCTAAGTTTGGACCAACAGTTAGAATGTCCATAGTGTAAGCCTCTAATGCACTCATTTTTTTAATATCTGAAAATTTGGGTGGAACAATTGGCATTGTGGGCGAAATCAATAAATCGTATTTCTCAAATTGGTTCTTATACTCTTCTATGATTTTTGTTCTAGCTTTAGTTGCTCTGATGTAATATGCATCTCTAAATCCTGCCATTCTAGTAAATGTTCCTAACATGATTCTTCTTTTACTTTCTGTATTGAAATTTTTGCTTCTAATCTCTGAGAAATAATCATCAAAATATTTCCCCTTTTTATCTTCTTCAATACCATATCTCAACCCAGAGAATCTAGATAAATTGGTGGAAGATTCACTTGTAGCAAGAATATAATATGTTGCTACACCATATTTGAAAGTTAAAGGTAAAGAAATCTCATCAATTTCAAAACCATCCTTCTTTAAGGTTTCAACCATATTATTAAATGAGTCTTTCACTTCTTGAGAAGTTCCTTCAGAAAGTCCGTCTTTGATTATAGCAATTTTTAATTTTTTAGAATCTTCTTTCATAGATTTAACATAATCTTTTTTGTCAACTTTCAATGAAGTTCCATCTTTATTGTCATGACCTGCAATAACACTCATAACTCTTGCATTGTCTTCAACAGTCTTAGTCATAACACCTATTTTATCAAATGAATCTGCATATGAAATTAATCCCCATCTACTAACTAATCCATAAGTTGGACAAAATCCTACTACTCCACAAAATGCTGAAGGGCACTCAATAGAGCCTCCGGTACTCTCTCCAATAGCAACATGAACAAAATCTGCTTTCTTAGTTATTCCTCCGGAACCACCACTAGATCCTCCACAGGTTCTAGCACTATCTACTGGATTCTTAGGGATCTCTTTCCCAACACCAACATTAACATTAAATCCTCCAAAACCAAAAGCATCACATGAATCTTTCCCAACTATTATTGCACCCTCTTTTTTCAATCTCTCGATAACAGTTGCATCAAAAATAGGTTTGTATCCTTCAAGAATTTTAGAGTTAGCAGTACTTTCAACATCTTTAACACAAATATTATCTTTTATTGTAAAAATTGTTCCTGCTAATTTACCTTTTTTAGTTTTAGAATCTAGTTCCTTAGCTTGATAAATTGCAAGATCTTCACACATAGTAGTAAGGTAATGATTGTCTTTGTTAATTTCTTTGATTTTTTTTAGAGCATCTTTAGTATAATCTAAACACTTTATTTTTCCACTGACAATTTCTTTAACATGTTTATCTATCATTTTACAGTTCTTGGCCCTATAAAGAAACCCTCCTTAGTTTGTTTAGAAAATTTTAACGCATCTTTTTGATCTATACACTCTACAACTTTATCTTCACGAGTAACATTATTTTCTTCAATAGGCCTGAATGAAGATTTAGTAGTACTAACATCTAATTCATTTAAAATTTCAAAATATTTAAGAACATCTTTAAAATCTGATTCAAACTGCAAAACCTCTTTTTTTGTTAGATTTAATCTCGCTAATTTTGCAATATCTTTTATCAAGTTTTGATCTATTTTAGGCATTATTTACACCACGAATGAATAAAAAGCGGCTCCGGGCAGACTCGAACTGCCGACCTTCCGGTTAACAGCCGGACGCTCCACCTACTAAGCTACGGAGCCACATTGTAGATTTTTAGAGAAACTGTTCACTTATAAATTTTTCTTATCTAGTTTTATCCCTAATTCCTTTAATTGATAATCTTCTATATCTGCAGGCGCATCCATCACAGGATCTCTAGCATCTTTATTTTTTGGAAATGCGATGACTTCTCTTATTGTATCTTTTCCAAGTAAAATCATCATTAGCCTATCTAATCCTATGGCAATTCCTCCATGAGGTGGAACTCCATATGAAAATGCTTCTAATAAATGGCTAAATTCTTTCTTTTGCTTCTTAGTAAATCCTATAAGATCAAATATTTTCTCTTGTAGTTCATGATCATGGATCCTTATACTTCCTCCACCAATTTCAAAACCATTTAAGACCATATCATGTTGATAACTCTTAGCTTTTCCAGGAGTTTTGTCTAATAACTTAATATCTTCTTCTTTCGGTGCAGTAAACATATGATGGGATGGTGCCAAATCTTTTCCGGCACCATGGAAAAAGTCTTCTTCTGTTTGTTTCTCAAATAATGGGAAATCAACAATCCAACAGAATCCTAATTCATTGTCGTCCTTTTTGTTTTTTCTTATATCTGGACTATCAGTCTTATATTTTTTAATTGCATCGGCATGTTTTATCCGAGGGAAAGGGACCTTTGTAATCTTCTTTTCAGGATAAAGTTTTTCTACCATCTTTATCATCAAACCTTCTACAAGTTCTAAAATATCCTCTTGTTCAACAAATGACATCTCAAGATCCATTTGGTAGAATTCTCCAGGTGCTCTATGTGCTCTTGCATCCTCATCTCTAAAACAAGGAGCCATCTGAACATATTTGTCGACTCCAGCACACATTAATAATTGTTTATACTGTTGTGGTGATTGAGGAAGGGCATAGAACTTTCCCTTATGTAATCTTGATGGTACAACATAATCTCTTGCACCTTCTGGAGTAGATTTTGTTAACATCGGAGTAGTTATCTCTAAGAATTTTTCTTTATGCAAGAAATTTCTAAGGAATAGAATAGTATCATGCCTCATTTTCATATTTCTCATCATATCTTTTTTTCTTAAATCCAAGTAACGGTACTTTAATCTTAATTCTTCTCCAACTTCAATATCTTTATTTATTTCAAAAGGCAAATCTTTTGATTTGCTAAGAATCTTAAGAGAACTTGCTTTAACTTCAATATCTCCTGTTGAGATATCTTTGTTTTCCTTACCATCTAATCTATTTTTAACCTTTCCAGTAATTTTTAGAATATCTTCATTTCTTAATTTGTCAATATCTGGAATATCTTTAGCACTAAGAACGATTTGTGTAATTCCGTATCTATCCCTCAGATCAACAAAAGCAAGTTTACCATAATTTCTCACAGTATCTGCCCATCCAGAAAGTGTAACTTCTTTATCAACAAGTGTCTTATCTAATTCTCCACATGTGTGTGTTCTTAACATATTTATATCTCTTGAATAATTCTATTTAAACTTTTCCATAATTTATATAAACTCTATTCAAACTAAACTAGTTTATGAATAAAGAAATAGCAGATTTTTCAATTAAATATCTTCAAAAGAAAGGGGCAGATTATGCTGAAGCTAGACTAGAATCTAGATATTCAAATAGTTTCATGCTAAAAGATGGAAATCTAGATGCCTCGTCTTTTGATAATAGTACAGGATTGGGAATCAGATTTTCAATAAATAATTCATTGGGATTTATGGCAGCAAATCAGTTATCAAAAGATCACATAAAAAAACAATTAGATAAGGCAATTAAGATAACAAAAAAATCTTCAAAATTATCTGAGAAAATAGAGTTTTCTCCTGAGCAAATTCAAAAAAAATCTTACAAAGTCAAACAAATAAAAGATGTTAGAGATGTGAGTCCTGAAGAGAAAATAAAAATTTTAACAGACTTAAATAAATCAATAACTCCTCAGCATGGATACTATTCACTCTCGGATAAACTAGTTAAGAAATACTATATTAACACAGAAGGGTCGAGGATATATTCAGAAATTCCTACTATTAATTTCTTTTATTTAATAACTTTGATGGAATCAAATAAATCCATCCAAAGGGCTCACCAGTATGGTACTTCTACAGGTTATGAAGCAATCAAAAAATGGGAATTGGAGAAAAATATAGGTGAAGAAATAGCAACTCTAAAAACAAATATGATTAAAGGAATAAAAGTGCCAAAAGGAAAGGTGGATGTTATTTGTGCACCAGAAGTTACAGGAATAGCAACTCATGAATCTTGTGGACATCCTTATGAGGCAGACAGAATTTTTGGAAGAGAGTCTGCACAAGCTGGAGAATCATTTGTTACCAAAGATATGCTAGGCAATAAAATTGGGTATAAGAATGTAACAGTTATTGATGATCCAACTCTAAAAGGGAAATATGGATTCTATTTATATGATGATGAAGGTGTAAAGGCAAGGAAAAAAATATTGATGAAAGGTGGGAAAATAAATGAATTCCTACACAATCGAGATACTGCATCCCAGTTAGGTGTAAAAAGTAACGGATCGGCAAGAGCAAATCATTTTTCAGTTGAACCAATCGTTAGAATGTCAAATACTTATGTAGAGAAAGGGACTCAGAAAGAAGAGGAACTAATCAAAGATATCAAAAAAGGAGTTTACATAAAAAACTTCATGGAATGGAACATAGATGATAAGAGATATCAACAAAAATATGTAGGAAATGAAGCATATCTTATAGAGAAAGGAGAATTAACTAAACCTGTTAGGGCTCCAATACTTGAGATAACTACCCCTGCATTTTGGTCTTCAATAGATGGAGTAGCAGATAATCTGAAATTTTTCGCAGCAACATGTGGGAAAGGGGAACCGATGCAAGGAATACCTGTAACAACAGGAGGACCTTCAATAAGATTAAGAGGAATAAAACTAAGATGATACTAGATTATTTGAAAAAAGAATTAGAAAAAGAAGTGGATGATTTCATTTTAATAAAACGAGATTTAGAGATGAGTCATTTAAAATTCGTAAATAATAAAATAGTAAAAACTGCTACCGAAGATTCATCGCAAACTGGAATTTTTGCAGTAAAAGATAATAAAATCATTTCAACAGATTTGAAAGAATCTGATAAGAAGAGTGCAAAAGAACTAGTAAAGAATATTTCAAATTTTTTAAAATTTACAAAACAAAGTGGAAATTACTTCGGGATAGCAGAAGGGCCATTCAAATATAAGAAAGTTCCAGGTCTATTCGACAAAAAGATAAAAAATATCGATGAAGTTGATATAGTTGAGTCAGGGATTAATGCAGCATTAGAGAATGCAAAACGTGCTTCTGGAACATTTATGAGTGCAACAGGGAAATCGAGAATAGTAACTTCTACTAACGTGGATGCCGAGGAAGAATCTTCTTCATTATATTTCTCAATAAGGTCATTATTATCAAAAGAATCCTCAAATCATAAAACTATCTCTTCAACCATGTTAAAAGATTTTAATGTTGAAAAATCAAGTAGATTATCCGGAGAGTTTGCAAAACTTGCATGTTGTCCTAAACAAGGAAAGGGTGGAAAATTTGATTTAGTATTATCGCCATTAGCTTCATCTAGTATTTTTGGAACTCTTGGAGATGCAGCATCAATGTTTAGTGTAGAGGCAGGATTGTCATTCTTAACAGGAAAATTAAATAAAAAGCTTGGAAACTTTAGTATGACTGATGATGGAAGATTGCCGAATGGAATTGGTTCATCAAGTTTTGACAGCGAAGGTGTTCCGACTCAAAGAACAGAGGCAATAAAAGAGGGAGTTCTAAAAACATATCTTCACAACACTTCAACTGCAAGAAAACACAAAGTAAAAACCACAGCAAATGCAGGATTGGTGGCCCCAGATTCAACAAACACTATACTGGAAGGAAAAATTGGAAATCCATTTGACATAAAGAAAGGGATTTACATAACAAACACTTGGTACACTCGATTTCAAAATTATGCTACTGGAGATTTTTCAACAATACCTAGAGACGGAATTTTCATGATAGAAAATGGGGAGTTAACCCACCCTATAAAGAACATAAGGATTAGTGAGAATATCTTAAACATGTTAAAGAATATTCAATTGTTTGGAAAAGACAAAGAACAAATAACAAGCTGGGATTCTTCTTCACCTTTTATTTCTTCAGATGTTTTAGTAAAACATATAAATATAACCAGACCAACTGTTTAGAATGGATCATCTAAAAGAAAAAATTCTTCACTATTTTGAAGATGGAAAGGGGCATGGTTTTGATCACACTGTAAGGGTGTATAATCTGGCAATAAAAATAGCTGAAACAGAATGTGCAGATATGGAAGTAGTTAAAGCATCTACATTATTGCATGATATCTGTAGAAAAAAAGAAGAGGAAACTGGATTATGTCATGCAGAAGAAGGAGTTAAACTAGCTCCAGAAATTCTTAGAGAAATAAATTTTCCAGAAGAAAAAATAGATAATGTGTTACACTGCATAAATGTTCATAGATTCAGTAGAGGACTTAAGCCAGAAACTAAAGAAGCAAAAGTTTTACAAGATGCAGATAGATTGGATGCAATAGGTGCAATAGCAATCACCAGAATCATTTCTCATAATACTCTAATCGGTAATCCTCTATATGATCCAGAGATTGAACCTGATGAAGTATATACAAGCAAAGGAAAAACTGCAATAAACCATTTTTTTGAGAAAATCTTCAAACTAACTCCAGAAACTTTTCACACAGAGTTAGCAAAAGAAATAGCTAGAGATAGGTATGATTATACTCAAGAATTCGTTAAAAGATTTATTTCAGAATGGAACGGCAATTAATTCATATATTTGTTAACTAGTTTAGAAATCTTATTTCCATCAACTTTACCACGATATTTACTCATAACTATCCCCATAACTCCTCCAACACTAAGTCCTTTATTTTTCTCAACTATTTCTTTTATTTCTTTGTCTATTTTTGAATCATCAACAACAGCATATTTTTTCAAGTTTATATCTTCGCCTTTTGCAATAGAAATTAATATGTCAATTATGGCTTCTTTTGTTATTTTTTTCTTTTCATAGGCAACGAGAACAAAATTAAAATCTTTTTCTTGGAATTTATAATCTAAACCAAATCTTTTCTTAATCTCTTTAGGTAGTTCAATCAATACATGTGCAAGAAAATTCTTATCTATTCTATAGTTGTAATCTGCTAGCTGTATATTATTTTTAACCAATCCTATTGCTAGATCTGGATTAATCCCTTCCTTCTCATATTTAAGTATCCTATCTGAGATTAATTCTGGAATTTTAATAGCTTTAATCATAGACTTGGTAATTTTAACAGGAGAAACATCAGTTTCTGGATACATTCTTGCCCCTCCGGGCATTGGCCTCATAAACTCTGTAGTGCCATCCGAATTAAATCTACGGACATGTGCTTCTTCGCTCATATTCTTTTGCTGTCTTTTAATTTCAGTTTCAACAACTTTAGATAGTATTTTCAATTCTTGAAATCCCTTTATTTCAATTCTTGGATGTCCTTTAATTGAAACATTCACATCTTGTCTTATTGTTCCAATTCCTCTCTTCACTTTGCCAGTGCTTCTAAGGATCATACCAATTTTTGAAGCAACTTCTTTAGCATGCTCTGCACCTTTTATGCCTGCATCAGTCTGGACCTCTAATAAAGGTACTCCTAATCTATCCAATCTCCAGCTAACACTATCTCTATCTTCTTTTATCTTTTGTGCAGCCTCTTCTTCTAAAAATAAACTCTCAATTTTAACTTTTCCTTTGGATGTATCAATATATCCATCCATACCGATTATAGCTGTTCTCTGAAATCCAGAAACATTAGAACCATCTACTACAATTTTTCTCATGAATTCAACTTCATCAACTATTTTCATATTCATTAACATAGCAACTTCTAATGCAGTGTCTAATGCATTATGATTAACTTGGTGAGGTGGCTCTTCATCCATCTCTAAAAGGCAAGAAGAACTAGAACAAGCTTCATATTTATTGATCTTATTTTTCTTCACCTCTGCTTTGGCTGCAAGATCTATCTTTCCCATCTCTCCAGTTACGGCCATCAATTTACGCTCAAAGAAAATGTCAGGATCTTTATCATGGACTATTGAAGGACAATTACAGAATAGTTTATTTCCTTCCAATTGCTGGTGTGCTTCAATCCCACACTTAAAACCTAGCTTTTTGTAATCCATATCTTAGAACTAAACTCAGAATTTTATAAACTTTACCAATTTCAATAAAAAAAGCTTTATAAATACCCATTTTAGCAAAAATAATATGGAGTTTGTCAAAGATTTGAAGTGGAAAGAAGGAATCAATGTGAATGAATTAGTCGATTCTCTAGGAAAAGTTGGGTTTCAAGGCATTGAACTAAAAAAAGCCAAAGAGAATATAATCAAGATGAAGAAAGATGGTGCTAAAATTTATTTAACATACACATCAAATATGGTAACTTCAGGATTAAGAGGGTTTTTTGCTCAGATAATAAAATTAGGTTTAGTAGATGTAGTGGTTACAACTGTTGGTGGAATAGAAGAAGACATAATGAAGGCACACAATGAAGAATTCGTAATTGGAGATTTCTCTTCAGATGATGTAGAACTATGTGAAAAAGGTGTTAATCGTGTTGGAAATTTATTTATCAGAACAGAATCTTATGCAAGATTTGAAGATTTAATGAAACCCTATTTGAAAAATTTATATTCTATCAAAAATAGATGGACTCCTTCAGAAATGTTTTCAGAAATTGGAAAAGATCTAAAAGATGAAGATTCAATACTATTCCAAGCAACAAAACAGAATGTTCCAATATTTTGTCCAGCCGTAACTGATGGAGCATTTGGTTTTCACTTATTCATGTTTCAACAAGATAATGAAGATTTTATAGTTGATATTGTAAAAGATTTCCAGAATATATTATTAAGTACTTCTCAAGATGAGAAGAAAGGCCTGATTTCATTAGGAGGAAGTATTTCAAAACATCACGCAATAATGGCTTGCCTACTGAATGGAGGATTAGATTATGCAGTATACATGACAACTGCCAGGCATACTTCAGGATCTATGTCTGGAGCAACTACTAATGAAGCTAAATCTTGGGGAAAAATTAAAGATGATTCTGATGCAGTCACTGTAATCGGAGACGTATCTATCACATTTCCATTAGTTATGATCTCAGTTTTAGAAGAGTTAAATAAAGAAAAAATGTTGAAAGAATAAATTATTCTTCCTGTTCAGCAAACTTTTTGATTTCTTCGAAGTTTTCTACTATTAACTTAGCCTTCATTTTTCCAAAGCTAAAAGGCCATTTAGATTCCGTGTCTTGTTCACCAATTAATTTTATTATTTTATTTCCTTTAAATTCGTCAAATTCTACTGTCATTTTTAAAATCCTCTTTAAATTAGTAAAAAATTATTCAACATATTCATTTATAAGTTTTTAGTTAGTGCACTTAATAATATGGAGATAATACACTTCACTTCTGAAGAAAACTGGGAAAGTATACAGAACTCTGGGTTCTTATTGCCTAAAACTCGTCCTGATAATTTTAATCAAGGCGATTTAGATGATTTGAAAGATACTATCAAGTTTGATGAGTACATTGTAGGAATTCCTACAGAAAAATACAATGGATGGAAGGAATCATACATAACTCATAGATTATGGCAATATACTTCTTATGAAGCAGTTTTAAAATTTCCAGTTACTTGGCAATCTGGAGCATTTGTGAGGGACCACTATCTTTTTTCACCAAGAAGATTCAAAGATGACTTAAATATTAACCTTATGAAGCATTATGATCAAGTCTATTTTAGAGAAGAAGAAGTAGATAAAGATCTGCAAGATTTAGTTAGTTCTTATGAAAAAAAATTCATGGAAGAGTGTACACGTTCTTCAATACCTTTAGAAGATTACGATGGGAGTTACAAAGCTCCAGAAGTTTGGAGTCCACAAGTAACTCCGATAGATCTAATCGAAAGAATATCCTTTAGGGAACTTCGTAATAAAAACCTTTAGTTTTTATTCAAAATTTGCAATCTCTTTTATCAGATTAACTAATCTTTCTCTTTTCAAATCACATCTTATCACAACTACAATGCCTTTTCACCAAAAAAGAGGCCAATATCCTAGTTCTCATTTTCTATATGTTCATAAATATCTGTAGTATTAGTTAAATCTAATTTTTTCATCAAAAGAACAAAAACTTGCAGATTTGTTTTTCTCTAAATCAACATTCTTTAGAAAATTAAGAAATGGGGAGAAGACTTCTAAATTCTTCTCAAATGTAAAATAATTTCTCGAACCTTCGTTTCCTGTCCCTAAAATGTTAACTTTTTCCATCGATTTGTTATCCAAACTACTAAGTATTAGAATAAAATAATGTGCCTCTGCAAGGTTCAAATCTTCAACAAGGACGGGGCTCAGCATTACCTGTTAGAGCATCCATGTATGTTAGTACACCTTGCTCAGGCAAGAAATTATGCTCTATAATCTTTATAAATCTTACTTTTTATCAATTCTCCATTTTTCCAATGGTTTATCCAAGATATCGATAAGTGGAACTCCATACTCTGTTCCTTCCTCATTATATTTTAATTTGCCTAATCCTTCAGGGTGGTGAGTTATACCAACTTGACCATTTTCTGTTAACGGATAATATGCAGTATTTTTTGTAAAACTAGGTTTCAATGGTTTATCGCTACAATATATATCAGTTGTTACTGACATACAAGATTCTATAGTTTGATAACTTCTACTCTTTATCTCTCTTAGTACAATTACATTACCTAACATTTTTTCTAAAGATTGATCCATTTTATTTATCTCCTGAACTATAGTTAATGTCATTTAATGAGCAATTGAAATATATAAATCTTATGTTGAATCAATCGAAAGAATATCCTTTAGGGAACTTCGTAATAAAAACCTTTAAAAGTCAACTTTTTGACCAGATTATCATGGAAGCTAGATTTATTTTAAGTAAAAAAATAGCACTAGATCACTTAGAGATAATGAAATCTCTAGCAGATGAGGTTTCTTATAGTGTTAAAACTAATATAGAAGTTGCCAAAATCTTAGAGAATCGATGCTTTATGAGTGTGCATTCGAAACAGAACTTAGAATTATTAGAAAATAAAGAAAAAGTTTGGTTTTTCTTACAGGGGAACAAAGAGGTCCCTAAAGAAGTAAATAATTTCGTTGTTGATAATGAAAACGATCTCAGATTACTCTTAAAAGAAAACAGAAAAATTAATTTGCTCCTAAGGATGAAACTAAGAGAGCACACAATTCACACAGGGAAACACTTTGTTTTCGGATTTTCAAGCTCAAGAATCAATGAATTACTAAAAGAATTAAAAAATAACAATAACATAGAGAAGCTAGGTATCCATTTTCACAGAAAAACTCAAAATGTCTCTGAATGGAATCTAAAAGAAGAGTTAAAAGATTCAATAGAAGATTTTTCAAAGATAGATATTGTGAATATAGGTGGAGGAATACCTGCAGAGTATAAGAATTTCAGAAAAGAAGTAAAAGAAATTATTTTTAATAAAATCAGAGAACTGAAAAAATTCTTGAATGAGAAAGAAATCACTACAATAATCGAACCAGGCAGATTTATTGCAGCTCCATCAATAAAATTAGAGTGCGAAGTTACAAATGTTTATGATAATAATGTCATTGTAAATGCTTCTGTATATAATTCTGCGATGGACACTTTCGTTGCACATATAAGATTATTAGTTGAAAATGAGAAAGAAGAGGGATTTTGCTACACAATCAAAGGATTTACTCCAGATTCTTTAGATATTTTCAGATACAAAGTTTATTTTGACAAAGAAATAAACGTTGGAGATAAAATCACTTTCATAAATGCTGGAGCATACAATTATTCAAGTAATTATTTTAATTTGGATAAAGTTGAAACAGAAGTAATTAATTAACTATTTATTATTTTTTTCTTAAGATAATTTGTGATAGTCTGTCCTGCTAAGAATCCTCCAAAAAAATAAGGTCCGGATACATCGTCTTTCATATTATATCCTCTTAATAATTTGTGAGATAGTTTTTCTACAGTAAAATATCCTGTGGTATATGCAAAACCTTCAACAACATTTTCTAATCCTCCATCTGGTCCAGACACAGATTCTTCGAATACTCCAATAGTAAAACCAAAAATTGTACTACGCACATTTCTAAAATGGTCATTCACTAGTTCTTCAAAATATTCCTTATTTAGCTTAGATTTCATAAAATTTTAGCGATAAAAAGTTATTTAAGGCTTACTATCTCGGATTTTGTATGAAAAATTTCATGAATTTGCCGGATCAAATATCAAATATTGACTCTTCCAAGGTAGAAATATTGCTAGTACCTCATGAAGAAACTACTTCTTACAAAAAAGGAACTAAAACTGCTCCAGATGCAATAATTACTGCATCAAATGAACTAGAATTTTATGATATAGAGACTGATTCGGAACCCTACGAAGTTGGAATTAATACAAAAGAAGAGAAAACTCCAGAAAATATAACAAAATCTGAGAAATTTAGAATTGCAATTGGAGGAGAACACTCAATAACTCCAATTTTAGTAAAACAATTGGATCAAAATAATCTCTCAATACTTCAGATAGATGCTCATGCAGATTTTAAAGATGAATTTGATGGGAGAAAAGATAGTCATGCATGTGCAATGAGAAGAGTTTATGAGATAAATCAGAATATCACCCAGGTAGGGATAAGAAGTTTAGATAAGGAAGAATCAGAATTTATCAAAGAACATAAGATTAATACTTTTTTTATGAAAGATCTAAAAGGAGATTGGATCTCTAAAGTAGTTCCAACACTAAAAGATAAAGTTTACATAACAATAGATCTGGATGGTTTCGATCCTTCCGTTATTCCTTCAGTTGGAACTCCTGAACCTGACGGATTAAAATACTCTCAAGTTATAGAATTATTAAAAGAAGTTTTCAAAGAAAAAGAAGTTGTTGGTATGGATTTTGTTGAGCTCTGCCCTAATGAAAGTGATATAGTCTCTCCGTTTACAACAGCAAAGTTAATTTATCAATCAATAGCTTTAAAATTCAAATAAATTCCTCAGGACTTCTAATACTAATCTCTCCTCTTAGGTTTTCAACCATTCTTTCAGCAATATATTTTTCATTTTGACTCAATAACCATGCCAATTTAATAAATGCAGTTTCAGAGGTCATATCTTCACCAGAAATAACAAATTCTTTAATTTTTCTACCAGTAGAATAAACATTCATATTAACTCTTCCAAAACCAGTCTGACTGCACATAACTATAGGAGTCCGCTTACTCAATCTTTTAATTTCATTAAATATCCTTTTATGTTTGCTAGTAAAACTATCAATATCGTTAACTGGAACATGGCCTAGTCCTGTTCCTTCAATAACTAATCCATCAAAATTTATGTAATTAGCAATTTCTTCTGGAATCATATTTGGATGTGTTTTTAAGATACCTATCTTAAGATTTTCTTTAAATAACTTCAAATCTAATTTTCCTGCATCTCTTTTAGAAAAAGAGTTATCAAAGATTTCTATCTTACCATTTTCATCAACACTTGCCCAAGGACTAACATTAATGGATTTGAATGCATCTCTCCTAGAACTATGCATTTTTTTAGTTTTCAATCCAGGAAGTATAACACATTTATTATCATCACTACTTTCATGCATACATATTCCGACTCCTGCAAAATTACTATTTATGATGAACTGAGTAGCACAAACTAAATTTAATCGAGCATCACTACTTCCTCTATCTGAACTTCTCTGGGCACCAACAAGAATCACTGGAACTCCTAAGTTTCCAAGAGCAAAACTTAATGCAGCAGAACTATAATGCATCGTATCTGTACCGTGGGTAATGATTATGCCATCAACACCATTCCGAACTTCTGCCTCAATAGCTTTTGCTAAAACATTGTAATGTGCGAACCTAATATCTTCTGAAAACATATTTCCTACTAATCTGCTCTCTATGTTTGCTAAATCTTTTAGCTCAGGGAACATATCTATCAATTCTTCTGGACTAAATCTTGAGATTACACCTCCAGTAGCATAATCTACTTTTGATGCTATTGTTCCGCCAGTATGGAGGATAGAAATTGTCTGAAGATCCTTTTTTTCACCAATCTTTTTTAATTTTTTAGTTTCAAATAAACCTTTTTTTATCAGTTTAATCTTTTCAACTCTTTTCTTATCGATTCCAACATTATAACCATTCTCTAATTTAATCACAAGAGTATTATTCGGAGAATCCGGCATTAAGATTCCTTTAAAATCTTTTGAGTCAGTTTTTATTTCAACACTGTCTCCAACTTTAGCTTTTGTCATATCTATAACCAAACAAACTCCTATAAAAACCTTACCCTAAAAAAATCAACAAAATTCTATTTATATTGTCTAAACTATATTTCCTACACTAATAACATTTATATATAAAATTCCTAATAAATAGAAATAGATTAAAATATTCAACTTGTTTGGGCAAACAATATGAATTTAATCATACAAAGTATCTAAGTTTTTCGGGCATTACTTAGACGGTTTTATCCAAAATATTCAATCGGGCAGATCAAACAACTTTTTCTAGAATGGAAATTAATTCCAGCATTTATAAAAATTACTATGCTGGAGAATATAAAAGGGGGCTAAAAAAAGATGGAATTTATTATACAAGATGCATTAAAAAATGCAGAACAAAATGAGATTACAGACGTAGAAGTTGGAAAGGCGAATATACAAGTTATAGGTGTAGGTGGAGCAGGTAATAATATGGTTTCCTGGCTTTACAAGAAAGGAATTAATGGTGCAGAAATAGCTGCATTAAATACTGATAAACAACACCTTGACATCTCGTCATCAGATACAAAGTACTTAATTGGAAAAGATCTAACTAGAGGACTTGGATGTGGTGGATATATTGAAAAGGGAAGAGATGCTGCAAGAGAAGACCTTAATCAACTACGTGATATAGTTAAGGGTGCAGATATGACATTTATTTGTGCTGGAATGGGAGGAGGCACAGGTACAGGTGCAGCTCCAGTAGTAGCACAACTTGCAAAAGAATCAGGTTCTATAGTTATTGGGACTGTTACAATGCCTTTCGATATAGAAAGGGCAAGAATTGATAAAGCAGAATTTGGACTACAACAATTAAGAGAAGTTTCAGACACTGTGATAGTAATAGATAATAATAGATTAGTAAAAATTGCTGGAGAGTTACCTATTAAACAAGCATTTGCTGTTGCAAACGAATTAGTTTCAACAATGATAAAAGGAATCGTAGAGATAATCGCAGTTCCAAGTTTAGTAAATCTTGATTATGCTGATGTAAAAACTATCATGACTAATGGCGGGGTTTCAGCAATAGGTATCGGAGAGTCTAGTACAGAGAATAGGGTTGAAGAGGCAGTAAACCGTGCACTATCAAATCCTTTACTAGAAGTGTCTTATTCTGGAGCAACAGGAGCACTAATCCACATAACTGGTGGAGAAGATTTCAAATTGGAAGATGTGAGTAAAATTGGTGACATGATAACTTCCTCATTGGATCAAGATGCGAATGTTATCTGGGGTGCAAGAATAGAGAAAGGTATGGAAAAGAAACTAAGGATCATGACTATTATTACAGGAGTGACCTCACCATACATACTTGGGAAAAAAGATCCTAATGCTCAAAAAGCTGAAGTAAAAGAAATGAATAATGAACTAGGGATTGATAGCATACTCCACTAAATGGGTTAATTTGAACATTTTTAACCCCCTAACATATAGGTTAACCCATTGTTCAATAGGAGAATTAATTTTGGGGAAAAGAGGTGATGTTATTTTCCCCCTTTTATTTTTATTTTTATTTTCAAACCTTTCTAAGAGTGTTCCACTCATCGAAATAAACAATCCTTTTCATTTCATATTTCTCTGACACTTCGCCATCTTCATCCGAATAACCTAAGCTAATTATTGCTTCAATCTTTAAATGGTCATTATGGGGTATTTTAAGAATTCCAGTTATTTTTTCTCTATCAAATCCTCCGATCCAACAAGATCCGAGACCTAATTCGTGAGATTTTAATAACATATTTTGAACAGCAGCTGAACAATTCTGGCTAGAATACTCTTCACAATCTTTTCCAAAATGCCGTTTTAGATCACTGATGTCGCTACAAACAACGATTATTGTCGGAGCTGTTGAAATCCAAGTTTGATTAGAACACGCTTTAGAGATATCTACTCTTTTGGTTTCCTCATTAACAACAACGAATCTCCAATTCTGAAGATTTCCAGCATTTGGGGCAGCTGTACCTGCATCCAATATATTCATAATATCTTCTTTGCTAACAGATTTATCTTTATATTTTCTAATTGAACGTCTTTCTTTTATACATTTATCGAGTTCCATAGTATAATCACTAGATTAATTGCAAGTTGTTTAGTTTATAAAGATTTATAAAAATAGAATTTGAACGGTCGGTGCGAACACCAACCAATAATTAAAAAAAATTTCTGAATTCAGATTATTGGTCTGATTTATTCTTCTTTTGGTTCTTCTTCAGATGCTGCTTCTTCACTAGTTTCTTCTGCTACTTCTTCAGCAGGCTCTTCACTAGTTTCTTCTGCTACTTCTTCGCTAGATTCATCAGATTGAGCTCTAATTTCACTACCTTTTTGAAGCAAAGCAACGTTTTGAGCTTGCTTACCTTTATCTGTGTCAGCAGCCTCAAAAGATACACGATCATCTTCACGTAAAAAAGTTCCTTGTTCTAAAGCGGAATGATGCACAAAGTAATCTTCTCCATCTTCACCGTTAATGAACCCGAAACCTTTTCGTACATTAAACCATTTTACTGTTCCTTCCATTATGTTCCTCCTAACAAATAATACAAAATACTAATTATTTGCACTATTTTTACTCAACTTTTAGCAAATAATTCAATATTTAAAGGTTTTGGTGCTCAGAAATAAAGAAACTAACTATTACATTCTGATAATAGTTACAACTAATTTTCCTTACAAGCACGATAAATATTCTCAAATAACTCTTCAAGTAAGTCGTATGGTGTGGCAGAAAATGCAACTCTAAGCAAACCTGGGAATGCTATTGTACCTGTATCGTACTTGTCAAGTAAAATATTTCTAATTTTTTCAGGATTATGATTGTTTAACACAACACACATAAAATATCCTGAATTAAAAGGCAATGTTTCAAATTCCTCTTTATATTCTGGATGTTCTTCAAGTATTTTTTTAACCTTATTAGCTCTTCTCTTAAGAATTTCATATTTTTTGGCTTTTTGAGAGTTGTATTTAGGATCTTTAAATGAATTTACTACTAATGATTGAGATATATTTGGAGCATTAGATATATTCCCTCTAACTGCTCCACCAGTTTTATCAACAAGGGCAGAATAAAGTTTATCATTTCCACCTTTTATGCCATAACTAACAAATCCTACTCTCAGTCCCCAAGCATAATCTTCTTTTGTCGCTCCATCAATCTTAACAGCTAAAACATTTTTATGAATATTACAAAGTTTTGAGAATATTGATTCTTTATATACTCCATTTTCATAGATTAAACCAAAATAAGCATCATCCATAAGGATCACTATCTTTTTACCTTTTTCTGCAGCATTTTTGATAACATTTACAATTTTTGGTATGTCTTTTTCTAAAGGTGTGTAACCTGTAGGATTATTAGGGAAATTTAATAATAAAACTTTTTTTCTTCCCCCTTTATTAAGAATTTTTTTCAAACCATCAACATTAAATCTTTCTTTATCAAAGATTGGGAAATTAACGATCTTTGCACCATAAGCATTATCAAAAACAAATCTATAATTTCCCCAGAAAGGCGAAGGAATGATTATTTCATCACCCCTATTCAAAAATAAATATCCGCACATTGATAGTCCATGAGTAATTGCATTAGTAACCACTGGCAAACTAATTTTTTTACCTTTCAAGGAGGGATTTTTCTTGAATATCAGTTCCTGCCATTTTTTTCTTAACTCGGGCCTACCATAGCTAGGAACATAATTAAATACATCATTTTTTGGAAGATTAACATTTGAGGATATACTTTCCAAACATAATATTTCTCCATCTTCTTCTAATGCTATGCCTATAGTCGCATCAATCTTTTTTCCTTTTGCTTCTGCTGCCTGTGCAAGGATTCCATGGTTAGGATAAAACATCTCCTTACCTTTTTTACTTAGGACATCATAAACAACTGGATTAATATCTTTTATATCTCTATTAAGTTTCTCAGCTAAGGGATTCATTTTTTAACAACTGTCCCTCTAAAGTCTTCTCCACCCAACATCTTACCGACTTCCTCTTTTCTACCTATACAGAGAGTTAATCTATTCTTCAGATCATAACCAATTTTTGCAGCTTTTGGATCAAAAGGAGTATTAAGTCCTGGAGCCCACTCACTTCCAACTAATTTAGTCAACTCTTTCCAAGTCATACTATCTAAGTCCTTTGCATTATCTAGTATATTTTTCATCTCTTTCTTTGATTTTCCAAGAAGGTCTGTAGGTTTAACATTCTTTACTATTTCAAAATCGCTGATTTTAATAACTCTACTAGCTTTGAATGTTTTCGCCAAGAGCATCATATCAGTGTCAGTACTATGTCCTGGTTTCCAACCTCCAACTAAATATGCATCATAAGATTTATCTACTTTTTCAGTAGGATCTATTAAGATTTCTGGGAATATTTTGATTTTTCCTCCAAGATATTTCTTAAAATAATTTAATACATATCGTGCATTAATCTTAGTAGTTGCAATGCCTATCTCATCTCTAGCAAAACTTTTTTGTTCAGAATCTGTGCCTAATGCATCATCTAAAAATTTTTGAGAACTGTCTTGCATAAATCTGCATATTTTTCCACCACCAACAATAAATATAAATTTTTCATTAGATTTTTTAACTAAGTCTGCAAACTCTTCAATAACTTTGTCATCATATTTTCCATCAGGATTGACAATAGATCCTCCAAATTTTATTATGTTAATATTTTCACCTCTTTTTGATTTAAGCAGAATCTAGATATTTATCTAGTTCCCACTCAGTTACTTGAATTTTAGATTCGTCCCACTCTATTTTTTTTGCCTCATAGTACTTCTTAAAGAACCCTTCACCTAAAAACTCAAGCATAAATCTGCTATTTTTAAAATTTTCTAGTGCTTCGCCAAGTGTTTCTGGCAAAGTATCTATCTTAAGGTCATTTAATTTCTCATCATTATATTCAAATACACTTTCTTCAACAGCATCTGCAATTCTCTCTTCGTTTGCTACTCCATCTAATCCCGTTTTTATCATTGTGGCAAATGCAAGATATGCATTACAACTAGGATCTGGGCATCTAAGTTCTGCCCTTACAGATTTTGGAACACCTTCGAAAGGTTTTGGAACTCTGACCAAAGAACTCCTATTTGTGCTACCCCAACAGATATATACAGGTGCCTCGTAACCTGGAACAAGTCTCTTATAAGAATTTGTAGTTGGTGCAAATAAAATACAACTCTCTTTGATATGTTTCATTATTCCTGCCATGAAGTTTTTACCAAATGTAGATAATTTATATTTATCAGTTTCATCATAAAACAATGGATTTCCTGACTTGTCCATAACACTAAAGTGCATATGCATTCCACTACCATTAACTCCAAAGAAAGGTTTCGGCATAAAAGTAGCGTGTAGTCCATCTTTTTGTGCAGTAGATCTTATCACTTGTTTCAAAGTAATGATTTTATCCGCAATATCCAGAGCGCCACCATATTTGAACCCTATTTCATGTTGACCTATAGCGACTTCATGGTGTGCAACTTCTGCTTTCCATCCCATTTCTTCCATTATCAACATTATTTTTTTACGAACTTCGCTTGCTTTATCATAAGTTGAGCTATCAAAATATCCTCCTATATCATTTGGAACAGGGATCATCTCTCCATTATCGTCAGATTTTAGAAGAAAGAACTCTATCTCTGGACCAAACATACATTCAAATCCTAATTTCTCAGCATTTTCAATCTCTCTTTTAAGAATTTGTCTTGGATCTCCTTCATATGGTTTTCCATCAGGTGTATAAATATCGCAAATAAATCTAGCAGTTTTTAATTCTTCATTTACTGGATAGATTAGTGAGTAAGTGTTTAAATCAGGTTTTAGATACATATCGCTTTCTGCAAGTCTTGCAAATCCTCTTATGCTAGACCCATCAAACCATTTACCTTTAACTATTGCAGAATCTAATTCATCAACAGTAATAGTTACTGCTTTCATTGCACCAAATATATCTGAGAACTGTAATTCTATGAATTTAACTTTATCTTCATTTATTTTTTTCAAAATCTCATCTTTAGTTAAAGTTATCATACTCAATTTTATGATAAAACCTATAAAAAGTTATCTGTTTAAGAGAAATATCGCATTATATAGAAGATATACAGATTCAGAAGATAGTTGTGCAAGTATCCTCAAATCACTTATACATTGCAACGTCCACACAAAGAAAAGATTAATCTAAAACTTATAGGAACTATCCTTAATTGATTAGTATAGTCTACATAGGTCTCCAAAGTATTTCCAAGATACATTTCTTGATAAAATTTCATACCTTTAAAGGTTAAATCAATCTTAGGATCTCCGGAATTTTTTTTCAAATTCAATTAGATCCTCTCCCGATATATCTCTAGGATATTCTTTATTCTATCTATTATGTGTATTAATCATACACTTTTCTAAAGTCTTCTATCCTTTTAGTATAGATACTTTCGCACCCTTCTGGAGCTTCAGTAGTATATGATTTCCTCAGGTCTTCCATAGCTGCAATTTGAAACATATATTCAAATGATTCACGAGCTATTTCTCTTTCCTTGACTTCTTCAATCATAATCTCTATTTCTTCTAATGATTTCATTTTATTTTTCCTCCATTTTTTAACAAATATCTTTGGATTTATTATACTATAGTAGTAACATTTAGATATATAAACATAGTGCCCCTACTGGGGGGATACTTTAGAAAGGTTTAAATAACAGAAAAATAATAATAATAACTGCATGGATGAACAACTATTTGAAAAACTTGGATTAACTAAGGGTGAAATAAAAGTTTACTTGGCACTAAATAGGCTAGGAGAATCAACAATAGGTCCTATAACAAATGAATCCAAAGTAACAAAATCAAAAATTTATGATATTTTAGAAAAATTAATAGAGAAAGGTTTAGTTGGATACATAACAAAATCAGGAACAAAACATTTCACAACAAATGATCCACATATGATCCTAGAATACCTAAGTAAAAAAGAAGATGAACTAAACAAAACAAAAGAAGACGTAATACAAATCATTCCAGAATTAATGAAACAGAGAAGTACATCATCAAAAAAAAGAGTTGCAGAGATGTATGAAGGGGTACAAGGTCTAAAAGCAATTAGGGAAGAATTAATGAACTCATTCAAACCAAATGAAACTTTACTTGTTCTAGGTGCTCCAAAAATTGCTAATGAAAGGTGGGAAGGGTGGTTATTAGATTTCCATAGAAAAAGAAGAAAGAATAAAATAACTATGAATATTCTCTATGATGAAGATGCAAAAAAATATGGTGACAAAAGAGAAAAAATGAAATTAACTAATGTTCGTTATCTAAAAAAAGTTTCTTCATCTATGAGTTGGATAGATATATTTCCAGATGCAGTACTATTTGGAATAGTATTAGAAAATCCTATAGCTTTTGTTGTAAGGGATAAAGATCTAGCTAAAAGTTTTAAATCATATTTTGATATTTTGTGGAAAACTGCAAAGAAATAAAAGTTGGGAGTGGAGAAAAGAATGAAAAAGAAACTAACCTAATATTCTCAAACCAATTGATCCTCCAAAGTAATCAATAACTTTATATTAAAACAAACCAACTCAATACTGATGAAATACTCAACACTAACAGAAACATACAATAAATTAGAAGCAACCACAAAAAGATTAGAAAAAACAGAAATAATCTCAGAACTTCTAAAACAAACTAAAGATCTAGAAAAAGTAATTTACTTATTACAAGGAAAGGTATTCCCAAAGTGGGACGAAAGAAAGACAGGCATTTCTTCAAGATTAGTTCTAAAAGCAATTAACTCAGCAACAGGAGTCTCAACAAATAACCTAGAAAAAGAGTGGGTAAAGAAAGGGGACTTAGGAATCGTAGTGGAGGAACAGATAACGAAAGCAAAACAAACCTCATTATTTAAAACAAAATTAACAGTTGATAAGGTTTTCAATAATATACAAAAACTTGCAGAGCTAGAAGGGAAAGGGACAGTAACTAAAAAGATCCAATACATTATCGAGCTACTAGCTTCTGCAGAACCAGAAGAAGCTAAATACATAATTAGGACCCTAATCGAAGATCTAAGGATTGGGGTAAAAGATGGAGTTATAAAAGATTCAATTGCTAAAGCATTCTCAAAAGAATCAAAAGAGATAGAGAACTCATACAACCTAACAAATGATTTTGCAGAGGTGGCAATAGCGGCAAAAAATAATAAATTAAAATCTTTAAAAATGAAGACAGGGAAACCCATAAATCCTATGCTTGCAATTAGAGTGGAATCAATAGAAGAGGCATTTAAGGCAGTAGGGACGCCTGCACTAGTCGATCAGAAACTAGATGGGTTTAGACTTCAGATTCATAAAAAAGGAGATGAAATAACTCTATTTACAAGAAGGCTAGAGAATGTTACAAAACAATTCGAAGAAATTATTCCAACAATTAGAGAGAATATAAAACTAAAAGAATGCATCTTAGATTCGGAGCTAGTTGGTTATGATCCAAAAACAAAAAAACACTTACCATTTCAAACAATCTCTCAAAGAATAAGAAGAAAATACGATATTGAAAAATCTGCAGAAGAAACTCCTGTAGAAATAAATCTGTTTGATATAATAAGTAAAGATAGGGAATCTCTATTAACTATATCACAGAAAGAAAGAAGGAAAATTCTAGAAGAAGTTACAAAAGAAGAAACTAGGAAAATAGTAATCACAAAAAAATTAATAACAGATTCAGAAAAAGAAGTTGAAAAATTCTACAAGAAAGCTTTGAAAGATGGACATGAGGGAGTGATGATAAAGAATATTGAATCAGAATATATCCCAGGTAGAAGAGTTGGTGGATGGGTAAAACTAAAGCCAACAAAAGAGAATTTAGACTTAGTAATCATAGAAGCGGATTGGGGAGAAGGGAAAAGATCAGATTGGTTAGCATCTTTCACTTTGGCATGCAGAGATAAGAATAATCTATTAACTATCGGGAAAGTTGGGACAGGAGTTGCAGAAAAAGATGCAGAATTAACTTTTGAGATGTTAACAAACGAATTAAAACCTCTAATAACTGAACAAAAAGGTAAACATGTACTACTAAAACCTAAAATAATTTTAGAAGTAGGTTATGAAGAAATTCAGAAATCACCGACGTACAAAAGTGAATTTGCACTAAGATTTCCAAAAGTTATAAGACTAAGAAAAGATTTAGGATTCAAAGATATTGATAATCTAGAAAGGGTGAAAAAACTTCACAAATCTCAAACAAAATAATCACTTAACAATAATAATCTTTATATATCACCACTTTAATATAGTACTTATCGGTTGTAATACTTATAAAAAGAGGGGTGTTACTCAGGGGTTTAAAATAAATGATAGTTAAAGAAGATTTTCTCAACAAGCTACGCCAATTTTTTGGACTAAACTTATATGAGGTTAGAATTTGGACAGCACTTTTGTCAAGAGGAGTTTCAACAGCAGGAGAGTTATCCGACATTGGAGATGTACCTCGTTCAAGGACATACGACGTTTTAGAATCATTGGAGAAAAAAGGTTTTGTAATGATGAAGCTTGGAAAACCAATCCAATACTTAGCAGTCGAACCTAAAGAAGTTGTTGAGCGTGTTAAAAAATCTATAAAAGAGGATGCTACTAAAAATATTCAAAAATTAAAAGATCTATCAAATACTGATGTACTAACTGAGCTAACAAATCTTCACACACAAGGTGTAGAATTTGTTGAACCTACAGATCTTTCTGGTTCAATAAGAGGTAGGCATAATATATACACACACTTGGAGTCAATGGTTAAGAAAGCAGAAGATTCTGTAACAATTGTAACTACTGAAAAAGGTCTACCGAGAAAAACCGAAGCACTATCTCATTTATTTGCAAAGTTAGCAAAAAAAGGAGTTTCAATAAAAATTGCAGCACCAGTATCTCAAGAGGATATTGGGAAAATGAAAGATATCTCAAAACACGCTGAAATTAAGAATGTTGAAAACCTTGATGCGAGATTTGTTGTTGTTGATGGAAAAGAAGTTCTATTCATGGTAACAGATGATGAAGCAATACATCCTTCTTATGATGTGGGTGTATGGATAAACGCGCCATTTTTTGCCGGAGCACTGGAATCGCTAACTAAAACTACTGTAGACAAGTAGATTTATAAGCGAAACCAACTTTTTATTTTTATGGTTAAATGTACTGAATGTAAGGAAACTATTGAAGAAACCTTTTTAGGAAAGATTAGTGGAACTTATGTAAAAGGAAAACCTATCTGCAAAGAGTGTCAAAAGAAGAAATAAATTTAGTTCAAGATAACAATTCCTTATGGTAAATTTTTTAAAGAAACTAATCCAATATCTAAATAATGAGAAATAAACAACAAAAGTTGGCGATAGTAATCTCTAGCATTCTTGTAGCACTTGTTGGGATTATAGTAAAATTAGTGGGAGATGCACTCCATCCATTTACATTTACATTCTACAGATTATTTATTGGGACAATATTCTTGTTTATTGTATTGCCTCTTATAGATCCAGATTTTTACAAAGTTAAATTAAAGGATCTCAAGCTATTTGCAATCTCTGGATTTTTTTTAGCTGCATCAATCAGTTCGTTTGTATATGCAGTGTCTTTTATCGAGGTTTCTAGTGCAGTTTTGATTACATCAACTTATGTATTTTTTGTAGTACTTTTTGCATTTTTATTTTTAAAAGAAAAACTTAGAAAACGGCAAGTCATATCAATGATATTAATCTTAGCAGGATTAATTATACTAAATCCTTTAAATTTGGCAGGAAGTTTTAAGGGAGTATTGATAGCAATACTAAATTCCATATGTCATGCGGCGTTATTAGTATATATGAAATATGAAGGTACACGTCATAGATCTAGTTCAATAGCTTGGGCATTGTTATTTGCAACCCTCTTTCTAGCCCCTACATTATTGATCTTTGGATTTGGAGATATTATATCAGTGCTGCCTCATATGGTGTTTGTAGGAGGAGTTCTAACTGCGATTCCTTACACACTCTTAGCATTCGGACTAAAAGATATAAGTACAGATACAACTGCAATAATGCAATTATCTATCACTCCTATCTCAGCAATAATATTTGCAGCAATTTTTCTTGGAGAAAGATTAACTGAACAGATGATAATTGGAGGTAGTTTAATTGTTATTGGAGGTATAACTCTTATATATTCCATATCAAAATTTAAAGATTTTCTAAGTGTGCACTTACACGCACAACATCACTAATCAGTAAATCTTATAAACTGTTTTCAGATTATAACTTACGATATGAGGAGGTGCCGGAGTCTGGTCAAACGGGCAGGACTTAAAATCCTGTGGCTTAGTGCCTACGAGGGTTCAAATCCCTTCTTCCTCATTTTTTAATTTTGTCATGATGTCAAGGCCACTAAAAGAGTATATAAAATGAATTTCTAGTTTTATTATATGGAATTAACTGAAGATTTATGCGAGGTTATTGGAGCATACATGGGAGATGGGTGCACTTATAACTCAAAAGGATGTAACTATCTTATTCAATTTTCTGGAGATTCAACATTAGATCTGGAATATTATGCGAAAACTATTGGGCCAACAATAAATAAATTATTTATGGCAAAAACATCTATTAAGAAAGTTAATGGAAAAAACGCAATTAGAGTTAATATCTATTCAAAGAGATTATATTATTTTTTAAAGTTGTTTTTCAACTTAAATTCAAACAAAAAAGCAAAAATAATTTATATTCCTGATAAAATATTTGATAATAAAAAAAATTTACATGCTTTAATAAGAGGTTTATTCGATACAGATGGTGGAGTATTTTTAGACAAAAGAAAAAGATACAATAAACCTTATCCTAGAATAATATTTCATACAATTAGTAAAAGGTTACATAGTCAATTAATGACTTATTTATCGAAAGATTTTAAAATATATAGCTATAAGAGAAACTATAAAAATCCAAATCATAATGATTGTTATTCGATAGAGATCTATGGTCATAAACAATTAAGAAGATGGATGAAATTAATTGGATTTTCTAACAAAAGACATTTATCAAAAATTGCCCGCGTGGCTCAGAGGTAGAGCGTAGCCATGGTAAGGCTGAGGTCGGGGGTTCAAATCCCCTCGCGGGCTTTATAAGTTCTCAAGGCTTTTAAAACAAAAAGATATTTATATAAGTGAAATTAATAATTACTCTATGAATAAAAGGGGCCAGTTTTACATAATCACAGTTTTAGTTTTAGCTATGGCAACATATGCTATCACAATGGAATCAAACACTCTAAGAAAAAGTATTCTTTTTGAAGATTTTGATGACCTATCTCAGAATTATATAACTGAATCTACAAAGATAATAAACTATGCGATAGAAGATGAAGATGTTGAAAATATTGAAGACAAACTGGATAATTTCACAAAGTCTTTTTTAGAATATGCAAAACAAAGAGATCCACATGTTGAACTTGTTTATGTTTTCAGCAATGGTACAAATGTAACTGTTTCTAATTATCTTGATGAGACTACTATAAATTATGGTAATTCTATAATTTTTCCAACAAGTCAAGTAATTAATCAAACAATAACTCTAGAAGTCGGAGGCAAAGATTTTGCCCACCAAACTCCTACATCTGTTGGAGATTTAGGAAAAACTTGGTACACTCAATCTGGGGCTGCAGGGGAACAAATGAACCTATCTATTAGTGGATTTTTACATAATTTCAATTTAAGCGGCGGTCCAGACTTCAAAGTTATAATACGAACTGCTTCTGGAGAAGAGGTAATAAATCTTGGAACAGGTGACGAAACTTGGACACCGCGATCAAAATTAAGAGGAGGGGAAGAAACTTTTGGAGAAAGATTTATAGGAGTGCTCCAACAGATTATTTCATCATAAAATGAAAAAGGGAATATCTCCACTAATCAGCTGGATATTATTATTTGGGTTTGCAGTTGCTATGGGAACAGGAATAAGTCTCTGGATAATAGATGAAATGGGAGACATTAATATTGCGGGACCAGGTCCAGAAACTTATTGTAAAGATGTGAGGCTATCTATAAATGAGGTTTGTAGGGCAACAGATGATAAAACAATCAATTTCAATGTAACAAATACCGGTAACTTTAAAATCTGGAGATACACAATAGGTAGAGAGACAGCAACTATAGCAGAACAATGGTGTTTGGATCTTTATGCAGGGCCAACAACTCTAGGTTTGCAACCTGGTGAGTCCGATCAATTCAATCTGAGCATAGGGGGAGATATGGATCCGATAACAGGAACAGATTCAATGGTCTATAAGGAATGTTATGATGTCAATCTAATTGCATTAACTGATACAGTAAAAAAAGTTAATATAATTGCGTGGATAAAGATAGATGATGAGGTGATGTACTGTCCGGATCAGAAATTAGAGATTACAGATTCAAATCCAGATCTAAATGATGTATGTTAAAATGATAAATAAAAAAGCGATAAGTCCAATGATTGCAACAGTTCTAATGGTAGCATTTGCAATAGTGTTAGCAATACTTGTATGGTTTTGGTACTCTGGAGTAATGGATGATTACACAAATAAACCCGGATTAACAGGTCAACAAAGTTGCGCACAAGAAGTAGATTTTACGCTTGGATCTGCAACCATGGTTGGGACAGATATATCTTTTGAAATAGAAAATAAAGGTTCTGTAGATATAAATAAATTCAAAGTAATAATTACTGGAGACTCATTAGTAACTGTAGATACAAGTACTGGAGTCCTACAAGCATCGACAATTCCTTTATCAGTACCATTCGATTCTTCAGCAATAGGAACTCCAACAAAAATAGAAGTAATGCCTATAATAGTCATACAAGGACAGGTATCAATCTGTGATGAAAATATGGAAATCTCGAGCGTAAGTTATTAATTCTACCAAAACCTTTAAATACATACTAAACAAATTTTAAACTAAGTTTATAGTTTAAGAATGATTAAAAAGGAGGTGAAGAGAGAGTGAATAAAAAAGCGATATCCCCGTTAATTGCAACAGTTTTAATCGTAGGATTTACAATACTACTTGCAGTTCTAGTTATAGGTTTCATTGAAGATATAACTAAAACAAGAATGTGTGATGAAGGTTGTAAAATTGAAGCTAATACTGGGTGTATGAATTTAAAGAATTTTGATATAACTGGAGTTAATGGAACACTACTTGCAAATATAAGTATAACCAACAGAAATACTGTGGACGCTAGTTATGCAATTGGAGTTTATGATTTAAACGGTGCATCATTAGAAGTGAAACAAGGAACTTTATCATCTTTCAATAATACTGTTGTAGAATTTACAGGATTATCTGGAGATCCAGTTTCAGCTAAGTTTATACCAACAGTTGAAGTAGCATACACACAAGAAGGCATAGATAAAGAATGTAATTGTGCAGTAACATGTGGTGAAGGGATAGAAATAACATTTTAATAACTTCACCATTTTTTTATTTTTTTAAAATGAAAAAGAGGAAAGGACAAATTTGGATATCGGCAGTGCTATACATGGCACTCGGAATAGTAATAATAACTTTAATTCTAGCAGTTGGTATGCCAGTTATAGAGAAGATGAGGGACAGGCATACTCTAATTCAAACAGAAGAACTACTATCTAATTTAGATGGAGTAATAAGATCAGTAAACAATCAAGGGCCAGGAGCCTCAGATGTAATAAGTATGGGAATTAGTGAAGGGATATTTGACATTGACACAGGTGGTGAAAAGATTAAATGGGATATGGAAACCTCAGCACTTCTATCAGAACCTGGTATCACTATCGAACATGGGAATCTAAGATTATTAACACTAAAAGAAGGGGACCATTACTTGGTTAGTTTAGAGCTAGACTACTCTACCACTTCAATCAATATAACTTATGATGGATTTCTTCCAATCTCTGGGAAACACAGAATAGCTATCCAGAACAGAGGAAATAATGAAATCCACTTGGAGGATTTATCATAATGAAAAATTTGCCAAAACTAGACAAAAAAGAGAAAACAATATTTAAACTAGACCTTGTACCAAAATTACCAGTTTTCAAAGATGTTGAAAAAGAAAAAATCAATGTCAAATATGCACTCATAGCACCTTACGCTTATGCCCATATCTATTGGGATGAGAAACAAAAAGAAGTAATTTACACAGTAGGGGAACCAGAGTTAACGCCAAAGGAAAAGAAAGTTCTAAATCTAATTGAAGAAGGTGTTAGGGAATTAATCAATATAAGTTATTTAGCTGTTAAAAAAGGCGAGGCAGTGATAGAATATTTAGAAAAAAATGTTAGAGTGCTCCTAAACGAATTACGTATAACTCTAACTAAGGAATCCTATTTGAAAATTATGTATTATATTTATAGAGATTTTGTAGGACTCGGAAGAATAGAACCTTTAATGCAAGATCAACTAATTGAAGATATAGAATGTAATGGTGCAGAGTTTCCACTTTTCATAGTTCACAGAAAATTCAGAAATTTAAAAACCTCTGTAAAATATACTAAAATGGGTGAGTTAGCATCTTTTGTTGAAAAACTGGCTCAAAAGTGCGGACAGTATGTTTCATACGCTACACCTTTGCTGGATGGTGCACTACCTGACGGAAGTAGAGTAAATGCAACTTTCACAGAAGACATAACTTCGAGAGGTCCAACATTTACAATAAGAAAGTTCACAAAGAAGCCTTGGACACCAACTCAATTAATCTACTTAAGAACTCTACCTCCTGAGATATTGGCATATCTTTGGTTAGTTATAGAGTATGAAAGAAATATCATGATTATTGGAGGGACTGCTTCTGGAAAAACTACTCTCTTAAATGCACTAACTTTCTTCATTCCTCCTGCAGCTAGAGTTGTATCTATTGAAGATACAAGAGAGTTAAATCTAGAACATAGTAACTGGCTTCCATCTGTAGCTAGAGCTGGAGTTGGACTATCAAATTTAGTTGGTCAGAAATATGGAGAAGTAACTCTATTCAATCTTCTTAAAGAGAGTTTCAGAATGAATCCTGATTATGTTATCATCGGTGAGATAAGAGGGGAAGAAGCATATATCTTATTCCAAGGTATGGCTTCTGGACATCCTAGTTTCGGTACAATGCACGCAAATAATGTAGATACTATGATAAAAAGATTAGAAACTCCTCCAATAAATCTATCTCCTTCTTTGGTAGAAACCATGGATACGGTAGTTGTAATGACTAGTGCAAAAATGGGTGGAAAATCAGTAAGAAGAGTAAAGGAAGTGTCAGAGATTATTTCAATATCTGGTGCTGGAGCAAAGATAAATAATCCTTTTGTATGGGATCCTAGAACAGACTCTTTCATGGCAAATTCAGAAAGTGCAGTATTCAAAGAAATCTCTTTACAACAAGGAGTTAAGGAAGAAGACTTAATCGCAGAATATAACAAAAGGGTAAGGTTGCTCTCAAAATTATATGAAAAAAGAGTGTTCGAATTTTCAGAAGTTCAAGAGATAATCAGCGAATACTATAAAGATCCGAACGCAGTTCTTCGGAGATTCGGGGTGGTCTAGTTGACTGTTGAAATGTTACATCAAAATGCCGAAACTCTAGACGAAGTTATAAAGAAATATTCTGTTCTAAAACAAAAGAGACAAATGTTATATGATGAAATTCTAAATACAAAAAACAATACTCGCAAGAAAGAATTGAAAGAAATAAGCTCTAGTTTAGACAAACTAAAAAATTACATTTTAGCACTTTTGACAAGCATGCAAAAACAAATAGATTTAGAAACGAAAAAATGATGGAAGTAGATATCAAACAGAGTTCAAAAAGGATATTGGAATCCTCAAAAGAGGCACTTGATTACTCTATAAAAAGAAAAAAATCAGTTGCATCTGGCGGAAATAAAGAGGATTTAATAGACTATGATAGGAAAATAAAGTTTGCCCTATTAAAAATAAAAGATAATCTGTCCGAAGTATATTCTGAGATTAAACAAACTCCGACTGTAGAGGGAGCAAAACAAACCTCTCAGAGATCTGGAGTAACTGAGAAATCATTTAATACAAAACTATCATTCTCTCTAAAAAAATCTTTTTTAAAGGATATAAACTTGACACCTGAAGATGTAAAGAAATTTGTAAATGCTCAAGAAAAAACAAAAACTCCTGAAGAAGAAAAAGGATACACTACTTACAAATCAAATGCATATGCAAAACTCTCAAATGCTGTTGTTGAAAGAATAACTTTCTCTGTTATTAAATCACACAAAGATAAATTTGAATCACTTTTTTCTGCACTGAACTCTGCAAATATGAAAATATTTTCTAGAAGCTATATAGATATGATGGTATTTTCTGCACTACTAGCATTCCCTGTTTTTACAATTTTAGCATTTATCATATTGAATAAGATCTTATTATCATTATTAATAGGCATTCTTGCTATGCCAATAACTTTTTTGATGATGTATTGGTATCCGTTCTCTGTAGTTAACTCGAGGAAACGTCAGATAAAAAGAGAATTAGTATTTGCTATAATTCACATGTCTGCTGTAGCTGGTTCTGGAGCAGAACCTTCCAAGATATTCGAATTACTAATTAAATCAAAAGAATACAAAGAACTTGACACAGAGTTCAAAAGAATTATGAATTATATGAACCTTTTTGGTTACAGTCTTTCTACATCTCTGAAAGCTGTTGCAAAAACAACTCCATCTCCAGAATTCGAAGAACTTTTACATGGAATTGTTTCAACAATAGAGACTGGAGGGAACATAAAGAACTATCTATCAAACAAATCTGATGAGGCATTAGTACAGTTTAGCCTAGATCAAAAGAAGTATTTAGAGGCTATCTCTGCATATTCCGATATGTACACAGGATTATTAATAGCAGCACCCTTATTATTTGTTGTGACTCTAGCAATTTTAGAGACAATCTCTCCAGATCTCGGAGGAGTTCCTATTGCAACAGTATCTTCATTAGGAGTTTTCGTTCTAATGCCAGTTTTAAATATTATATTCGCACTATTCTTGGAGGCAAGTAACTCAGAAATATGAAATTAAAAATTAAAGTTCAACACATAGCACTCGGAATTTTGGGTATAATCGTTTTAGTTTTAGCTTTTACACCAATCCTTGCAGGTACAAGGTGGCAAAAATCTTCAATAGCACTAGGATTACTATCTATTGCCATGCCCTTTCTATCTGATATAGTTAAAGAGAATAAGAGACAGCAAGAAGTAGAAGAAAAATTCTTGGAGTTTGTTAGGGCACTATCTAATTCTGTAAAGGCAGGGATTCCTGTCCCGAAATCGATAAAAATGATTTCAGGAGCGGATTACGGTTCACTAACTCCTCATGTAAAAAAGTTAGCTAGACAGTTAGAATGGGGCCGTCCATTAAGAGATGCATTAATGACATTTGCAAAAGACACAAAAAATAAATTAATAAAAAAATCAGTAGTTATAGTTATTGAAGCAGAAAAAAGTGGAGGAAATATTCAAGACGTTCTCTCTGCTGTAACTTCTTCAGTTTTACAGATGAAGAAAATCAAAGAAGAAAGGAAATCTATGGTTTTCGCACAAATTTTACAAGGATATATTGTTTTCTTTATATTCATTGGAATAATGATTGTTCTAATGGTCTATCTCTTACCTCAATTAGAAGGAACTGGTGGCATGATAGTCGGACAGACTCTAGGAGACACAGGAGGGGGAATGTTCGGAACTGACAATGATCTAACCATAGCTCCATCTCAATTAGACTATGATGTAATTTTCACAGCATTAATATTGATTCAAGGGTTCTTCGCAGGATTGATAGTCGGTAAGTTCTCAGAGGGAGAATTCAAATACGGAATAAAACACGCACTGATCATGATTGTGGGAGGGTATTTGCTCTTCGCAACAGCAACAGGATTATAAAATGAATAAAAAAGGACTATCTTACATCGATTGGGCTATAAGTTTTGGAATCTTCATAATTTATCTATTAATTGTTTTCATATTAATAACACCAAATCTTGCAAGAGATTACGATAATGATTTTCTAACATCCATAATAAAAGAAGGTTTAGAAGAAGACACCTACATAAAACTTTCAATATATCCTTTATTTGTTGAACCTGGGGGTCATATGGATGATATAACTTTAAACCTTCCGCCATCTTATACGTTCCTTAATGATACAAATATGATTATCTTGGATGAATCCTCGAATAAATTAGAAATGGGTGCCTCTGGAGGAGATTTAAGTTTTATTTACGCTTTTACAGCGACAAACAAATTTACAATAATCCACTCAGATGAACTAGTCTATTCAAATGCTATCTCCAGTTTGAGCCCATCGATAGATTTCAATTATACAATCGGAGTTAAAGAATCACTAAAAGGCATATACGTCCCATACTTTAACACACTACCTGCAGATTACAGATCTTTAAAGTCTCAATGGAATTTTCCAACCTCCAAAGAGTTCGCAATAGAGATTTACGAAGGAGTTAACTTATCTAATCAAATACTTAATTATACAAGGGTAGAACCAAACCTGGACTCAACTGTTAGAGTACTTAAATGGAGCGAGTGGCAAATACATAATGATTCAGAAAGAGAGCTAGTAACAATTTTGGTGAAGACATGGTAAATAAAAAGGCATACATGAAAACCTTGGAAGCTGTAATAGCACTAGTAATATTTCTTATGGCCATAACTTTTACAATCACAGTTCATGAATCGGATCAACCTGCGGTTCCTCAAGACATAGAATTATTACAAGACACCATATTAAATAAAATAGAGTATAATGAATCTCTGAGAGATTTTGCATTTGCAGAGAACGTTTTAGAAATTGGTTCTTTCATAAACGATACTGTGCAAACAAATATGGCATATAATTTTACACTATGTAAAGACACAACTTCATGCATAATACCTACAACAACTTCGGAGATAGCATATTCAGACAGTTTAATAATGGTAAATGATGGTTCAGAAGTAGTGTTAGTAAGGCTAATTCTTTGGAAAGAATAAGTTTTTGTCGAAAGGTTTAAAAGTATAAACTAACCAATTCATTTATTCAATAAATAAGGGTGATTAATAATTAAAAAATTCAAAACATTTTTTTTAAAATACTTTTTCAATGTATTTGCAAAAAGGAAGGAAATGAGTCTAGGATTCTATGGTCCACCTAATGCAGGTAAAACTACTCTTGCTAATAAGATCTGTATGGATTGGCTTGGAGAAGAAATCGGAGTAGCATCGCATTTACCTCATGAAACCAGAGAAGTGCAGATGAAAGAAGGTGTAGAGATAGAATCTGATGGTAAGAAATTAAATTTTAATATAGTTGACACTCCAGGAATTGCAACGAAGATAGACTATGAAGACTTTCTAAAATTCAAACTATCAAAAAAGAAAGCTAAAACTAGAGCAAAAGAAGCAACAAAAGGAGTTATAGACTCAATAAAATGGTTAGATAATGTTGATGCAGTCATAGTAGTTTTAGATTCAACACAAAATCCTTATTCACAAGTTAATATTACTATAATAGGGAACTTGGCAGCTAGAAATATACCTGTATTAATAGTTGCAAATAAAGTAGATCTAAAGAAATCAAAGATAAAAAAAATAGAGAACGCATTCCCTCAATATCCAATAATTGGGATTTCTGCAAAGAAAGGAAAGGGTATAGATGAGTTCTATAAGGAGTTGTTTAAACTAGTAAAATGATAACTTTTCAATATATTCCATACAGGGAGCATTCTGGATTAGAAACAGAAGCAAAGCTAAACAAGATAATAGAAGTAGTTATGGATGAAAGGATCGTATTATTAGAAGGAAGGCTTAGGCCCGATGAGGAAGCTCAACTAATAGAGAAGACAATGGGAGTAATTACAAAGAAATTCAAGGGAATCTCTTTCTGTACAATCAATCCTAATCAAAAACAAAGAAAGAATGGTAAGAAAAAAGAAGAACCATTTTCAACAAAATTAAAAGACGGATTCTATAAAATTCTAATGGGTAGAAGAGAAGGACTAACTATAATCGGTCCAGCAACTATAATCAAAGAGATTAGAAAAGATCCATCAAAGATAGAGTTACTAACTAAGGCGCCTCGAAGAAGGAGAAAGAAATAATGCCTCATCAGTGTGTACGATGTGGTTCAATGTTTAAAGACGGCGCAAAAGAATTATTATCTGGATGTTCTTGTGGTGGAAGGTTTTTTTTCTTTATGAAAAAGGCTAAAATTAAGGCAGCAGAAGAGATGTCTGCAACTCTAACAAAAGAAGATAGATTACAGATAGAGAAGGATGTTGCAGAAATTGTGGGAGATCCTGACCCTGATCAACCTGTATTTTTAGACATTGAATCTGTTAGAGTTCTAAAACCTGGTAAGTATGAAATAGACCTTGTTGAATTATTCAAGGGAAAACCTGTAGTTTACAAGGTAGAAGATGGGAAATACTTGATAGATCTGGATGCTACACTCAAATCTAAAAAAGAAAGATAAATATACTACAAATTGTTCTAGAAATCACCTAATATTTTAGGGGTTTTGTTGTCACCACAAGGTTTATATACCCTTTCTTACTACTTGAGTACAACAACCTTGACTAAGGAGGGGTTAATAAATGAAAGGATATAAAATAATGACTGCAATGTTACTAGTATTAGTTATTTTACTAGGATTTGCGGGAACCACAATTGCGAATAGCGTAGACAACAATGATAAATTAGCTGACTATTCTATAGATGAAGTATCTATTAATGGATTTGATTTTGATGGAGCAGAAAGTAATAATATTGTATTTACTCTTGAAAGAGGAGATACATTAGAACTTGAAGTTTTATTAAAAGCAAATGAATCTGTAGATGATGTTAGAATTGAAGCTACTTTAGCAGACAGTGAATACGATCTAGAAGCTAAAACATCAAAATTCGATGTTGTAGCAAACGGATACTACGTAAAGACTTTAACAATTGAACTACCTGAAGATTTGGAAGTAGGTTCACATGATTTAGAAATCGAAGCATACAACTACAATGGTGGTGTGCGTGAGTTCACTTTATTCGAAGCTAATATAAGCGTTGAATTGAGTAATACTCTAGAGATCTATGATTTTGTTTTCACTCCAAGAGACCTTAACGTTGAAGCTGGCGAAATTATGTTTGCTAGTGTAGGTGTAAGAAATCTAGGAGATGCACAAGATGATGTGAGAGTTTACATGAGTATTCCAGAGTTAAATTTGGAAGACTACACAACTCTATTTGATCTATATTCAGAAGAAGATTATAACAATGATTCTGATGACAACTACAAAGTTCATAAAGATTTAGCAATGTTAATACCTTCTGGCACACAAGCTGGTGAGTATGATATTGTAATCGAAGTTGTTTACGATGACGGAGATGAAGTAGTTACAGAAACAGAAACTATTGTGATTGGTGGTGCCTCAGCTACAACTGATGATGCTATTGTAAGCATTGATGTTGAATCTCAGAACATAGTACGAGGTAGCGGTGCAGTTTACAGATTACTTTTTGCCAACCTTGATTCAGGTGCAATAACTTACACTGTAGAAGTGGAAGATATTAGTGCTTGGGGAACAGCAAGAGCCGATCCTTTAACTTTGACTGTAAGTTCAGACGACAGTGGAGAAATGTTCATATATGTTTATGCAAACGAAGATGCAAGTTATGAATCAAATGAATTCACTGTAAAAGTATTGTCTGGCAGTTCTGTAGTCAAAGAATTTAGTCTAACTGCTAATGTAGTTGAATCAGCAAAAACTTCTGGTTTAAATGATGTTAGAGTTGGTCTTGAGATTGGATTCGCTGTATTATTAGTCATTCTAGTAATTCTAGGAATAGTTCTAATGGCTAAAAAATTAGGCAAAGGTAATGATGGTGAAGAACCATTAATCGAAGAAGGACAAAGTTATTACTAGTTCTTCTTTCTTTTTCTTTTTTTTCTTTTTTTTCTTTTTTGTACATTTCTTTTAAAAACCCTTTTTAAATATTTATAAATAAATTATAGTGAATCATATACTTTAAATCTCAATAGTGTTTTTATATAAAACTCCGTTTCTCCTTTTAGTGACAAAAGGAGGTCTACACAATGAGTAATAAAAAAATAATACTATTAATGTTAATGACATTTATTTTACCGTTAGTTTTAGCGGGCGGTAACTTCAATGTTTATGAAGGATCAAATATGGATCCGGTATGTCCTACATCAACAGGACTATTTACAGACGCGATTGAAAACACAGGAGACACATTTTTGGATTTTACTATAACCTCTTCTGGAACAGCAGCACCTTTTTCTACAACAGTTCCACAAGGATTCACACTTGCACCAGGGCAAGTCAAAAATATATTCACTTATGTAACTCCAATGTCCTCAACAAATATTGGACAATATTCACTTTCAATTTCTTTAGATTCAAATGAAGGATCAAAAACAATTGTACATCCTATAACTGTGAATGATTGTTTTGATTACACTTTCGAAGCACTTGATGAGGCAAAACATGTTTGTCCGTGCGAATCAGAGAAGTTCGACTTCCAAATAAAGAATCTGGGAGAGCGTTCTGAAACTTATTATCTTTCATTAGAAGGACCTTCAGCTAGTGCTGTGGTACTAAGTGAAGAAGTTATCAGTTTAACTTCTGGAGAATCAAAACTAATTTATGCATACATAACTTCAAGTTGTGGTCATTCGGGCGATTATGACTTTACAGTTATTGCAACTCCTTCTACTGGCGCATCAGTAAAGTCAGCAGGAGCTAAACTAGTTGCAGATGCATGTTACAATTTTGATATCCAAACAGAACAAGACCTAATATCCTTTTGTGAACACGCTCAAGTAGCTGTTCCTGTTCAGATAGAGAATGAAGGTTCAACTGAAAATACTTATTATTTTGATGTAAACGGTCCAGCATGGGCAAATGTTGAAAATAATAAATTAGATATTCCTTCAGGACAGAGCAAGACAGTAAATTTAATCTTAACTCCTGATTACGGTGTAGAAGGTACATTCGAAGTAAATTTCGAAGTAGATTCAGAACTTGGAGATGTAGACCTAAGAAATACATTTAATGTTCAAGTAAAGGATTGTTATTCTGTAGCTGTAGATGTTTCAAGATCAGAAGATAAGATATGTAATGCTTTAGAAAATACATACGGTGTAACAATAAGGAATGATGGGGAGCTTACAAAATCCTATGCTATAGAATTAGAAGGGCCTAGTTGGGCAACTTTAGACGAAAATAGAGTTGATCTAGAAGCAGGAGAAGAAAAGGAAGTAACTCTGACAATAAGTCCTACTTACAATACTGTTCCAGCAACTTATAATATCAAAGTAAAGGCATCAGCAACAGATAGTGATAAGATCGCTGCAGAGAATGAAATAGAAGTAACAACAGTATCAGAAGAAGAATGTTATCAAGCAAAGATCGGATTAGAAGAAACAAAAATAGAAGTTTATTACGATGCTAGTGCAACTGTTCCAATAGTAGTAGAAAATATGGGAACTTATATGGCAACATATGATGTTTCAGTAACAGGTACCGCAGCAAACTTTGTTTACTTGAATCCGTCTATTATAGCACTAGATGAATCAAAATCTGAATTAATTTACTTATATGTTGCACCTTCAGCACAAGTACCAAATGGAGATTATTCAGCAACAATATCTGTAAGATTAGGAGATAGCACAATACTAGCTTCAAAGACTATAAACATAAAAGTCACAGATAGTGGTGCAGCAATGCCAACAGGGGCAGTTGTTGTAAATACTGGATTAGAAGGAACTTCAATATTCCAGAAAGTATCAAACTTTTTCAAATCACTATTTGAAGTAAAGAAAGAAACTGAAGCGCTAATTGATGAAAATTTAGAAGTAACTGAAGAAGAAACTCCAGAAGTAACTGAAGAAGAAACTCCAGAAGTAACTGAAGAAGAAACTCCAGAAGTA
>CAZCDH010000001.1:0-15948 GCA_964497715.1 Candidatus Woesearchaeota archaeon | reverse complement strand
ACTGAAGAGTTAACTTATGAAACTATAACAGCTCTTATCGGAATAGATGAGCCAAATGCATTCAATCTTGGAGAGGAAGAACACACAATAACTCTTACAGAAATTGTGGGCGAAACTCAGATAGTAATAACTATCAATTCAGATCCAATACTAGTTGCATTAGATATTGGAGAATCCAAAGAAATAGATATGAATGAAGATGGTGTAATCGATGTAATCGTAAGATTTGATGGAATGGTGGGAGATAAGGCAGATATAACTTATGAATACCTAAATTTCGATACAGAAGTTGCAGATATCACAGGTGCGGCAACAACAGATCTGGAAGAAGCAACAAGAGAACCTTTGTTTGCAGGACTTTCAAGCATGTTTGGTTCACTAATGGGTTATTCAAACTACTTAATCGGATTACTGGCAATAATCTTAGTGATCTTAGTAGCAATGAGAACTAACTTCCATAAGAAAGTTGTAGACTTCTTTGAAGAAGAAATTGAAGAAGAAGATTACAAAGATCTAACTGTTGAAGAAGAGCCAAAAGAAACAGAAATCGAAATCGAAGAGCCAGTAAAGAAAACAACAATATCAGAAGCTCCTAAAAAAGAAGTAAAAAAAGAAGAACCAAAGAAAGAGGGGCCTAAAGAAGAAGTTGACGAAGAAGATGACGATGACGAAGTAATAATAGAATTTGATGATGAAGAGGAGGAATAATTTCCTCTCTCTTTTTTATTTTTATTATGGGCTTTAAATTTTTTACAAATAATTCTTGCGAGTATTTTCCCTGTCATGAACTAGATGAAGATAATTTTAATTGTTTATTCTGTTACTGTCCATTATACCATCAAGACTGTCCAGGCAATTATTCAATCTTAGAGAATGAAATAAAAGACTGTAGCGAGTGCATATTTCCCCATAGGGCGGAGAATTATGATAGTTTGATAGATCTAATTAAATAAAAAACAAAAACTATATATAGAACTAATCCTAATTTGAAATTAAAATTGGAGTGTGATAACTAAATGAAAAAAATTATTTTAAGTTTCTTAATCTTAACAGCCGTAATAATCTCTGGATGCAATCAACAAATGAGTCCAGAAATGGGACTAGATATAAACTCTCATAAAACTGGGTTGATTGAAACTGGTTGTTTAGATTATGACGGGGATGGGTTTGGAGATGGATGTCCTCTTGGGATAGATTGTGCGGAAGAAGATCCGACAAGATGGTTTTGGAGACCTTTTTATTTAGATGAGGATCATGATGTATATGGGGTTGACGAAATAATTCATTTTGAGTGTTGGGGAAATTTTGAGAACTCACAATATCCTTTAGATGAGATGGCATTCAATTCACTAGATTGTGATGATCTAAATGAAGATATTAATCCTGGTGCATTAGAAATCTGTGGTAATGGAATAGATGAAGATTGTGATGGATCAGATCTCAGATGCAATAAAAATTAATTTTTTTTATATTTTTAAACTAACAACCTTAGAAACGCCTTTATCTTTATTCATAGTTACGCCATATATTTGATCAGCTTCAGAGATAATAGCGTCATTGTGTGATATAACTATATACTGTGCATGATTTGCATACTTACTAAATATTTTGGATAATTTTTCAGAATTATGTTTATCTAGTGCTGCATCTACCTCGTCCATTAAGTAGAATGAAGCAGGATTATGTTCTTGAATTGCAAAAATAAAAGATAGCGCTGCAAGAGTTTTTTCTCCCCCACTAAGGCTACGGATATCTAAATACTTCCCCTTACCTGTTTTAACACTGATAGTTGCTCCACCATTCAAAGGTTCGTTAATGTCTTCTAAAACAATGGATGCCTCTCCTTTACTATATAAATAACCAAAAGTAGTCTGGAATTTTTCATTCAAATCATCAAATGTTTTCATAAATTCAACAGTTTTTTTCTGATCTATCTCTCCAATCATCTCAAGAACATCCTCTCTTTCAGATTTCAGTATGTTGACTTTATCAAGCATTTTATCGTACTCTTCTTTTATATGATCATAGACTTCCAATGCCCTCATATTCACATTACCTGCATTTCTCATGATTCTATCATA
This sequence comes from Candidatus Woesearchaeota archaeon, assembly GCA_964497715.1. GTDB lineage: Archaea > Nanobdellota > Nanobdellia > SCGC-AAA011-G17 > PNOQ01 > JABHIB01. The sequence goes on along the minus strand of CAZCDH010000001.1, from coordinate 13,867 downwards.
GCTTCTTATTTCTTCTTGTAATTTAGCTAAGTCCATTCCTCTTTTGATAATTCCATCTTTAAACTCTTTATACTCTTCATTATGTGCTTCAATTTCAGAGACTATTTTAGCTCTATTGATAGAGATATTATTCTTTTTCATCTGAACAACTCCAACTTCGCTACTATTTCTATCTATTTTCTGTTGCATATTTTGGATCATTTCAGTTAAATTATTTCTTTTTGCAGATAATGTTCTATTTTTTCCATAGAACTCTTCTTCTAATTTCTCTTTCTTTTTCAAAGTTATTTTTTTCTCTCTAACAACTTTTTCAATATTTTTATTTTCTTCAATAAATTCTGCCTTATCTTTAATAGAAGATTCAACAATACTATCAAATTTACCCTTCTCAGAATCTATCATTTGAATTTTTCCATCAATAGTTTTAACTTCAGATTCAATTTGAACTCTCTTTTTAAATGCAGCATTATATTTTTCTTCAAGTTTATCGATTCCAGAACTCTCTTTCTTACTCATTCCCTCTCTAACCTTAATTTTAGATTTTTGAAGATTTTCAATTTCTTTCTCAAATTTGGATAAATCTGAATTTATTTCAATTATTTCTTTATCAATCTCAGATTTTCTTGTATTAAGATTTTTAATCTCGCTCTCAAAATCATTAACATTAGATCCAATCCCAAGACTTTTTTCTAATTTGATCAAATCTCCTTCTAATTCTGATTTTTCTACATTAACTTTGGCTATTTCTTCTTCTAGTTCTGACTTTTGTGAATAAACACTTGTAATCAATTTATCTAGATGGTTTCTACTCTCCTCAAGTTTTTGCAGTTTTGTATCAATCTTTTTCTGTGAGAATCCTAATGCGGATTTACGCCTATGTCCACCAACCATCGCTCCGCTTGGTTCAAGAAGATCTCCGTTAAGTGTGACCATTCTAGCACTACCTATTCCAACTTTTCTAGCAGTCTCTATATTTTCAACAACAACAGTGCTCCCAAAAACATAACTAAAGACTTTCTTAAATTGTGGCTGAAAATTAATAAGATCAATGGCAAGTCCATAAACTCCTTTCTTATTCAGTATTTTATTTACTCCAGGATTTTTAGCCCTAGCTTTTATTTTATTTAATGGTAAGAATGTAGCAATACCTAATTTTTCTGATTTTAATAATCTAATATATTTTGCAGCAGTAGAATCACTATCAACAACAACACTTTTAGTTCTCATACCTGCAGCAACTTCTAATGCTAGAGAGTATTGGTCATCAACCTCTCCAAGTTCACTTACAGTGCCGTAAATTCCTCTTCCTTTGTCCTCAAGGATTCTTTTGACAGCAAAGTCGCTCAAAACTTTTTCTTGTGCTCCTGCATGCTTTGCTTTCAGTCTAGCCAAGTTCTCATTCGTTTCTAGAAGTTTACTACTGTTTCTTTCTAACTGTCCTTCAAAAACTTCTACACTACTTCGAAGTTTGCTAAGTTGTTTAATACATTTAGACATGTCACCTTTAATTTGTTTAATCCTGGCCTTTTCTTTACTCCCAGAAAGTTTAGCAACATCTTCATTTAATTTTTTTATTTGGAATTCGATAATATTTCCTTCTTTAGATAATTCTTGTTTCTCCTCTATAGCAAAATTAAGAAGGTCTCTTTTCTTTTCTATTTCTGAATCTATCTCTTCAAGTTTATTGCCGAACTCTCCAATTTCACTAAGTCCATATTTTTTCTTAAATTCACTAATCTCCACATTAAGCTTTTCTTCAATTTCAGAAGTTTCACCAACTTGTTTTAAGAATCCATCTTTCTTCTTTCTCAACCCAACAATTTCATTACCATAACTCGCAGATTCAGATTTAATCTGTTTAACTTTCTCTTCTATCTTAATTAATTCATTTTTTATTGTCTCTGTTCTAGAATTATATCTAACAATGTCTGAGTTAAGGTCAGATATTTCAACTCTTAGGACTTTTTGCTCTTGTTCGCCTTTTTCATCAAGAACTTCATTTATCTTTTTTATTTCATTATTTTTGGACTCGATCCCTTCTTTAAGTTCTCCAATCTTATCTCTAATTTTCTCAAGTTGTGAATCATATTTTGCTATTGATTTATCAATATCTTCTCTCTTACTCTCTTTTTGTTTTATTTTTATATGTAAGAAAGTAGCCTTACTATCTTTGAATTTCTTTTTAACATCCAAGAATTTTTTAGCTTGATCCCTATCTTTTCTAAGCTCTCTAAGGTTAGTCTCTCTTTCAGTTAATATTATATTTATCTGGTTCAACCTTTCCTGAACTCTCTCAAGCTCGCCCATAGCTTTTTTCTTTTTATCTTCAAATATCGAGATTCCTGCAACCTCTTCAATTAGTTCTCTTCTATCTACAGGTCTCATTTCCATGAATCTAACTATATCTCCTTGTAAAACAATACTATGTCCATCGGGATCAATATTAGCACTACGCAATAAATCAACAATCTGTTGCCTTGTATGAGTCTTATCATTAATTTTGTATATAGAATTACCTTTCTTTTTTAGAATTCTACTTATTTTAACTTCTTTAGAATCAATAGGGAAGTCATTATTGTCATTACTGAACCATATACTAACCTCTGATTCCTTTGCTGCCCTTCCAGTCTTACCACCATTATATATTAAATTTGCAGATTTCTCGGCACGCAACCCTTTTGCAGAACTTTTACCTAAAACAAAACATAATGCATCCATAACATTCGATTTACCAGACCCATTAGGGCCAAGAATACAATTAAAATTATTTCCGAAATCTAGTTCAGTTTTAGTAGCAAACGATTTAAACCCATTAGTTGTAAGCTTTAGTACAGTTGTCATTATCACCCTCTTTATTGAAATCTAACTTAAATACTTTTTGTAATGCTCTTTCTTTTTTAAAGGTTTTCTAATCTCAGAATTAGTTAAGTTTATAAATGATATAAATTGCTTGAAAATACGATGAAAAAGATACATACTAGGGCAAAGAAGAAGTTAAGGCTTGGAACTCACACACAACACAGAGCAAGATTAACTGGAGCTAAAAAGAAAAAAGGTCCAAAGACTTTCAAGAGTGAAGACTCTGCTAAAAAGTATGCTGAAGAAAATGGAATTAGAAAGTTCGAATTAAAGAGTGTTAAGAAGAACAAAAAATTTCAAATCGTTCAATTAGACGAATAATTTTACTAATCTTAATTTTTTTTTAAATCTATTTATTAATTATTCCTTCTGCTGCTAATATTCCAGTTAGGCCTGCACCAACTATTCCTCTAGATTTTCCAGCACCATCACCTGTGACAAATATATTTTCAACATTAGTTTCTAATGTATCTCCAATTGTAGAATATTTAGTATCATAAAATTTAACTTCTGGTGCATAAAGCAAAGTGGACGGATGTGCAGTTCCAGGAACAATATTATCTAACACTTCAATGAATTCTTTTATGTTATCTACAAACCTTCCATAATATGCAAGATTCAAATCTCCAGGAGTAATCTTATCTAAACTCATGGTAGGGATAACTCTATCAAAACCTCTACTAGAATCTAAAAATGTTTCATGTTTTGATCTTGAACCTCTTTTTAAATCTCCCCATCTCTGGGCAAGCGGTTTCCATCCACCTGCACGATATGCCGAAACAACCATATTCCTACCTAATTCTGTAGTGTCTGCATAAGGTTTTGTCATGGTGATTGTAGACAAAATAGCAAAATTAGTATTATCTGATTTTTTTCTTTTGAAAGAATGTCCGTTTACTGGACGTAATAATTTATCATCATATTCAATTGCATTCTGTCTAGGTTCTGCAGTAACGAATCCGTGAGGATTAACACAAAAAGTTCTAACCTTGTCTCCGTGACAGAGAGTATTATAATGGAATTTCGCATCATAACTAACATCAGTTATTGGGTCAAAAGTACTTGCAGCCAATTCAACTCTAACTCCTACATCTATTGCTCCCAAATTGTGAGTTATGCCTAGTTTTCCTGCTTGATTTCTCATCCAATAAGCACCACTTCTTCCAGGTCCAACAATCAGATATTCACAACCAATTGGTCCATTTTCTGTATTTACTTGATATTTAGTTTGTGATCCTTTAGTTATGTTTTCAACTTTGGTACCTAACTTAAATTCAATACCTTTATTCTCCAAATCCTCTCTAAATCTCCTAATGATTTTCGGAGTATTATCAGTTCCCATATGTCTCTGTTTTCCAACAATAAAGTCTACATTATATCTACTAGATCTTTCAATTATTTTATCGAGAGATGCCTGATCTCCATTTCCTGTATTTGGATCTGCACCATATTCTAAGAATTTGCCATCAATATATTCCATAATCTCTTTTGCTTTTTCTTCAGAAATCTTTAATTCATTCAAATCCATAGTTATTTTAGGATGATACACTAATTTTCCATCAGTTAAGGTTCCAGACCCTCCTGCCGATTTTCGCTCATCAACAACTAGAACCTGATAATCTTCATTGGCCAATCTATCTGCAGCAAACAAACCTGCAGGTCCTGCACCAACTATAATCACATCATATGTCATATTATGAAGAATGAGATTTTATTAATAAACATATCTGTACTCATAAATATAATTTCATAAAAAACTATCAACTTCTTTCTTAGTCAACTTTCTAAATCTTCCTTCTTTCAAACTGCCAAGACTCAGACTACCTATTTTAATTCTTTCCAAACTTCTAGTTTTCAAAGATAATACTTCAAGCATTCTTCTAATGACTCTATTTTTACCTTCATGAATAGTAATTTCGAAAACACAGTCATCCAACTTCTTAACTCTTGCAGGAGAAGTTTTCCCGTCTTCTAACTTAATTCCATTTTCAAGCCTTTTAATATCAGAACCTTTTATCGGCCTATTTGTTCTAACTACATAAGTTTTCTTTATTTCATATCTAGGGTGCATTAATTTGTTTGCAAAATCTCCATCATTTGTAAAAAGAAGTAATCCTGTAGTGTTATAATCAAGTCTTCCTATTGGAAAAACTCTTTCCTTAATTCTAATCAGTTCAATAACTGGTTTATGATAATCGTCTTTCAGAGCAGTAACATACTTAGTAGGCTTATTCAACATCAAATAGACTTTATTTTCTTTTATAATGCTCTTCCCATCAACACTTATTTCATCAGATCCACTAGCCTTATCTCCTATACTGATTAGTTTACCATTTACTTTTACTCTACCCTCAATTATTAGTGTCTCTGCTTTCCTTCTGCTACAATAACCATAATTGCTTAACAATTTTTGAACTCTGTCCATAAAACTAAAACAAAATCATAGATTATAAAGCTTGCCATCATCTCTATATTCACCAATATAAAAGTATATAAGTAAAATTCAATTCACCCGCTTATGACTGGAACAATAGTTGTCGGAGCCCAATGGGGAGATGAAGGAAAAGGCAAAGTTACAGATATTCTAGCAAAAGACAATGAATTAACAGTCAGATTTCAAGGCGGAAATAATGCCGGACACACAATAAAAGTTGGGGAAGAGGAGTACAAGTTTCATTTGATGCCTTCTGGAGTGCTATATAATAATCCTGTTGCGATAGCGCAAGGAGTTGTTCTAAATCCAAAAGTCTTAGTTGGGGAAATAGAGAGTGTGAAAAAATCAGGCTTAGATTTAGATTTACATATAGATCCGAGAACACAAATAATCATGCCATGGCATATGGAACTAGACATAGCAAGGGAAAAAGCTAGGGAAGAAGAGAGTGTAGGAAAAAATAAATTAAAAATCGGTACAACTAGTCGAGGTATCGGACCGTGTTATGAAGATAGAAAAAATAGATCTGGAATAAGATTTCATGATTTACTTGACAAAGAGTCGTTAGAAGGAAAAATAAGAAATAATCTCGGAATAAAAAGAAAAATGCTTAGATTATATGGCCATGAAACAGATCTAAAAGAATCAGAAGTTTTGGGAGAGTACTTAGAATTTGGAAATCAATTAAGAGAGTATGCTTCAGATGTTTCCTCTTTAGTTAATCTTTATTTAAATTATAAGAAAAATGTTCTTTTTGAAGGTGCACAAGGTATTGGATTAGATAATGATTTCGGAACATATCCTTACTGTACAAGTTCAAATGTTTTGGCTTCAGCAGTTTTTCCTTGCGTAGGACTTCCTATTCAAGAGATGGATGTTGTGGGAATAACTAAAGCATACACTACAAAAGTTGGTCCTGGCCCATTTCCTGCAGAAATGGATGAAGAATTTGCAGAGATAATAAGGGAAAAAGGGAATGAATACGGAACTACTACTGGAAGGCCTAGAAGAGTAGGATGGTTAGACTTAGTACAATTAAATTCTGGAAGCTTACTAAATGGCTACAAATCATTAGCAATTACAAAATTAGATGTTTTGGCAGATATGGAAAAGATAAAAGTTTGTACAGCTTACGAACATCCAACAGCTGGAAATATTGGATGGTTTCCTATGGAGGCAGATAGGGCATTCGGATGCAAACCTATACTAAAGGAGATGGAAGGATTCTCTGGAGAGGAGATAAAAAGGGCAAATAATTATTCAGAATTACCAAGAGGAGTAAAATCTTTTGTAGAATTAATAGAAGATCATATTAAAACAGAAATAAAAATGGTCTCAACAGGACCTAGAAGAGAAGAAACAATTTACAAATAATCTTATTTAAAATCATCAAGAGCACTCTGTTCTTTTTTCTTTACTTGATTTTTAAATGTAGCCCAGCTCTTTCTAAAGATTTCTGGGTGTTTTTCAAAGTTCTCTTCAACAAACTTTTTAGTGATAGGATTTGCAGGATAACCAGGTCCAACAGCACCATATTTCATTTTGATTTTTTCCATCTCTCTTTCTCTAACAACTTTTGCTAGTATAGAACCTGCACCAACAACAGGGTAGTTCAAATCAGCTTTGTTCTCAGAAATAATTTTAACATCTTTATTATTCAAAAGCTCTCTAACATAATCTCCATATTTTTCAGGAATAGGATGAGGGGAATCAAGTATTACAATATCAGGATTAAATTCATTTATCATATCAGCACTTTTCTTAGCCTCTAACCAATTAAGATTCATTTCCTTAGATTCTACAGCTTTATCTATCTCATCTGGTTCAATAGTTATTATTCTAGTACTCTTAGCTACATCAATAATTCTATCAAATAATCTCTCCCTATTTCTCGGAGGAACAAGTTTGGAGTCTTTAACTCCCATCTTCACAAGTCTTTCTTCTTCACCAGTGTTAATCAGAACTCCAGCTATAACTAATGGTCCAATTACTGGACCTCTTCCTGCTTCATCTATACCTAACACAGTTGTCATAAATTATAAGGAAAAATATGCGTTTTTAAACCTTTTTATTAAGAAAAATGTGATAGCGAGAGAAGGATTTGAACCTACGACCTCCGGGTTATGAGCCCGACGAGCACTCCTAACTGCTCCATCTCGCTAATAAGATTGGGAAAGAATTCGTTTTTAAATGTTATGTTTTACTTTCTAAGTATCTTTTTACTCAATTTTTTGAAAGGGCCCTTATTATCGACAATTAGTTCACCAATTATTGCAAAAGGAATTGTAACTGCAATAACTATCCAAATAACTTTCCAAGTTATTTGTGCATCTGTAGCTAATACTACTGCAAGTAAATCTTCTGCAACTCCCATAATTACACCAAAAATTAAGAACTCTAAGAAAATTTCCAAACGTTTATGTCTCTTTAACTTGTACCTCTTCATACATACTATCTGAAATCATCAATATTTAAAAGTTTCTAAATTAGAAATCTTTAAAAACAGGTTTAGTTATCCTCAATTATGCCGAGATCGCATAACCTGGTATTGCACCGGACTGCTAATCCGGGCCCTTTGTGGGCGTCTGGGTTCAAATCCCAGTCTCGGCGTTTTTTTATTTTCAATTACTAAAAAAATGGAAAAAGATATAATAGATTATATGGTAGAGAATCCTACAAAAATTCCAGAAGAAGTTGGGAGATTACACGCACACTCTTTAGAAGAACTTTGTAAGTTGAAAAGAGAATTAAATAGATTTGTAGGAGTTTGTCCAGATAATCTTCAAAGTATGTCAGAAGAAATAGAGAGTTACAGAGAGAACGAGGAAAATTTAATAACTGAAATAAAAGAAATGATTCAAGTAAACATAAAAAACATATACAACTAATCTCACCAATATCTTTTTAAATTCTTCAAACTAATTTACATTATGATTTTAATATCTTTGATAGCTTTACTCGGGTTGATTGCAGGCGTAATAATTGCCAAATTTACAAAAGAGGAACTAAGGTCTGGAAAAAAATATTTCACTCTATTTTCAAAGACTATGTTATTTATTATCACAATCTATCTCCTATATCTTTGCGACATAAACTGGATGCTATCTGGAGTGTTGCTAGGAGCAATTCTGACACTATTCATAAAAAATATATATTTGTACCTCGGTCTAGCAATGTTTTCTAGTTTAAATGCCAACCTTGCACTATTCATATTTTTATTCGGATTACCTCACGGAACACTAATTCACTCAAAAAAGAATCTGATTTTGACAAGCTCAATACTTTTCTTAATTACCTCGCTAGTATTGTTAATTAATATTCCACAAACTATCCTACTTTCAATTTCAGCAGGAGCAATATTCTCAATATTTCTAAAGAAATAGTTACCAAAACCCTTAAAAGTACATTTTTCAGAATTTTCTTATGGCACTATACATGATCGGAATAGGATTGAATGATGAAAAAGATATATCTGTAAAAGGATTAGAGCTAATCAAAAAAGCAGATAAGGTATATTTAGAGAATTATACATCAATTCTAGACTGTTCGATTGAAGATCTTGAAAAATTTTATGGGAAAGAAATAATTCTTGCAGATAGGACCATGATAGAGAATGAGATATCGGTTATTTTAGAGGAAGCAAAAGAAAAGAATATAGCTGTACTAATTGTTGGTGATGTTTTAGTTGCAACAACTCACATAGGGATACTACTAGAGGCAAAAGAAAAGGGAATTGATGTAGAGGTTATACACAATTCATCAATTTTTAATGCTATAGGGGATGTAGGACTATTCTCTTATGAATTTGGAAAAATAACTTCTATACCTTTTGGATACGAAAATGTAGAAGTTCCAATAAAAGTATTCCATGATAATTACAAATTAGGCTATCACACATTATTCTTGCTTGATTTAGATCCAAAGAATGATAAATATCTAGAGATTCCAGAAGCTGCAAAATATCTAATCGATAAAGGTATAGATCCAGAACTAATTTCGATAGGTTGTGCAAGAATGGGGAGCGAGAATAAAGAGATCAAAGTTGCAAAGTTAAAAGATCTGGCAAAATCCACATTCAAACAAAAATTACACTGTTTAATAATTCCTGGAAAGATGCATTTCATTGAAGAAGAGGCAATTGAAAGGTGGAAAGAACAAAAATAATTGTAAGAACAAATGCAAATGAGAATTCTATAAAATTTGATAAAGATTTTGATGCATATAGAGTTTCAGTTAAATCAGCTCCAGAGAAAGGAAAAGCAAATTCAGAGATTGAAAAATTTTTAACAAAACATTTCAAGAAGAAAATAAAAATAATCTCAGGTTTTAAGTCCAAAAGAAAAACTATCGAATTCTAAAATAAAGAAGTAAGCTTACCAATAAATAAGATATACAATATCACTAACATAAATCCTTCCCATCTTGTAACTTCTCTGTCTTGAGTTGTAAAGAAATATGTCAAAGTTGCAAAAATCATTACAGGCAGAGAGAATGTTAATATTGAACGAGGAATGATCAGAGTTCCAACAAATGCAGGGATTCCCATTACTGCTAAAGTATTAAAGATATTTGAACCAAGAACATTACCAATTGCCATTTCAGGATTACCTTTTTTAGCTGCAGTAAATGAGACAAATAACTCTGGTAGCGAAGTTCCTAACGCAACAACACTAACTGCGATTATCTCTTTGGCAATACCTAACATAGAAGATAGTTGAACAACAGATTCGATACAATATTTCGCACCCAACATAATGAATATTGAACTTACTCCAAGAGCCCACCAAACTTTTTTATCCAATCCTTTTGGTTTTTTAACTTTATTCCTCTTCTTAATTTCCTTCTTAATCTCTTTATCTGATTTTTTAGTTGAAATAGTGTATGCAATATAAACTCCTAACAAACTTAAAGAAAGTACTGCCTCTCCAATCGTAAATACTCCATCCCATATAGCTATACTAAATAATACTGTTGACCCAAACAACATTGGGAGATCAACATTAATCAAACCATATTCAACTTTCAGTTTTTTCCCTAAGATTGCAGCAACACCAAAGACTAAGAATATATTTGCTATATTCGATCCAATAACATTTCCTACAACAATCTCAGAAGAGTTTCGTAAAACTGCAAAAATAGAAGAAACCAATTCTGGAAGAGAAGTACCTATAGCAACTATTGTAACTCCTACAATGAATGCAGGCACTTTAAGAAACAAACCAATCTTCTCTGCAGCATCAGTAAAATAATCCGAAGCTTTAATTAAAGTATACAAACTAGCTATAAAAATTATAATCCATATTGTCAAATCTAACATTAATCTAAATTTAAGAATCATCCTTTAAATATCTTTCTTATTCTTTGAAATTCATAATGCTCTCAAAGTGTTCTTCAATAATCTCGCCAGTTATTGCATTAATTCTGACATTAAGAACGTTTAGTGCTTTAGTAACATAAGTTACATTCCAAACTGGAAATTCGGTCTGTTGTATGATAATAATTTTATTAGCTTCTTCTTCACTGTTATATTTCTCATCAACTAATTTTTTAATTAGTTCATCTACACTCTCTATTTTGATATCTTCAAGATGGAGCTCATTTATTTTAGTTTTTTCTTTTCTAAAAATTTCATCACTATCTATAGAAATAACATCATTTTCAATATTGAATACAGACATCTCATCCTTAGCAGGATCATAATAGTGTATTTGCCACTCGCCTATTTTATTGTTAAAAAATGCACTGACTAAATAACCTTCTTGATGTTCAGACTTCCAATTAACAAAATCTTCACATTCTTCGACTTTTTCAACAGTGTTTTTTAGTTTATCTAACATTTTACTCTAATCTTTCTTCTTAATTTATATTTAAAGTTAACTGAAAATAAATCTATCAAATTAATTAAAAATTGATTTATTTCAAGAGTTTAGAATTCTTCCACATCTCGTTAAATTTATTAGTTAAATCGTTTGATAGTTCTCTATCTGTGATTTTAATCATTGCAAGAACCTTATTTTGGTTGATAGGATCATTAACTCTTAAGATTATTTCCTCTCTATCAATTACTGTAAAAGGTTGAGGTGATAAATTTAAAGAAATAAGGTATCATACTGGGACGAATTTTATTAATTGCCAAGACTTAAATAGTATGTTATTGAATATATAAATAAAGAGGGAATAAAATGAAAAAAAGCATATTGATTATAGATTATTTGTTGATTATAATATTTGTACTAATGCTATCATCGAAATTCATAGTTCTTCCTTTCACAAAGCTCATTCAACCTTTATTTTTTATCCTTATTATTATCCACATAGTCCAACATTGGAAAGTTATTTATTTCTCTACAAAAAGATTAAGAAAGGGCTAATTCAAAATTAAAGATCTATATTTTTCATAAAGAAAGAGATAGGTGTACGGACATTTTCGTCAAAATTACAGAAGTACTCAAAAAGGTTTAAATAGTACTTCCATTTTTTATCAGTCCTTTTAGGAGGAAATGATAAAAATGAATTTAAAAAAATTTAATCCATTAATGTTTTTGATGGCTTTGGGGGCAGGAGGGATATCTGTAATACCTTTCGCATTTTTTCAGTATACTACTGAACATGGGGCGGGACTAGTTACTCTATCTCAAATGGGTCACGGAAGTTTATCAATTATTAAAGAATTACTTTTTAGATCTTTAGAATTTGCAATGGCAATCTTTGCAATTATACACATTGTATTGATGGTTGGTTTATTTAAGAGATTTAACAAGTGGAAGAAAACAGACGCATATAAGGAGATGTTAAAAGATCCTTTGAAGAACACTGCAATACTAGCACCATTTATTGCAATAATAATGACATTGAATGTATTCATCGGTCCAATAAGATTTTTTATACAATCTTTTGCAGATAATTTACAATCTTTTATGTTACCTGCACTAATTGCATGGGGAATTATTTGGATAGCTTTAATGAAATTTGATATGAAGTTACTAAAGATTTCATTTGAAGAAGATTTTGATGTAGGAAAAATTAGTTTTGGTTGGTTATTACATCCATTTGCACTATCTATGTTAACTGTAACTGGAACTGGAATTGCCGCTTTAGCTAAATCTGCAAGCGTTGCACATACCGCAGCTTTCATGTCAATGGTGTCTGGAACTATGGCAGCTTTCTTACTAACAGTCAAGTTAATATCTATCTTCAAGAGCCATTATGCTGCAAAAGGGTTGCCAGAAAGGCAGTTCTTGCCAAGTTTCTTGATAGTAATACCAAATATAACTTTGTTAGCAATAAGTGCTTTTAGGATAGGTCATTATTTGGAAAACAATTTTGCAATGCACATGGGCCCGTATTTCCTATTAGTTATGACTATAGCATTCGCATTCGAAACATGGTATCTATTATTCGGACTTACTTTGTTGAAGGATTACTTTACTAAGTATTTCTTTAAAAAAGAGTTTTATGTGAGTCAATGGGGACTGGTTTGTCCAATAGTAGCATATGCAGTTTTAGGTAGTTTTGTGTATAAGGTATTTGTGCCAAACGCACTATTATATCTAACCATACTTGGAACTACTCTTGTAGCAGTATTGCTGTTCATTATTTTGTTTATTAGGCAAGCTAGATGTTCGGGGATATTGAGTAAAAATGGGATGGACTGTATGTCCTAACCTTTTTTCTTTTTTTAGAAACTTATAAAAATCATCAAATTAATTTATAAAAAATGATTGATTTCGCATGCAAAACATTCAATATAGAGACTATAATCAAATGTAGTTTGGGATTAACTAAATCAGAGTATAAAATCATGAGTTTCTTTCTAGATAATTCAAAAAAATATTTTACAAGCGAAGAAATCTCAAAAAAACTATCACTAAATTTAACAACAATTCAAAAAGCAGTAAAAAAGTTAAATGAAAAAGAGATTCTTATGAGATCACAAGAGAATCTGAAGAATGGAGGATATCTATTCACTTACAAACTCAGTTCAAAACAAAATATAAGAATAATTGTAAAAAAAATAATCGAAACCTGGTCAGAGAAAGTTAAATCTGGTATTGATTCTTGGTGAATAAAATTAACTTTTTTCTTCAATCTCTTCCTTAAGATCTTTAACAAATTTACTAACAGAAACTCCAAATTTAATCTTGCCATCTCTTGTTCTTATGGCCAACTTTTTTGCTTTAACTTCTTTCTCGCCGATTGTAACCATATAATTTATTTTTTGATTTTGTGCATTTCTAACTTTCTTGGATATTGATTCATTCTTAGAATCTAGTTCAACTCTTATCCCTGCTTGTTCAAGCTCTTCCTTCACGCTTTCAGAATAACTTAGCACATCATCATTTACATTCATTATTCTAACCTGTACAGGAGATAACCAAAGTGGGAATTTTCCAGCATAATGTTCTATAATGATTGACATGAATCTTTCTGGAGATCCAATTAATGCTCTATGAATCATAACTGGAGTTTTAACTCCACTATCCTTATCTGTATATTTTAATTTGAATCTCTTTGGCATGTTAAAGTCAAGCTGGATTGTAGATATCTGCCACTCTCTAGATAAGGAGTCTTTTG